>NZ_JBCNAD010000020.1:0-479528 GCF_050477905.1 Neobacillus pocheonensis | reverse complement strand
TGTTTAGTTTTCAAAGAGCAATGTTTTATTTTCCTTGTAATCCACAAGTACTCATTTTACTTTTTTAAATCAATCGCTCAAAAGCGACTTCATTAATTTATCATACCTTACCTCTCAAAGTCAACGACTTTTTTAATTTCTTTTTTCGTTGTTTTGACTCTCTCGAAGAGGACGAGATTTAATATAACACGATAAATAAATGATTGCAATATAATTTATAAAGTTTTTTAAAAAGATGGCTCTGTTAAATTTGGCTGTTGATTTCCGCTCCAGGAACTCGCTTTCCGCGGGCGTGACGGGGATCCTCCTTGGCGCTTTGCGCCTGTGGGATCTTCCCTGCCCCGTACTCCCGCAGGAGTCGAGCGCCTTCCAATCCAATCAACAGAGTATAAAAAAACAACAATATCGTTTAACAGAGCCAAAAAGATAAATTCACCTTCTACTTATCTAAGTGATAATGATAGAAGGTGAATAACGTCTTTAAGTGGTACTTTTTATTTCACCTTTTAATTTCATTTTTCTTTCATCAATTACAAATAATAAAATTCCTCCTATGACAATAATCCCTCCTATTATTTGTGTCCAAAAGACATTTTCGCTAAGTAAAAAATACGCAAGAATCGTTGCACCTACAGGTTCAAACAAAATAGCCATAGAAATAGTGGACGTGCTTAGCCATTTTATCGACCAGTTAAACAAAGTATGTCCAAGTAAATTAGGAAACAGAGCAAGTAAAATAAAATAAGTCCAATTGCTTGAAGAATAAGGGAATAAAGACTCCCCAACTACTAAGCAATAAATTAATAGCGTTATCGTACTCATAAAATAAACAATAAATGTATAAGTAATTAGTGATACCCTTTTTCTAACATTTTGGCCAAATAACAGATAGGCTGTTACGGGTATACAGGCAATTAAGGCAATGATATCTCCAAAGAGTGCCGTTCCACTTATTCGGAAATCCCCCCAACTGATAATAATACTTCCTGCCACAGCAATGATGCCGCTAAGGATAGCTTTACTTGATAATTTCTCCTTAAAGAAAAAATACGTTCCAACAAAAGCAAATAAAGGTTGCAGAGTGACAAGGACTGTAGAACTTGCAACCGAAGTGTAATTAAGCGATTCGAACCATAGGATGAAATGAAAGGCTAATAATATTCCAGCAATGGCCGCAAAAAGCCAGTCCTTTTTCGTTATCAGTCTCAGTTCTTTCACATGCTTCGTTAAAAAAATGGGGAGCATGAAAAGGACTGAAAAAAATAAGCGATAAAATGCGATTACCCCTGAGGGTGCTGTACTGAGTTTAACAAATATAGCTGAAGCAGATACAGATAGTACCCCTATTGCCAATACGGCATACGGATTTATTTTTGGTTCTTCCATAATGGACTCCTTTATGTGTAAAATTAAGTAAAGTTTCAAATATATTAATGTAATCCTATAATATTTTCTATTAATTTATCAAAACTTCTGCTAACTGATTATTAAATTGGACGTGAATGTATATGTCAACCATGGATAATGATATATTAATCAAGCTGGGAATATCTGCAGTATTTGGGCTTATTATCGGCCTTGAACGAGAATTAAAGAGAAAGCCGGTAGGTCTTAAGACAAGTTTGGTGATTTCTGTTGTAAGTTGTTTGTTGACCATCGTTTCGATTCAATCTGCATATCTGTTTCCAAATTCCCCAGACGTAAAAATAACAATGGACCCTCTCCGTTTGGCAGCACAAATCGTTTCCGGAATCGGATTCTTGGGTGCTGGCGTCATCTTAAGACGAGGTAATGATAGCATCTCAGGGCTAACCACCGCTGCGATGATATGGGGTGCGGCCGGAATTGGTATTGCCGTTGGTGCTGGCTTTTATTTAGAAGCATTTGTTGGCGTAGCCCTGCTAATTATTAGTGTAGAATTAATTCCTTTCTTAATGAAACTGTTTGGCCCTAAACAATTGCGGGAGAGAGAAGTCAGTCTGCAGTTGTTTATTAGAGATAAAAATCAAATTGATAAAGCTATTACTTACTTATTAGAGAAAAAATATATTATTCGCAGGCTTCGTATTAAAGATTTGGATAATGGTGATCATCTAGTGCATATAGTAGTAGCTGTAGATTACCGAGAAAAGACAACGGATGTCTATGCTTTTGTTTCCGATTTAGAGGGTGTTAAAAGAGTTGAAATTGAGAGCATTAGCTGAGGGCAATTATTTTGCCCTTTTTTTAAAAATTTCCTCTTGCACGAAATGCAAAATCCGGATATAATTCTACTTGTACCGAATATCTGGGGGCTTAGCTCAGCTGGGAGAGCGCTTGCATGGCATGCAAGAGGTCGTCGGTTCGATCCCGATAGTCTCCATACTTAGAAAACCTTTGCGAAGCAAGGGTTTTCTTTTTTTACTTTTACTAGCTAATTTATACTAAAATTTTCCTATTTTTCAAATATTCCCTTGCGCTTTTAAAAAGATTATTACTATAATGATAATTGTGTTAGTTTTCAAATTTTCAGAAAAGTCAGTTAGAAAGGGAGGACGAAAAACTGCATTCATATATTCCTCTATTAAATCATCCGGCTATTACCTCACCGAAACTTCAACTATTGACCAATCAGCAATGTCTTTATTTTATTCTCATAAATAAAACAAAGGGTTTATAAGAGAGGGGGATCTCCGTATGGAGGCCAATAAAATTAAGGATACTTCTGAAAACGATTACAGTTCAATTGCTCAGTCAGCTTCGTTTCAAGCATTACTCTCCGAAAAGAAAAAATTTATCATTCCTATTACAATCTTTTTCTTCTGTTTTTACTTTGCATTACCAATTTTAACGTCCTATTCAACCGTCTTAAACCACAAATTTATTGGCAGCATTTCTTGGGCTTGGGTGTTTGCATTCCTGCAATTTATTATGACCTGGGGATTATGCATGCTTTATTCAAAAAAGGCTTCCAAATTTGATGAGTTGGCTAATAAAGTTGTCGAGGAAAGGGGAAATAGCTGATGAATATACCTGCTTTTATCATGTTCCTCGCTATCGTTTTAGTAACGTTAGTCATTACTTATTACGCTTCTAAACGGACCAAAAATGCGAGTGAATTCTATACAGCCGGCGGGGGACTGACAGGTTGGCAAAATGGGCTGGCTATCGCTGGTGATTATATGTCTGCTGCATCCTTTCTGGGGATTGCCGGGGCTGTCGCCTTAACGGGTTTTGATGGATTTTTTTATAGTATCGGTTTCCTTGTAGCCTATCTAGTGGTTCTTTATTTAGTAGCCGAACCGCTTCGGAATCTAGGTAAATATACTTTTGCCGATATGATTGCCGCTCGGTTTAATACAAAAAAGATACGCGGTTTTGCGGCCATGAACACGATGGCGATCTCAATTTTTTATATGATTGCTCAGCTTGTTGGGGCAGGAGCACTTATTAAACTATTATTAGGTTTAGAATATACCACATCTGTATTAATTGTTGGCGTGTTAATGACGGTCTACGTTATTTTCGGAGGAATGCACGCCACAAGCTGGGTACAAATTATAAAAGCGATTCTATTAATGGGCGGTACCTTTGTCATTTCCATCATTGTTTTTGCAAAGTTTAACTGGAGTATAGCGGATATGTTTGCGCAAATGAAAACGGCCACTCCGCTGAAGGAATCTTTTTTAAACCCGGGTGTTAAATACAAAATCGGGCTTGATACAATTTCTCTTAACATGGGGCTTGTACTAGGGACGGCGGGCTTGCCTCATATTCTAGTACGTTTCTTTACAGTAAAAGATGCGAAAACGGCTCGTTCTTCTGTCGTCTATGCAACATGGATTATTGGCCTATTTTATGTCATGACGATTTTCCTTGGCTTCGGTGCTGCCAAGTTTGTCGGCAATAGTGAAATCATTGCGGCAAATCCGGCTGGAAATATGGCTGCTCCATTATTGGCAAAAGCCATTGGTGGAAATATGCTCTTTGCCTTTATCTCAGCTGTTGCATTTGCTACTATCCTGGCAGTTGTTGCAGGTCTTGTTCTAACGGCTGCCTCAGCCTTTGCCCATGATTTCTATAATGAAATTCTCCGCAAAGGAAAAGCAACAGAAAAACAACAGGTTAGTATGGCACGCTGGGCCGCAATCGGAGTTTCGGTCATTTCTATTATTCTTGCTTTAGGGGCACAAACTCTAAACGTTGCTTTCTTAGTTTCGCTTGCCTTTGCAGTAGCTGCAAGCGCCAACCTTCCAGTTATTATTTATACAATCTATTGGAAACGATTTAATACAACAGGTGCTGTTTGGGCAATGGTTGTTGGACTCATCTCCGCTATCGGTCTTGTTCTGATTAGCCCGAATGTTTTTAGCCCTGAAGTTGGCAAAGCCATCTTTGTAGGAGAGCCGCTATTCCCCTATACGACTCCAGGAATTGTTTCGATTCCGCTTGGATTTTTGGCTGGTTTCCTTGGAACCATCTTCTCAAGCCAAAAGGTTGATGTGAAAAAATATGAAGAAGTACTGGTTAAATCGAACACTGGAATTAAAATAGGGGGATAAAATAAAAAAAGGGGCTGAAATCCAATTTCAGTCCCTTTTATTCTTCAAAAATTACCTCTGCTTTTGTCTTCCTGAACCCGACTTGGTATTGTTCCTTCCAGCTCTGCCTTGAGATGGAGAACTATTTCGTTTTCCTTTTATCGAGCTTTGCTTCTTATCTTGTTCTTTCGTCGTCGTTTTCTTTCCTGGTCGATTAGAGTTTGATTTCATTTTCGATTTCTGCGAACCCTCACTCTTTCGTTCCATTTTCCCTTTTCGATTAGTCTTATTATCGTTCCCTTTTTGACCAGTAGGACGGGCTGGTTGTGTGTCTTTTTCCTTACCGGAATTCCCCACGTTTTGTTTTTGAATGGTTATATTGAGTTCTTTTTCAATCATATCCAGGGTCGGACGATCTGCAGAGGAGTAAAAGGTTATCGCTAACCCTTTCATTCCTGCTCTGCCAGTTCTCCCGATTCGATGTATATAACTCTCGCTGTCCTGGGGAATATCATAGTTAAACACATGTGTTACCCCTTCGACATCAAGTCCTCTCGCTGCCACATCTGTAGCAATTAACAATTGAATCTCAGCATCCCTAAAACGCTTCATGACTTGCTCACGTTTTGCTTGAGACAAATCACCATGTAATTCATCACAGGAAAATCGCTGAGCCCTTAGCACTTCATAAAGTTTGCTTACCCTTCGTTTTGTCCGGCAAAAAATAACCGCTAAAAACGGCCGGTGCGTTTCGATCAATTGAATAAGTGTTGACTGCTTAGCCCGGTCAACGGTATGAATCGCAATTTGTTTAACATTATCTGCAGGACCTTGTGTTTTTTCCACCTGAATATATTCAGGCGAACGCATATGTTTATGTGCTAGTTTTCTTACCTCAGACGGGATTGTTGCGGAAAACAGCATCGTCTGACGGCTGGTCGGGGTCTCACTAATGATGTCCTCTACTTCATTCAAAAAGCCAATATGAAGCATTTGATCGGCTTCATCTAATACAAGAAAGGAGGTTTCTGATAGGTCAACCGTTTCTCTTCTAATATGATCTAACAGCCTGCCTGGTGTTCCAACAACAATCTGCATACCTTTTTTCAATTTTTTTAACTGCTTTTCAACATCCTGCCCACCATATACGGCCAATACATCAATTCCCTCGATGTCCGATGTTAATTTTTCTACTTCGTCTGTAATTTGCAAGGCTAATTCCCTAGTTGGAGTGACTATAAGGGCTTGAACATGAGCGGCGCCACGGTCGATTTTTTCGAGGATGGGCAGGATAAAGGCAAACGTCTTTCCAGTTCCCGTTTGTGCTTGAGCGATAATATCCTTACCTCCCATTAGCTTCGGTATGGCTTTTTCTTGAATCGGAGTTGGAATGGCCACTCCGAATTTATTTAATTTATCAACTATTGAATTTGAAATACCTAATGATAAAAAATCTGACAAAAATACCCCTGCTTTCTATATAAGCGTATCTATTAATATTGATTGTTTATCATGGCAAATGCAAATATCTTTTAAAAACTAATTGTCATTTATTAATAAAGACGTTATAATTCAATAAAACCAATTAAATTCATCGGAATTGTAAACTTTATTTGATAAAAGGGGTGTTTTAAATGAATCAAAAGAGCTTTCTTATCATCCATGGATTAGGGGGAAGCGGTCCTGACCATTGGCAGTCTTGGTTAGCACACGATTTAAAGCAAAGAAATTTTCACGTTTGCTACCCAATCTTTTCAAACTTCGATTCACCAAATTTAGAAATCTGGCTGGAAGAATTATCTTCTGCTTTAAAAACAATCCCTGAGAACGATAACCTGACAGTTATTACACATAGCCTGGGTTGTGTCCTTTGGCTCCACTATGCAGCACTTCATAACAAGAGGATTGCAGATCGTGTTATTCTTGTCGCACCGCCTTCACCAGCATTCATTCTTCCGGAAGCAACATCTTTCTATCCAGTCCCTTTAAATAAAACGAATTTGTCGAGATTATCAGAAGATACATTATTTGTCCATTCAACCAATGACCCATACTGCAGCATGGAGGATGCAAAACAATATTTAAACTTAACCCTTCCTGCTGTCACTTTCCCAAATGCTGGGCACATTAATACCGATTCAGGACACGGGAAATGGCATTGGATTTTAGAAGAATGCTTAGAGTCTGAAAAAATCGTTCAATATGTTTAATAAAAAAGACAAAGGAGTGATGAACTATGCCATCACTCCCTTTATATTGAGAGTCCCCCAACTTCATTGTGCTAACTGCGGCAAAAAAAGCCAATATTAGAACACGACTTTTAATGTAATAAAACCCTTATCCCTTGAAAAAACTAAGCTATCATTATTTTTTTAAGGAGAGGATATCCATGACAGAAAAGTGTTTCTATTGTACTGAGGAAATTGAGGAAAAACAGCTTCATTTTGTTTCTTTTTTTTCAGCAGACTCGGAAAGAGATGAAACTCTTTGTGATGAATGCTACCAAGAATGGCTGCACGGCGTAAAGGGCTAAGCTTACTTGGCAGGATAACAAAATAGCTATTTGCTCAGTCTAATTGAGCAAATAGCTTATGGGAGTGTTGTGTCATTGTCCATCAAGAAAAAGCTTCCGCTCATTTTTTGTTTATTAGTTTTTTTAATTCTAGTAACTAATAATGCTTTACATTATTACCGTTCAAAATATCAGCTTCTAGATTATAATGAGCGTGAAATAACGACCATTACTAAAGAAGTTTCCTTCCAGGTCAAAAATACAAAGGAAGGCTCTCTATATGTAGAAAATATTCTTGGCAGAGACTTAAGAATCGCTTCTTTAGCTATAAGAAAGAAGCTGCCTGCTAGATATCAAGATATTACAAATGAACAGCTAGTAACCTTAGCAAAAGAAGTAGGCGTTTCACATATAACATTGCTAGCTAAAGCTGACGATGACATTATCGGAGTTAGATCTTCAGATTCTGAAGAAATCAATATGTCCACACATGATTGGGGCTATTGGTATGATGCCTTCCAACAGCTCTTCTCGTTAGTTCCCGTTAAAGTTGGAAAAGGAATCACCTTACCGGATTATTGGTCAGGGCCGATTGAGGTTGCTGATTCCAATCCAGAACATATAGATAAATGGGGCTACTATTATGATGGTTCAACGAATTATATTATTAACCCCTTTTTTCGCGACAGCGAAGTATTAGAATATGAGGAACGATTTGGTCCACAGAAAATTATTAAAGATTTTACGAAAGAACGTGGGATATTAGAGTTAATTGTCCTTAATCCAAAGCACTTTGGAAAAAAGAAAGAGATTGTCCATTCTAATGGACAAAGCTATACTCGAATTTCTGCCGAACCCTATTGGTACGGAAATTATAACTACCCTAATGTTAAAACAGATGCTGAATTTATCAAAAAGGCTATAAAGTCAAAAGAAGTCCAGTCTTACCGGGGACATATTAATGGCAAAAACATCATGAAAACTTTTGTACCTGTATTTAACGGGGACCCTATTGTAATCGAGCTCGTCTATAATTATGGACTTATTCAACAAGAACTTGCTCACGAGCTAATGGTACATATTCTTCTATCCATCGCTATCATGATTATCGTATTAATCGTCAGTTTCGTATTTTCACGGTCCATTACCCAGCCAATTGGTTATATTGTCGAACAAGTAAATGAGATTGCCCAAGGCAATTTTGGAAAGCACCTACACTTAAACCGAAAAGATGAATTAGGTCTGCTTACGGAAAATGTGAATGCCTTATCCAACCATTTGCGCAGCTATGTAGATGACTTAAAACAAAGTAAGGAACTTATTGAATACCAGGCCTATCATGACCCGTTAACCGGTTTGCTTAACCGGAGATATTTTCAAGAAAAAATAAAACAAATCATTGATTCCAAAGAAAGCGGTGAAACTTTATCGGTTTTATTTATCGATTTGGACCGCTTCAAACAGGTGAATGATTCTTTTGGCCATAACAAAGGGGATGAACTGCTCAAAACCGTTGCGGATAGAATAAAGAAATGCCTGCCTGATGAAGAAAAGAACATCATTACCCGTCAGGGCGGCGATGAATTCATTATTTTATTAGTAAATTATGATTTCCAAGAAACAAAAGTAGCAGCCGAAAGAGTTGTGGTGAGTTTAAGGAAACCGTTTTCTTTAGATGGGAACGAGATTTATCTTGGCGCAAGCTGTGGAATCAGTTTATATCCGGAACATACAGAAAACTTTGACACCCTCGTTATCTATGCCGACATGGCTATGTATAATGCAAAGAAAATGGGGGGCAACCGTTTAACGGTATATTCTGAGCAATTAATGAAATCGAATATAGGCAGACCACGTCTTGAATCACGCTTAAGAAAAGCGATTGAAAATGAAAAAATTGAAGTATACTATCAACCAAAATTCAATGCTGTAACAGGTACTATTTTTGGCGCTGAGGCTTTACTCAGATGGACTGATGAAGAATTAGGATTCGTGTCGCCAGAACTAATTATCCCGATTGCTGAAGAAACAGGCTTAATTCAGCCTTTATGGGAAATAGTGATGAAAATGGCCTGCGGGCAAGTGAGCCAATGGAACAAGAATCGCTCCACCCCTTTATCTATTTCGGTGAATTTTTCGGCACGACAATTTCAAGAGCCATGCACCATGGTTAATCAAGTTAAGGAAATATTAAATGAAACTGGTTTAGCTCCAAAAAATTTTGAAATTGAGATTACTGAAAGTATTCTCCTCAATAATTCATCCGATATCGTTTCATCACTTCAATCTTTGCAAAATGCTGGAATTTCTATTTCAATTGATGATTTTGGAACAGGTTATTCTTCTTTAAATTACTTAAGGAATTTACCTATCAATACTTTAAAAATTGATAAGTCCTTCATCCAGGACATAAAAGAGGATTGGGGAAATTCAGAAATTCCTGAGGCAATTATCAACCTTGCACGGAGTCTTCATTTAAATGTTATTGCAGAGGGCGTTGAAAAAGAGTTCCAAAAAGAGTTTTTACTCTCAAAAAATTGTGTTCAAATGCAGGGCTATTTATTTAGTAAACCATTAAGAAAAGAGGATTTTGAGCAATATCTTGATAAGATAGAAAAAGGGCAGCTATAGGGCTGCCCTTTACTTTTAGTAGATTTATTTTACAAACTTTTCAACCTCTTTAACACAGCTTCCTTCATTATCAATATTGAGAAGCCTCACATTCATTTCTGGAAAATCGCTTTGCAGCATTTGAGCTAGCAGTTTTCCCTGCCCTTTTTCCGCAAAGCAAATGACTGACGGACCAGCGCCGCTTAATGCCACTCCAAAAGCCCCATTAGATTTTGCTGCCTGCTCAACCTCTTCATAAAAAGAGATGAGCGGTTTGCGGTATGGCTGGTGAAAGAGATCCTTCTCCATCATTTTACCCACGATTTCCCAGTTTTGGCTTAAGAGCGCTGCGACCAAAAGATTACCATTTGATGATGCTTGGATTGCCTCCTGCCGTGAAAAAGCTTCTGGGAGGACATCACGTGAATCCTTCGTCAATAAGATTTCTTCTGGGATGGCCACAACCACTTCAAAAGAAAGGTTTGTGAAGGACAGTATATCCACCTCTTTTTGTTGATAACTTCCGATAACCAGTCCCCCAAGAACAGAAGCCCCAGCATTATCAGGATGCCCCTCCCATTCTGTAGCTAAGAAAGTCTTTTCTTGTTTTGTTAATCCTAAGTTCCCAATACTATCAGCAAGCTCGATTCCAGCAACGATGGCTGATGCACTTGAGCCCAATCCACGTGCTAAAGGGATTTCGCTTTCGATTTTCACCTTACATGGCGGTAAAAACTTTCCATATTTCTCAGCCGTTTTTATGGCCACTTGAGCGATAAAATGCTGGTCATCATTTGGTAGCTCTTTCAGTTCTTCAGTAGTAGAAGAAAATTCCCAACTGCTGCTTTCCTCAACCTCTAACGTAAGGTATAAATCCAGCGCAAGGCCAATGGAATCAAAGCCTGGCCCTAGGTTGGCTGTACTTGCCGGAACCTTAATAATAAAGCGATTATTTAGAGGCATTCAAAACAACCCCTCGAATATGGTCTGTAACAGCTTTTTCATCATTTGGCAGCTGTACCGGGTGAATGAGGCTGGTATTAATAGCAGTATCAGGATCCTTTAAGCCATTACCTGTCACGACAGCAACAATTTTTGTCCCTTTTGCGATTTTTCCTTTTTGGATGCTTTTATACACTCCGGCGAGGGAAGCAGCCGAAGCTGGCTCAACAAAAACACCTTCTGAAGAGGCTAATTTTTTATAGGCCGCTAAAATTTCTTCATCACTAACTTCATCAAATAGTCCATCTGATTCCTGAACGGCAGAAACAGCTAAATCCCAGCTTGCCGGGTTTCCAATTCGAATCGCTGTTGCAATGGTTTCCGGATTTTCAAAGACGCGATTATGGACAAGAGCAGCGGCTCCTGCTGCTTCAAATCCAAACATTCTCGGCAATCCAGTACCCTTCTTATCTGCAAATTCCTTAAAGCCTTTCCAATAAGCACTAATATTTCCGGCATTGCCAACTGGAATCGCTAAAATTTCTGGTGCAAATCCGAGCTGATCGCAAACCTCAAAGGCCGCTGTTTTTTGTCCTTCAAGTCTGAAAGGATTGACTGAATTGACCAGAGTAATTGGTTCTTCTTTACTGATATTACGAACCATTTGCAGTGCTTGGTCGAAATTTCCTTCAATCGAGATAATTTCGGCACCGTACATCATGGCTTGAGCAAGCTTGCCCATTGCAATTTTCCCCTCAGGAATAACGATGATGCATTTTAAGCCTGCGCGGGCCGCATAAGCAGCCGCTGCTGCAGAAGTATTACCGGTTGAGGCACAAATAATCGTCTTGCTGCCTTCTTCCACCGCTTTAGCAACAGCCATGACCATCCCGCGGTCCTTAAAGGACCCAGTCGGATTCGCTCCTTCAAATTTCACATAAAGCTCGACATCCCATTCCTTTGAAAGGCGTTCAAGTTGGATTAAAGGTGTATTTCCTTCATGTAAGGTCAATTTAGGAGTTTCATTGTTAATTGGTAAAAATTCTTTATATGCTTCTAATAAACCTGGCCATCTCATAACGATTTACGCACCACCCGATATGCACTTTTTACTTCCTTGACTGCTTGGATATCATATAATTCTTGTAAGATTTTATCATAATTTGTTAATGAAGCACGGTGTGTGACTAACACAATTTCTGATGTTTCATTTTTCTTGATTGGCAGCTGAAGTATTTTTTCAAAGCTAACCCCATGTTTAGCAAAAACAGAGGTAATATCGGCAAAGACGCCGACCTCGTCTTTTACATGAATGCGCAAGAAATATTTAGAATACTTTTCTCCATCGTCTTTTAAGAGCTTTGGATATTGAGGTGTCACAGCGCTTTTTCCGTTTACACCCAGCCTCAAGTTTTTCATGACGCCAACTAGGTCTGAAACAACAGCCGTTGCCGTAGGCAAACTTCCTGCACCTGGCCCATAAAACATCGTTTCACCGACTGCTTCCCCGTAGACGTAAACAGCATTATATTCATTTTGCACTGAGGCTAGCGGATGGTTGTCGGATAAGAAGGTTGGTGCTACACTTACCTCAACTTTTTCTCCTTCACGATGGGCATATCCAATCAACTTCATTGTATACCCTAGTTGTTTTCCATAACGTAGATCTTCTTCCGTGATATTTGATATTCCGCTTACTTTTACATCTTCTAAATCAATATGCATCGAAAAACCTAGTGTAGCAAGGATTGTCATTTTTCGTGCTGCATCTAATCCTTCTACATCAGAGGTAGGATCTGCTTCCGCAAAACCAAGCACCTGTGCTTCTTTAAGAACCTCGTCATAGGATCTTCCTTCATTGCTCATTTTCGTTAAAATATAATTGGTCGTTCCATTTACAATTCCCATCATTTGAGTAATGCGATCTGAGGCAAGACCATCAACTAAGCCTCTTAAAATAGGAATACCACCGGCAACACTTGCTTCGTAAAACAGGTCACAGCCATGTTCAGACGCAACAGTAAGCAGCTCAGAACCGTGTAGGGCCATTAAATCTTTATTGGCTGTCACTACATGTTTTCCTTGGCGGAGTGCTGTAATGAGATAATCCTTCGTTTCTTGTACACCGCCCATTACCTCGATGACAACATCAATTTCTTTATCAAATAGGATATCATCGGCAGTCGAAGTTAAAAGACTGGTTTCTATTTCTACTGGTCTCGTTTTATGTAAGTCCTGAACGAGGATTTTTTTGATGACAACAGGACAACCTACTTGGTGCATTAATTTATCCTGATGGTTTTTAATGATTTTCACAACACCTGAACCAACGGTGCCCAGACCTAATAATCCAATCGATATGGCTTTCATGATTTCCCCTCCAGTTTATGTCCTTTTGTCACGCACAAATGTATTTGTATTGTAGACATTATATGACTCTCTTTATTTTTTTACAATAGATTTGTTTTCACTATTTTATGGTGTAAACGCTTACCACTGCGCCATTATTGGATTCTAATTTTTAAGTAAAAATTTCATTTTATAAAAGTAAATTTTTTTCTACTTTATCCCTTTACAATTCTGAAGGTATGGTTGTAGAATAATCCCTATATTCGATTTATATTTTGAAATTTCTCTTAATTCTAAATATAACATGTAATGATGAAGACGGCATTAAGAAATGGCTTCAGAGAGCCGGTGGTTGCTGCGAACCGGTGCCTATGCTTAAAACGCCCAGCCCTTCTGAACTGGCTGCTGAAAGTCTGAGTAGGCTAGCCCGGTTAAAACCGTTACTTTTTTTCGAGGCTGCAGCTATTTTTTGCAGCAAAAGAGGGTGGCACCACGTTACTTCACGTCCCTCATAACACAACTACTATGTCTGTGTTATGAGGGACTTTTTTATTTTTAAATAGGGAAAGGATGGTTTTGATGTATAAAGTACTTGTAACTGACGGTATCAGCAATACGGGTTTAAAGAGTTTAATTGAGCACCCTCATTTTGTGGTAGAGAGGCAGCCGACTCTTCCAACTGAGGAGTTAAAAAACATTATTGGCGATTACGACGCTTTGATTGTGAGAAGTCAAACTAAGGTAACTGAGGAACTTCTTCAAGCAGCAGGTAAGCTTCGCGTGATTGCCAGAGCAGGCGTAGGTGTCGATAATATTGATGTAAATGCGGCAACACGGAAAGGAATCATCGTCATAAACGCTCCTGGTGCCAATACAATGGCTGCTACTGAGCATACATTGGCAATGATGTTATCATTAGCGCGAAAAATTCCCCAAGCCCACCAAAAAACGGCGGGTGGTGAATGGGACCGCAACTCCTTTAAAGGGGTCGAGTTGTACAAAAAAACGCTTGGCGTTATCGGCATGGGTAAAATCGGGACAGAAGTGGCAAAACGCGCTAAAGCCTTCGGCATGAACATTTTAGGCTTTGACCCGTACTTAACCGAAGACCGGGCAAAAAAATTGGGCATCACTAAAGCGAGCCTTGATTTAATTGCCGCGGAATCCGATTTTATTACTATCCATACACCATTGACCAATGACACAAGAGGAATCATCAATGATGATTATTTAGCAAAAACGAAAAAAGGCGTACGCTTTGTCAACTGTGCCCGCGGTGGGATCATTGACGAAAAAGCATTAGTACGTGCGATTGTGGCAGGACATGTAGCTGGTGCAGCACTTGATGTATTTGAAAAAGAACCAGTGGCCGATCCTGAATTGCTGCAGAATCCTAATATCATTGTAACGCCGCATCTTGGTGCATCAACAGTGGAAGCACAGGAAAAGGTCGCAGAAGAGGTAAGTGCCGAAATTATCGAGATTTTTGAAACTCAATCTATTAAAAATGCAGTCAATATGCCGCAAATGTCAGGCGAAACCCAAGCGAAGCTTCAGCCGTATTTATTACTTGGCGATCAAATGGGGCAGCTAGTAATCCAGCTGTTGAAAAAGCAAGCTCCTACTAAAATCGAAATCAATTATTATGGCGATTTAATTGATGAAGATACAGAATTATTAACTCGTACTCTGTTAAAAGGTGTTCTATCTTATCATTTAAGTGATTCTGTTAATCTTATTAATGCTCTTCATCTTTTAAAGGAGCAGGGTGTTTCATATAATGTTCAGAAGAATGCTACCAATAAAGGGTTTGCGAATTTTATGGAGCTATCTGTCTCCAATGGGATTGAAACGGCTAAAATTGGAGCAACTGTCTTAAACGGTTATGGTGCTCGAATTTTAAAAATTAACGAATATCGCATTGATGTTAAGCCGGAAAAATTCCTCTTGTATATTAAGCATCGTGACGTGCCAGGTATGATTGGAAAGGTTGGTTCCCTACTAGGCGACTACCAAATCAATATTGGTACGATGCAGGTAGGTAGAACTGAAGTTGGCGGAGAAGCAATCATGGTCTTGACTTTGGATAAAACATTAAAAGCGAATGTGCTTGGTGAATTAACTCAAATTGAAGGTTTAGAGGAAGCGCAATTATTAGAATTAACAAATGTGGATTCATTAGACCCTAGTAGCGTGGAACCGGCAAAGGTGGAAAGTATATAAATAATAGGAAAGAGGGATTGCGATGTACTGCAATCCCTCTTTTTTAGTATTTTCTTTTGTTTTGGCTGTTATGGCAAAGTTTGATGATTTTTTTCGAGTTATAAACTCCTAAAATCCTAATCTAAAGTGTAAGATTACACCCTATTATCGTAGTTTTGGGATTTATCGGCGAATTTCACAAGTTTATCGGCGAATCTGAGATTTTATCGGCGAATTTTCAATTTTATCGGCGAATTTAACCACTTTATCGGCGAATCAAACACGGCAACCATTTTTTTGAAATTTAACCTTTGCTTTATAGTATTCCTTTCAAATCAAGCACAGAGTCCAAAATATAATCCGCTTTATGCTTCTCAAACTCACTTCTGGCATCTTTACCGGACAATCCGGTTAAAACGGCAGCAAATTGGCAGCCCATTTGTCTTGCAGCCAGAAGGTCAGCCAATGAATCACCCACGATAAGAAGAGTTTCCCCGTTTTCTATCGGCAATGCCAGATTTAAGCATTCTTCAACGGATATACCTTTTCGATGAAGACCAAAAATATATGTAAACGGATGTGGCTTAGATAGAGATTTTCGTTCGGGAAGCTGTTTTTCCGCTTTTAGGACATCATCTTCTGTAACCACTCTATTCCGATCAAAATGCCGGAACCAGTTTAGATGTTGAAATGGCTGGATGGTTTCAAGCTCGGGTCTTCCTGTGCCAATTCCGATTTCATAGCCATTAGCGCGCAAGAATCCAAATAGTTCATCAATTTCTTCTTGGGGAGCTAATGTTGTTTCATACGCAAGATAACCTTTCTTACCCGTTTGCACAGATGGACTTCCAGTAGATGCGAGAATATTTTCATCCCCTACATACCATTCCTGGGAAACATGCTCACAAATGGACCAAAGCTCATCCTTCCCCTTGAAAGCGGACGTTTCTACCCCCAGCTTTTCCTTGGCAACCTCATTTAGGTACTCTAACAGCTCCTGCTTCGTAGAGTTAGATCTCTCAAAATCACCAACAAACAAATTAAAATCAAGTTTCACATTATAGTTACTAAGCACCCTGCCAATTTCTAAAAGTTTTTCTCGATTAAATGGTGCCTGACACCATTGGCTGATTTTTTCATATTCTGTTTCCTTTATCTGCGATAACAGATGGATTAATTGATAGCTAAATGCGAGGTAGATCATGTCCCAGTTTGCGTTTAGGCCGCGGGATTTCATAAATTTTAGGACGTTGTCATGTTCAAACACTAGTTCCCTTATTTCCTTAATCTCATATTCGCTATATTCTGTTTTAAATTTCTCAGGTGACAAAGCTAAGTAATTGTAACTAATGAGCATCTCCCACACGGTTAGGGCAGACGCATCAAAATAATGCTCTTCACTTAAAAGCACCCCATCAACGTCAAACAATATTGTTTTAATCAACTTTCTCACCCTCATTTCTAAGTTTACTTTTATACGCTATCGTAACACAGCAATACTATTTTTTTAAAGTAAATTATCTATTTTTACAGATATTAAGTAATACGATTGACATTTCATATAAATTTATATAAATTTAATTGTGTACAATTAAATAGGCCAGGAGGCATTAAGCATTTGAACTCAGAAGATTTTTTAAAGCTTGATAATCAGTTATGTTTTGCGATATACGCCTGTTCAAGGGAAATTACCCGGTTATACCGTCCAATATTAGAAAAGCTCGAACTTACTTACCCGCAATTTTTAACATTAACTGTTTTATGGGAGCATGAACGTTTAACAGTTAAAGATATTGGAGAACTCCTTTATTTAGACAGTGGCACACTGACTCCGATGTTAAAACGTATGGAAGCGATGGGCCTGTTAATTCGGGTACGTGCAAGTGAAGATGAACGCAAAGTTTTTGTGGAACTGACCGAAAAGGGCAACAACCTTAAAGAAGAAGCACTTGAACTGCCTGAAAAGTGTATTCCTCATTTCGGTCTCTCAAAAGGGGAATATGGGGAAATGCTTTTAAAAATGAACCAATTGATTGGAAACTTACAAAAAGTTACCAGACCATAAAAAAACAAGCCGTGAGCAAAAATTTCTCGTATCACGGCTTGTTTTTTATTAGTTGAATCGACCATATAGATCTTTTAGGAATCTTTCTTAAGTCCGAAACTTGCAGGTTCAGAGTTTCCTAGTATGGCCTTATCACGTGGATACACAGATGAAAAATAGTATACAGCCCCTATTAACAAGACTGCTATGGCCAATAAAGGGACAGAATAATTCATATACCAAGGTTGTTCCGGTGAGCGTGGCCAGCAAAGATTGACAATGACGAAAACACCCCAGAAAAGCGATAAAAGATTTACAGTTAACCCCCATTTTCCTAAATTCCAAGGGGAGTTAGTCGAAATCCAGCCCCGTCTTCGCGCAATAAGCGCGCCAACTGTCACACTTAAGTAAGCAAGATAAATTCCGACAACGCATATGTTGACGATATAAGACTCAGCTGAAGCAGAAAGGACTAACAGTATCGTAAATATGCCACTAAATACGATTGCCGCTACTGGTGTATCATGCTTTTCTGACATTTTAGCCCACAGCTTGGAGCCGGGAATTTTGTTATCCCGACCAAACGAAAATAAGAGACGGGATACTGTGGCCTGAACTGCCGTGCCGCATACAAAAATCGCAACTAAGGCTAAGACGACAAAAGCATTCGATATCCCGGCGCCTAGGTTTTTTTTCAGAATGTAGGTTAAAGGGACCTCTGCTTTCATTGCCTGATCTAGATCAGGAATGGCAAGCACAAACGCCCACAGAGCTAACCCGCCAATGATAAACGTCAAAAATAATGAAGAGGTAATGGCTTTCGGCACAACCCTGCGAGGATTAATTACCTCCTCTGCTAGACTACCTGCAGAATCAAAACCAAATAAAACCCAAGTAGAGGTCAGCATGGCAACAAGGAATACAGGCAAATAGCTTCCTGTCCCAGCGGTTCCCGCCGTTTCAAATGTAAAGCTAAAGGGATGATGAATTCCAACAGCAAATAGCGCAATCGCCAACACAATCATGGCTACAATTTCAGCTATCATTCCAATATTATTTATTATGGCCATCAATTTTACGCTGAATGCGTTGATGAGTGTTTGAAGGATTACTAATACTGCAGTAATAACGACAAGTACTGTATGATTTTGCGCATCCAAACCCATTAACTGGGCTATATATGGCGCTCCCCCAAAATCAACAGAAGCTATCGTTGCAAGTAAGGCGATCAAATAAATCCACCCAGAAAACCATGCATAGGTATTACCTACCAGGTGCTTCGTCCATTGATAAATAGAGCCTGCTACTGGATAGTGAGAAGCGACTTCTCCCATAGTAAGTCCTACGAGGAGCTGACCGACGAACACGATAGGCCAGCTCCAGATAAAAGCCGGGCCTCCTGTAGTTAAACCAAATCCAAACAAGCTGAATATTCCGGTCGTTGCCGAAATAAAAGAAAACGAAATGGCAAAGTTGGAAAAGAAATTAAGATTTCTCTTTAACTCTTGCTTGTAACCAAGACTAGCAAGGTCCGCAACATCTTCATCAATTGAATGTACCTCCTTGGACAAACGAATCAACTCCTCTTATTTGTATGGATTAGAGTCTACCTATTGACCGACGACGATTCCATCCTCCTCTTTCCATGTGATTCTCACCTGATCGCCAGGTTGACAAATTTGATCTCCTTAACTATGAATCCCTTATCGTCCCGCCGACCTTCATCCCTAACAAATGGAGAACATTATTCTCTTTTGCAGGGGAAAATTGAATTTCATCTCCCGGAAAATCCTTTATGGTATTGACAGCATAATCAACTTTCAGAATTTTTCTGGCAGTTGTATTAAAAACAAGAACTGCTCCCTCAGGGTCAATAATTATGAATCCTTCTTTATAATGTTGAAAAATTCTTGTCATAAACTTCCAAGTAAACACCGATGGACCATTTTCGACCATAATTCCTCCAATTAAACTAGAATTTCTTCAAACGGCCATGCCGGAAGCATCTTTCTGAGAGTTTTATCTTCTCGATAACCGAGGGCATACTCACCCTGCATTATGGTATGAATTTCTCTGGTTCCTTCGTAAATGACTGGTGCTTTGGCATTCCGTAAATAGCGCTCGACAGGAAATTCATTGGAGAAACCATAGGCTCCATGAATTTGAACTGCATCGTTTGCTGCCTCAAAGGCGGCATCGCAAGAAATCCATTTTGCTAAGGATGTTTCCTGTGTATTTCGTTTTCCTGAATTTTTTAACCATCCTGCTTTAAAAACTAGTAGACGTGATATCTCAAGATTTGCTGACATTTTAGCAATCATTTGTTGGACAAGTTGATGTCTTCCAATTTCCTTGCCAAATGTTTTTCGTTCCTCGCAGTATTTGAGGCTTGCTTCAAGTGCGGCCATGATCGTCCCGCAGGCGCCTGCTGCTACAGTAAAGCGGCCATTATCAAGAGCAGACATCGCAATTTTGAAGCCCTCTCCTTCAAAACCAAGCAAATTTTCAGCTGGTACTCTTACATTATCTAAAAATACCTCCCCAGTATTTCCTGCACGAATTCCCAATTTTCCTTTAATCGCCTTCGATGACACACCCTCAAAAGTTCGCTCGACAATAAAGCAGGAAATTCCACGGTGTCCAGCTTTCGGATCTGTTTTGGCAAAAATTAAGAAATGGTCAGCCACATCACATAATGAAATCCAGGTTTTGGATCCATTTAATATATAAAAATTTCCGTCTTTTACTGCTGTCGTTTCAAGTGCTGCTACATCCGACCCAGCATTCGGTTCAGTAAGTCCGAAAGCGCCGATTTTATCTCCATTCGCTTGCGGGATGAGGTAATTTTGCTTTTGTACCTCTGTCCCCCACTGAAGCAACGTCATGCTGTTTAAGCCAGTATGAACGGACACTGCGGTACGAAAAGCTGTATCCCCGCGTTCTAGCTCCTCACACACAATGGCAAGTGTGTTATAATCCATGCCCACCCCGCCATATTCTTCCGGAATACATACACCCATTAGCTGCAGTTCAGCCAATCGTTTTAAAATATCCGTTTCAAAATGTCCCTTTTCATCCCACTCCTTAATATAAGGAATGATTTCCCGATCCACGAATGAACGAACGACCTTTCTCACGCTTTTTTGCTCTTCGGTTAATGAAAAATTCATTTTCTCTTCCCCCTTAAAAAATTCCATCTTGTTTCATTTTTTTAATTTCCATATTTGAGTACCCCAGCTTCTTCAAGACTTCCTCGGTATGCTCACTGTGCATTGGCGGATGCCGTTTTATTTTTACAGGTGTTCTAGAAAATTTTAATGGTGAACCGACAAGCTTTAAGTCAGTAATCACCGGATGATTCACCTGCACAACCATTTCCCTTGTTGCAGCTTCGTCTGATTCCAAAGCCTCTTTTACATTATTAATCGGCCCATTAGGGATACCTGCTTCATCAAGAAGTTGTTTCCACTCCGCTTTAGGTCTTGTTTTAATTTTTGCAGCGATTATTTTTAAGAGCCCGTCCTTATTTTTCAGCCTGCTTGAATTTTTTTCGTAGTGCTTTGATAAAAGTGATTCATCTTTAAGCAACATGGCAAATTTACGATATTGCTGGTCATTACCGACTGCGATAATAAAGTCTCCATCACTGGCCGAAAACACCTGGTAGGGAACAATGTTCGGGTGTGCATTCCCAAGACGTTCAGGGATTTGCCCTGAACATAGATAATTGCTTGCGACATTCACTAAGCCAGCAAGCTGTGAATCAAATAAGGAGATATCAATATCCTGCCCTTCTCCTGTTTTATTTCGGTGCAAAAGTGCCCCTAATATCCCGATACATGTGTAAAGACCTGTGAGGACATCAGCTATTGCTACCCCGACTTTTGTGGGTTGTGCCTCTTTTTCACCGGTAATACTCATTAATCCCGACATGGCTTGAATTATATAATCATAACCTGGCAAGGCAGAGGTCGATCCAAAACCACTTATTGAGGCGAGGATAATCCCTTCGTTGACCTTGTTCATTTCCTCAAATCCCAAGCCTAATTTATCAAGTGTCCCTGGCTTAAAATTTTGCACCACTACATCGGCATCAGAAATAAGCTTTTTTAAAATTTCTTGTCCTTGTTTTGTTTTAATATTTAACGTAATTCCCCTTTTATTACGGTTGGCACAAAGATAATAGGCACTTTCTCCCTCCACAAATGGAGGCCCCCATCCTCTTGTTTCATCTCCCGAATCTACACTTTCAATTTTGATTACGTCTGCTCCCATATCACCCAGGATCATCGTGCAATAGGGGCCTGCGAGAACCCGTGACAAATCTATTATTTTTACTCCTTGCAGCGGCCCGGTCAAAGAATTTCCTCCCTGCTACATAACTAATTAATAGAGTTATTTACTGAAAAGTTCATACATCCTCTGCTTAAAAAGCCAGAGAAAACACCCCATGACAACTAGAATCACTGAATGTTTCACTGGCTTTTAATCGTGATTTCCCCTCTGGAAGGAGAATGAAGTAAATTAGGCAGTTACTTAATAAAATATGATTAAATATCTAATCCGATTGAAATATATTTTACTTCTAAAAACTCTTCAATCCCAAAATGACCACCTTCTCTACCCAGTCCACTCTCTTTGTAGCCTCCAAATGGAACTTGGACAGCGGAAGGAAGTGAATCATTAAGTCCTATGATTCCGTACTCAAGCTGCTCCGTGATTCTAAATGATCGGTTTAAATTTTCCGTGTACACATAGGCAGCCAAGCCGTAACGGGAGTTATTGGCCCGTTCAATGACTTCCTCTTCCGTTTTAAAGGTAGAAATTGGTGCAAGAGGTCCAAAGATTTCATCCTGCATACATTCCATATCGTCGTGAACATCGGTTAAGATCGTCGGGGAATAGAAATAGCCATTTACTTCAGCAGGTTTAAGTCCGCTATAAGTGACCTTTCCCCCCTTTTTAAGTGCATCCTTGACCAATCCTTCAACCTTTTTATAGGCAGCTTTATCGATTAATGGGCCGATATCGATACCCTCTTCTAGTCCGTTACCAACCGTAAGCTTCTCTAATTCCATTTGAAAAAGTTTAATAAAATCATCCGCGACGGCTTCCTGAACATATACCCGATTCGTGCAAATACATGTTTGACCGGCATTGCGGAACTTCGATTGAACGAGTCCGACTGCTGCCTTTGCTAAGTTCGCATCATCCATGACGATAAATGGAGCATTCCCGCCCAGCTCTAAAGATACCTTTTTTACATTTTCAGCAGCGCCACGCATCAAGGTTCTCCCTACCTCGGTCGAACCTGTAAAGGTTATTTTTGTTACTCGAGGATCCTTTAACCAGACATTTCCAATTTCCGCAGACCTGCCGGTAATGACGTTAATTACCCCATCTGGAATACCGGCTTCATGTGCAAGTTCTGCCATTTTTAAAGCTGTAAGCGGTGTTTGATTAGCAGGCTTTACCACGACAGTACAACCAGCTGCCAGTGCTGGGCCTACTTTACGCGTAATAATTGCAGCTGGGAAGTTCCATGGAGTAATTGCTGCCACGACACCAACGGGTTCTTTTCTTACCAGAATTCGTTTATTTGGATGAGAGGCAGGAATTGTTTCTCCATAGATTCGTTTCCCCTCTTCTGCATACCAGGAGATAAATCCGTTTGCGTACTGAACCTCTCCAAGTGCTTCCTTCAACGGTTTACCTTGTTCAATCGTCATAATTCTAGCAATCTCATGTTTATTTTTTTCTATTAAATAAAACCATTTCATTAAAAGCTGATAGCGTTCTTCCGCTGTTTTTTTCGACCAGAGCTTAAAGGCCTTATGAGCAGCATCCACTGCCTGCTCCGCTTCATAGGCACCACCTGTCGGAACGGCGCCTACAACTTCCTTTGTCGCCGGGTTAATGACTTCTGTAAAAACTTCATAGTCACTGCCAACCCAATCTCCATTTAAATACATTGGATAGATTTGATATTTTTGCTTAAGCAAATCCATTCTTTATTTCCCCCCAACTGTTAAGGCAGGATCATTCAGATAAACTTCTTCAATCGCTTCCTCAAGAATTTGTAAGCCTTCTTCAAGCTGGTCATCTGTTATTGTTAATGGCATCAGAATGCGAATGACATTTCCAAACAACCCAGCGCTAAGTAACATCAGACCTCGCTCCCCGGCTGCTTTTACAATTTTCCCTACAGCCTCTTTATCAGGAGTTTTTGACTGTCTATCCTTGACGATTTCCATTGCACACATTGCCCCTAGTCCACGGACATCTCCAATGCATGCGAAACGCTCAGCAAGAAGCTGCATTTTTTCAATCACTCTAGAGCCAAGCTTATCCGCCCGGTCATTAAGGTTTTCACTTTCGATAATATCCAACACTGTCAGAGCAGCACGACAGCCAAGCGGGCTTCCCGAGTAAGTTCCGCCGATTTCGCCTACCTCAGCTGCATCCATAATCTCAGCCCGACCAATGACTCCGCTAATTGGAACTCCAGCCCCCATCGATTTTGAAATGGTAATCAAGTCAGGAACTACATCAAAATGATCAATCGCAAAATACTTTCCAGTCCGAGCAAATCCCGTTTGTATTTCATCGGCAATAAACAAAATGCCATACTTAGTGCAGATTTCCCTTACCAGTTGAACGAAGGCTTTTGCCGGCACGATAAAGCCGCCTTCACCTTGAACAGGCTCCATCACTACTGCGGCAATGGTTTCTGGCGCGACCTCTGCTAGAAGGAATTGTTCAAATTGTTCAATAATCATCATTGTATATTGCTGTTCACTCATTCCGTCCGGGCGACGGTAATCATATGGATATGGCGCCTTATAGACTTCTGGTGCGAATGGGCCAAAACCAAACTTGTATGGCTTTACCTTGCTTGTCATCGTCATCGTCATTAATGTTCTGCCATGGAAGCCTCTTGTAAAGGAAACAATCCCCTGACGCTTCGTATACCTCCTGGCAATTTTCACCGCATTTTCAACCGCTTCAGCACCGCTGTTAAAAAAGGCGGCTTGCTTGTCAAAATCACCAGGTGCAAGCCCGCAAAGTCTTTCGGCAAGATTGATATACGATTCATACATCATTACATTAAAGCCTGTATGGACAAATTGGCTTGCCTGTTCCTGCAAGGCCCTCACCACTCTTGGGTGAGAATGTCCGACATTTAACGTTCCAATAGCACCAGCAAAATCAATATAGTGATTACCGTCCACATCTTCGACCATGGCTCCTTGTGCTTTTTTGACAAAGGATTGGCAGTTATTGCTGATTCCTTTTGGGACAAATTTATTTCTTCGCTTCAAGATTTCATTCGATTTCGGTCCGGGTATCTCTGTTTGGAGCTTGACGTATTTCTTTTCCACTTTCGTGCTCCCCCTTTTAACTACATCCCTTTTATGCTTTCACCTGCTCTAATACCTCTTTGAAAGTGCTGACCACTTTATTAACCTCTTCATAACTGATTGTCAGAGCAGGCTCGACACGGATGGTCTTCGAATTGATAAGTGTTCCAGCAACAAGGATTCCACGGTCAAACATGCCTTTTGATACCTCATAGCCAATTTCATCTTTATGGAATTCTATCCCGATCATCAAACCTTGGCCACGAATTTCCTGTACTTTATCTTCATGACCTTTCGACGCTTCTTTCAACTCATTAAGAAAATATTCCCCTACTACCGCAGCCCTTTCTGGAAGATTTTCTTCAATTAAAATACCGATGGTCGCAATCGCTGCAGCACACGCTAAGGGATTGCCTCCGAAGGTTGTCGTATGCATGAACGGATTAGGAAACCAGCTTTTAAATACCTTCTCTTTTGCAACAATAGCACCCGCCGGCATAACCCCGCCGCCAAAAGCTTTTGCCAAACAGATAATATCCGGAACGACGTCATACAATTCCGCGGCAAACATTTTTCCAGTACGTCCCATTCCTGTTTGCACTTCGTCGAAAATTAACAGTGAACCGTATTGATCACAAAGCTCACGAACCTGTTTTAAGTAGTTTTCCGGAGGAAGAATAATTCCGCCTTCACCCTGAATCGGTTCTAAAATAACGGCTGCAACATCTTCTCCTACTGATGCGCACACTTCGAAAGTCTTTCTCATCATGTCAATATCCCCGAAAGGAACATGGCGGAAGCCAGGAATTAATGGGAGGAACGGTTTTCGGAACATACCTTTGGCAGTACCTGATAACGAACCTAAGCTTTTACCATGGAAAGCACGAGTGGTTGAAATAAACGTCGTCCGCTCACTATACATTTTGGCGAGCTTCAGGGCGGCCTCTACGCTTTCAGTTCCGCTATTTGTAAAAAAAGCATATTTCAAATCACCAGGGGTGATATCAGCTAAAATTTTTGCCAGCATCGCTCGAAGCGGGTCAAGCAGATCCTGACTGTGAAGGGCCTGACGCTTGAGCTGATCTGTTACAGCTTTCACGACCTTTGGATTGCGATGGCCAACATTGTAAATCCCAAAGCCGCCAAGACAATCAACGTATTCCTTCCCATTTACATCCTTAAAGCAGGCACCATTATCAGACCACTCAACGGCAGCGAATTGACCACCCTCGGTAACGGTTTTGCGGTATTCCAGAAAACCAGGGTTTACGTTCTCACGGAAGCCATCGACGGTTTCCTTTGTAATCCAAGCCGCTTCTTCCTCGTTGATTTGCTCTTTTTCTATTAAACTTAAAACCTTGTTAATATAGTCAGTGACATTTTTCTTTTGTTCACTCTTAGTCTCTCGGGATAAATCGATACTCATGTTATCTCTCCTTTTTTTGAAAAAAAAATTTCTTCTTTGAACTCTGATAACTATCCAGCTCCAGCGCCCAGCGCCTAGTGTCCTTCGCTCTCCGCCCTACGATAAGTCAACATCGAATCGCTTACGCTCTTCGTGTTTCCTTTATCTCAGTTTGAGCGCTCCAGGCCATACGTCGCTAAACGGGCGCTTCCGCTTTTAATTTGAAAACCAGCCAACTGGTTCTACTTGTAAATTGATATTAATCTGTTTAATCTCCTGGAATTCCCCAAGACCAAATGTTCCTAAACTGCGTCCGACTCCACTTTGCTTATATCCGCCCCATGGCGCTTCATTATAGGTTGGGTGATAGGAATTAATCCAGGTTATCCCGGCTCGAAGCTTCTTAATCACTCTAAGCCCCTTGGCACCATCGGTACTAAATACAGCCCCAGCAAGTCCATAAACTGTACTATTTGCCAGCTTAATCGCTTCGCTTTCATCTTTGAACTTCTGAATAACGACAACAGGACCGAAAATTTCCTCTTGGACGATCCGCATTTCCTGCTTTACATCCACGAAAACAGTTGGCTCCACAAAGTACCCTTTTTCTAAGCCATCGCAAACGATTCTGCTGCCGCCGCAGGCAACTTTCGCACCTTCCTGCTTTCCAAGTTCAATATAGTGAAGAACCTTTTCCAAATGTTCCTTGCTTACAAGAGGTCCCATTTCTGTTAAAGGATCATTGCCAGGTCCCACTTGAATTTTCTTTGCTCTTTCAACAAACCGTTCTACAAATTTATCGTAAATACACTCTTCAACAAGAATCCTTGATCCGGCCGAGCAAACTTGACCAGCACCAGCATAGATTCCGAATAAAGCATAATCGACAGCGGTTTCAAAATCGGCATCAGCAAAAATGATATTCGGTGATTTTCCGCCTAACTCCAGCGATACTTTTTTCATCGTGTCGGCAGCCGTTTTCATGATATGTTTGCCGATTTTCGTGCCGCCTGTAAACGAAACCATATCCACTTCTGGATGGGAGGCGATTTCATTTCCTACCACTGGTCCCGCGCCCAATACCATATTGGCAACACCCTTTGGCAGCCCCACTTCTTCAAAAATCTCAAACAGTTTTTTAGGTGTAACAGGAGTCACCTCAGAAGGCTTGAAAACGATGGTATTGCCTGCGGCTAATGCAGGGGCAATTTTCCAAACGCTCATTAAAAGGGGATAATTCCATGGAACAATCAACCCGCAAACACCAACTGGTTCGCGAACCACCATCGCCTGCATCGGATCGGCTACTTGATACGTATAACCATCCGGCTTTGTAATCAGTCCTGCATAATAACGGAAACAGGCAGCAGCATCACTGACATCAAATCCCGCCTCTCTTAATGGTTTGCCATTATCCATCGTTTCAAGCTGAGTAAGCTCTTCTGCATACTTATCAATTTTGTCCGCAATTTTGAATAAATAGGAGGCCCGTTCCTGTGCAGAAATTCCTGACCAAGTACCTTCTTCAAATGCTCTGCGGGCAGCGTAAATGGCCGCACGCGCATCGGCAACTGTTCCTTCTGGTGCATATGAAATAACCTCACCATTTGCAGGATTAATAACTGGGCGTGTTTCTTGATTTTCAGCATCTTTCCATTCACCATCAATGAACATCTTTAGGTTAATCACTCGATTTTTTACCTCGACCATTATCAAATCCTCCTTTATTTCTCTCATTAACAATTAATGCAAGAAGTGTGCCAAAAAATAAACCCTCCTAAAATAGTTGTTTTAGAAAAATATAAAAGTGCGGTTATGCATTTTTGCATAACTCTATTTTTCTCTGCATAATAAAAAAGCTGCTTCAGATTTAGAAACTGAAGCAGCTTTCGCTTAAAGAGTAGACAAATTCTCGATATTCATATTTTTCTCATTTACGATTTTCTGATATTTCCTGCTTACAGACGACTGGCTGATTCCCAAAGCCTTTGCAGCTTTAGTGGTTGTCTTGTACTGGTTCATCGCCAGAACAATCAGCTGTTCCTCGACATGATCAATGGCCTCCTGCAACGGAATAACCCTTGTGATAACAGGCTTCATTTTTTTATGCTCATAGCCCAGTGATAAGAACTGGCTGACGAACTCTGCATCAATTGCAGGATGATCAGCAGTAACCACTAATCGTTCAATAATGTTTTGCAGCTCTCTGACATTCCCCGGCCATGGATAAAATTCCATTACATTAACGGCATCTGGTGTTAAATGATAATTTCGGTCATATTTTTCATTCAGCTGCTGAAGGAAATGGAAGGCCAGCAAGGAAATATCTTCTGTACGTTCCCTTAATGGCGGAATATGAATCGGGATGACATTTAACCGGTAAAATAAATCTTCACGGAAGGTCCCTTCTTCGACCATTTTTTCTAATTTTTTGTTGGTAGCGGCGACGATTTGAACATTGACCTTTATTGGTTTTGTGCTGCCAACGGGAATAACCTCCTGCTCCTGTAATACCCTTAAGAGCTTCACCTGTAGATGCATCGGCATTTCACCGATTTCATCAAGAA
The DNA here is from genome assembly GCF_050477905.1 of Neobacillus pocheonensis. Lineage (NCBI taxonomy): Bacteria > Bacillati > Bacillota > Bacilli > Caryophanales > Bacillaceae > Neobacillus > Neobacillus pocheonensis. The sequence goes on along the minus strand of NZ_JBCNAD010000020.1, from coordinate 451,016 downwards.
ACAATATTCCCTCATTAGCTTGTTTAAAATATCCGTCTTTTCCATTCTTATCGGCACCGGTAAATGCGCCTTTCGCATAGCCAAACAATTCGCTTTCTAATAAGTTTTCCGGAATCGCCCCGCAATTTAATTTGAGAAATGGTTTTGATGACCGTTTTCCTAATTGATGAATCGCTTGAGCGATCACTTCTTTTCCGACTCCCGATTCACCGTGCAGCAGAACAGTGGAGGAAAAGTCGGCGATTTTCTTCACCTGATTCATGATTTTTTCCATTTTTGGACTGCAATAGATAAGCTTTTTTAAGAAGCGATCTTTCGATTTGAAGTCATCTAATTCCTTTTTATATTGCTCGGATATTTTCCTCATTTCCAGCAGTTCGCTTTTTAAACGTGTAGTCTCCGTTATATCCCGCGATGCCACAATAATCCGATCGAGTTCATTTTTTTCATTAAAGACTGGATTCCCAACAGCAAGGATTTTTCGACCAGATTTTGTTTCCTGAACAATGGAAACTTTTTTTCTTTTCTCTAATACAAGCCTAGTAACTGACGGAGTAAATAACCCTTGGTCTTCAAGCTCAAGAATATTTTTTCCAATTAGCTTTTTTAAATCTACCTTCCAAAAATCTTGAATAATATTGTCACTAAACCTTATTAATTCTCCTTTGGCGTTTACCACAAGGATTTCGTCATAAATGCTTGAAAGAATCGCATTTAAATCTTTATTCAAATCCTTAATATACTCAATTTCCATTGCCATCTCTTCAACCATGGGTAAATCCTGGACCACGATAATGATCCCATCCACTTCATCATCATAGTTCAAAATTGGGCTGTAATCGACGAGGACCCCCATTTCGTTCGTGATCTCCAAGTGGTTTAAGAGGGTTTTTCCGGTTGAAAACACATTGTCAATATGCTGCTTGCTGAATATAGTTTCTGCCGGAAAATTTAATACCTTTTCGGCCGTTGATTTTATCATTTGTAACCCGGCCTCATTGCAATTAATGACGCGCTTTTCTTTATCTAACACAAAAATCCCCATCGGAATGGAGGTTAAAATAATTTTAAGTAAATCAACGCTCTTATTCTCCTGTTTAAAAAGCTCAGCCAGGACGTCTTCCCTGCTTATGTAACCTAAAGGCTTATCATCTTCGCCTTTTATGATGGCAAAGGGCTCGCCAATTATTTGAAACAAAGAAGGCAAAGATATATTTTCACTAAGCTGACAAATGCTTTCGATCAACTTGGCATGTTGTAGCAACATATCTATTGAAAAATGATGCTCTGTCAGCTTTTCTAGCAATTGATTGTTTATAGATACATAGGCAAATAATTTATTTTGCTTTTCTAAGAATATAAAGGGTTCTTTTATTTTGTTTAAGGCTGATTTTAAAGCATCTTCTTGTTCTATCGTGACTGAAATAATCGGCTTGATTTTTTCCTTTGCAACGGAAAACATTTTTTCATCCCCCTTTACCCTTATCAATTCAATACTATCACTTTATTTTGAATATTTTAATATAATCTCACAAAAAAAGAAGATGCATCTCCATCTTCTTTTTTTACAAGCTTAATCACTGCCGGTTACATATAAGTCTTCTTTAATATAGGCAAGAACCATACCTGGGATGACGTCATCTCCTTCCTGGACTTCAAGAGATTCTATTTCTCCACTTACACCGGTTTGAATCATCTCGACATGTCCGTCATCTGTTTTTATCATGAATAATGGTTCCCATTCATAAATCCTTTCGTCATTTTGGATTGAAATTTTTTCAACTCTCCCGTAACAAGGGCTAATCACTACTCCTAAATACATGGAGCATCTTCCTCCAATCTCGATTTAATATTGTTCTTGAAAAGGCGCCGTCTGTAATACTAATCCAAAAAACTCTTGGAATTCCGGAATATCTTCAATCTGGATTCCCAGCCTGTCAGCCCAAAGGTCATCTGCATAAATATCCTCTTGGCAAAGTAATATCATATTTCCTGTTTGCATTGAGGTTACCATGGCTTTGCCAAAAAAGTGTTCCGAATATCCGATTGTCAAATCATAACGATGGTTATTGGAGATAAGGCAAAAATAATGTATTAACTGGCGTTCTTTTTGTTCTGATAAAATTTCTAACTTCATTCTTATTTCCCCCTTTTTAATATTTCAACCATCCTCTTAATCTCGAGGCTTCGGCTAATTTTTGAATTCCTTCTATATAAGCAGCAATTTTTAAATTAACTCCATACCGTTTAGATGTATTAAATACATTAAGAAAGCTCTGGGTAATTTTTTCTTTAAGCCTTTCATCAACCGTATCCTCAGTCCAGTAATAACCCTGGTTGTTCTGGCACCACTCGAAATAGGAGACAATCACCCCTCCAGAGTTAGCCAGAATATCCGGAACAACGAGAATTTTACGTTCATCAAGAATCTTTAGCGCATCTTTTGTGGTTGGCCCATTTGCCGCTTCTATGATGGTGCTGCAGTTTAGGCGGCTTGCATTTTGTTTATTAATGACACCGGATATTGCTGCTGGGATTAAGACATCACAATCTTTTTCTAATAATTCTTGGTTTGTCATCGAACTATTAAAACGATTTGATACAATCCCAAATGAGTCTCTATTTTCTAGGAGATATGGGATATCCAGTCCGTTTTCATTATATAAACCGCCAAGAACATCACTAATTCCGACTACTTTAGCCCCTAGATCAAATAAATACTTTGCAAGATAGCTTCCAACATTGCCAAAACCCTGAATAATAACTTTTAGGTCCTTTATTGGTATTTTCTTTAACTCGCATACCAACTCCAGGGTGTACAAAACGCCTTTCGAGGTGGCTGTTTCTCTTCCTTTTGAACCCCCAAGTGCAATTGGTTTTCCAGTGATAAAGTTAGGAGAATCAAATTCACGGATATGGTCATATTCATCGAGCATCCAGGCCATAATTTGCGAGTTCGTGTACATGTCTGGTGCCGGGATATCTTTCGTCGGGCCGACAATCTGGCTGACTGCTCTTACATAACCCCTGCTCAGCCGTTCGAGTTCATCTAGGCTCATTTTTCGGGGATCGCAGACAATTCCGCCTTTTGCTCCGCCGTATGGCAGGTCAGTAATCCCACATTTTAGGCTCATCCAGCCCGCTAAGGCCTTAACCTCTTCTGCGGTAACATCCGGGTGGAAGCGTATCCCGCCTTTTGTAGGGCCAGATGCATCATTATGCTGTGCCCGGTATCCTTGAAAAATTACGGTCTGCCCGTTATCCATTCGTACGGGAATACTCACTTCCAAAAATCTCATCGGCTTCTTTAAAAATTCAAAGACCTGCGGAGGATAATTGAGGATGTCTACAGCCTCTTTTAGAGTTTCTTGGAACTCAATCAGGGAGTTATCCTGCTCCTTCAATACCTCTCTCTTTTTCAAATCTAAAGAATCGATTGCCATCATAACACCTCATTTTTTGTTGTTACTTAAGGAAGAAGCAAGTTCCGTGCCAACTTACGAAATGGGCATTCAATGGCTTTTTTGAAAAAGAAATTGAGTTATGTAATAATGACTGGTCTTATTCAATTCTGCATAATTGGGTTTTGGTATCCTGCTGGGGAATTTTTTACTCGCTATCCCCGTTCCCCCACCCCCTCAAAACAGTCAAAAAGCCAGGCGACAAGCCTGGCTCAGGTAACTTTCTTATAAAGGTTTCTCCGCCTCATCAAAATGAAGATTCGCAATACTGGTTTTAGAGATTTTGGTCTTAAGGCCTAAATAGATTAACCCGATCACAATCCACACAATTCCCCCGATAAGGGCATCCGCTTGGAGGTTATACCACAAAATCCCCGTTGTTCCTGCACCCAGGATGGGCATTACCAAATAGGTGAAAATATCCTTTCCTGTTTTGTACCGCTTTTGACGGAAAACGAAATGGGCGATTACCGAGAGATTAACAAAGGTAAAGGCTATCAACGCGCCAAAATTGATAAAGGATGAAATAAGCTCTAGACTCGGTGCAATCGCAAGAAGCGAAACTACGCCTACGAGGATTACATTAAAAGCAGGTGTACGGAATTTCGGGTGAACCGAACCAAACAGCTTTTTCGGAAGGACACCGTTTCGCCCCATCACGTACAAAAGACGTGCCACACTTGCATGGGATGCAAGTCCGGAAGCAACAGTAGCGGCAAATGCTCCGGCGAGAAAAACCAATTTAAAAAGTGTCCCCCCAACAAACAAGCCAATTTCCGGTAACGTATCATCCGTTACTTTAAACCCCGAAACATCTGGGAATAAAGCTTGTGCAAAATATCCACAGATGAAAAAGATGGCTCCGCCGATTAGGACGGTCAACATTATTGCTTTTGGCATTGTTTTTAGATCGACTGCCTCCTCGGCGTACATGGTGACGGCATCAAAGCCAATAAAGGAGAAACAAACAACTGTGGCTCCTGTTAAAACTGCACCAAGATGTACATTAGAATGAAAAAGCGGTTCTGTCGTCAAAATAGTTCCTTGCCCCATCCCTTGAGACAGCTTCACAAAAGCAAGGACAATAAAGGCACCAATTAAGACCACTTCAAAAATAACAAGCAGGGAATTCAAATTCGAGGTTTTACTCATACTCCACACATTAATGGCGGTCACGACAGCAACATAACAAACCACCCAAATCCATGCTGGAACCGACGGAAAGACAGATACCATATAAATACGGATAATTAAGGCGTTCACCATGGGTAAAAGGATATAATCAAGCAATGCTGCCCAACCAACAATAAATCCAAGATGTGGGCTCATTGTTTCTCTCGTATACGTATAAGCTGATCCTGCGCTTGGAAATACTTGGACCATTTTTCCGTAACTTATTGCAGTAAACAACATTACTGCCAATGCAGTTAGATAGGCAAGCGGGACAACACCATTTGTATCTTCAGACACGATCCCAAAAGTATCAAACACGATAGTCGGTGTCATGTATCCTAATCCAAGACCTACGATGGCCCAAAGTCCAAGTGAACGCTTAAGGGTAACATTCTCCAATTTGAACAACTCTCCTTTTATAAAAAAATAAATTTAAGCAGTTTCATTTTTGTTCAAACCAACAATAAAACGAATAGAACCTCCCCTTCAGATTAATTATATAACTATTCAAAATAGTTGCAATTTTCATGCCAATAATTAATTAATAAAAAACGTTAATAAAATTAAATCCAGCCATCTCTTATATCTATGTACTTTTGCATAATCTAGTCGGATTTGCATAAAAAATGAAAAAAAGCAGTGAAACTCATTTTAAGAGTCCACTGCTTTTTGTATAAACCTCTATTTTATTTGGAATGTTAATGATATTGATTTATCTTGCAAATCTGTGATTTCCGATCGTTACGGTAACCGGGCGCGATAAAATCCACTGACTTTGTGCAGTTTTTGGATTGAAGAAATATAATGAGCCGTTCCCTTTTCCGCTAAAAGCGATTGCTTCATTAACAGCTCTCTTAGATTCCGCATCAGCGGGTTGATTAATCTGCCCGTTTTGGACAGGCGTAAACGCATAATGTCCACCTGAAATTTGATAGATAACTCCACGAACTGTATTTGGGAATTCAGAACTCTTTACTCTGTTCAAAATAACTGTAGCGACAGCTACTTTTCCAGCATAAGGTTCTCCTACAGCCTCTGCACGAACTAAACGTGCCATTAAATCTTTTTCTGCTGCTGTATATAGGGAGTTCGGAATAAGCATATTTTGACCAGCATAAAGAGGCTTCGAACTATTTACCGCCATTAGGCTGTTTACAGGTACACCGAACCCTTTTGCGATTTTCCAGTATGTTTCACCATATTGTATTTTGTGTGTTGTAGTTGCCGCTTCTGTTTTTCCATTTACCGTAAAAGCTGACATAGATAGAATCAATCCTGCTGCAATTACTAGTTTTTTAAATTTGTTCATTTAATAACCTCCTAGTTTGTCGCTCGTTTCTCTACAACTAAGGCTAACAGGTGTAACATACTAATTCATTGCCCAAAAACTGGAATACTTATCTTTGAATGTAAAGTGCCTAGTTTATAAGCTTTTCTCTAGCAATTAGAATAAATAACCAAGTTTATTTTCATTCCATTATATTGCTTTGATGGATACTTCCGGATTGATTATTACAATCTATTTCAGTTTGTAATACAATTCAAGCTGACTATTTTTAGCTGTCTTCACTAAATTGACAACTATTTCTTTTATTGTCGATAGGATTTAAAGTTTAATTTGGGTAATAATAAAATGAGATATAATAAAGGAGGAATTCCAAATGAGTGAACAATTAACCCATGTACTTAACAAACAAATTGCTAATTGGTCCGTCTTGTATATGAAATTACATAACTATCACTGGTACGTGAAAGGTGGGCAATTTTTTACACTTCACGCCAAATTTGAAGAATTTTATAATGAGGCTGGGCTCCATGTCGATGAATTAGCTGAACGATTGCTTTCAGTGGGTGGAAATCCCGTTGCCACGATGAAAGATTGTCTAGAGCTCTCATCTATTCGAGAAGCAGCTGGCACAGAAACGGCTGATGAAATGGTCCAATCTATTATTAACGATTTCTCGATTATCATTGGTGAATTAAAAGAAGGCATGAGTCTTGCCGGTGAATTAGATGATGAAACAACTGGCGATATGCTGCTAGCGATTCATTCCGGTTTAGAAAAACATGTTTGGATGCTTACCGCCTTCCTAGGTAAAACACTTTAATTCATTTAAGCCCAACATTATTTGTTGGGTCTTTTTTTAATTATAATTATTATTAAAAAGGTTTGACTTTTATTTAGTATTAATATTATTATAATAATTAAGAAAACGTTTTGGGGAGGATATAAAAGTGACAAAACATGAAGTCATTGTTTACAGCAGTACTGGATGCCCTTATTGTGAAAAGGTAAAATCGTATCTAAAAGACAACGGTATTGAATTTGAAGAGCGTAATGCTTCTATACATAAAGAATATTTTGATCAATTAAAAGAGCGGAAAATTTTTGGAACGCCAGCAACTTTTGTTAATGGCAAGCTTGTTTTGGGCTTCCAGGAGAAAAAATTTATCAAACTTCTCGGACTTTCAGAGGAGGGCAAGCCAGTAGTTTCGTCCACTCCACAACTTGAGAGCGAGGATTCCATTTTTCAATCTGTTAATAAAAAGGTACTTGAAGAAGTATATGACCTTGTGACTATCGGAGGCGGACCTGCTGGTGCATCAGCGGCTGTTTATGCTGCAAGAGGAAAATTAAAAACACTTGTCATTGATAAGGCACCAAAAGCTGGAACGCTAGCCATTACCCATAAAATAGCCAACTACCCAGGGGTTCGGGAGGAATTAACCGGTCTTGAACTGTTAACAAGAATGCAATCACAAGCGAAGGGCTTTGGTGCGCAATTCGTTCGCTCCACCGTTCTTTCTGTTGATTTTTCCGACGAAATCAAGAAAATTGAGGTGGCAGAGGGAACGATTAAAGCGAAAAGCGTCTTTATTGCTGTTGGCGCAAAGGCTCCATCCAGCAAGATAAATGGAGAAGAAGAATTCACTGGCCGTGGGGTTAGCTACTGTTCTACTTGTGACGCAGCTTTTTATCAGGATCAAATTGTTGCCGTCGTCGGAGACAACGACGAGGCCATTCATGAAGCAGAAACACTTGCTAAGTATTGCAAAACCGTAAAACTATTAATTCCAACAGAACAGTTAAAGGGTGATACGGATCTTTCTTCATTGGAAAACAATCCAAAGGTTGAAATCTATCGACGTCACCGTGTCAGAGAAATAATAGGCACAGATAGTGTTGAGAAAATTGTTATTCTAAATGATAAAAAAGAAGTGGAAAATTGGGAGGTTGACGGCATTTTCTTATACCTTGGAGGTATGAAACCAGGAACAGACTTCCTAAATGGTGCTGTCTTGAGGGATGAAGAAGGATATGTCATCGTCGACGACCTTCTTCGTACGAATGTGGATGGAGTTTTTGCAGGCGGCGATGCCAGAAGAACACCAATCAAGCAAGCTGTTATTTCTGCAGCTGATGGTGCTATTGCTGCTTTAAGTGCCGAGCAACACGTTAATAAACGCTCTAAATTAAGACCGCAATATAGCTAATTTATTTTATCGGACAACTTGTAGTCTTTTCAATAATGGATGAGGGCTGACTTTAGTGTGTGAATTACACAAGTCGGCCTTTTTTATCTTTTACAAATTCATACATTTTTCTATTTCTCAACGTTTGTCCATTTCCGATTCTCACCTTCAAGCATAAATTGTAATTATTTGATGTAGGAGGTGACTTTTGAATGGGCCACCATCACAGCAGCTTTGCGCTAATCGTTGTGTTGTTTATCCTTTTGATTATCGTTGGTGCATCTTGGATGTACTAATCATGGCACCAGCCATTGCACTACCATAAAAAGAAGGGCGGTAAAATCAAATGATTTTACTGCTCTTTTTTTGTTTTTCAAGTACTTTATTGAAATATTACATAAACAAAGGAATTCCCAATATAATGTAATAATGCCATTTAAGGAGGGGTTTTTATGGTACAGCAAGGATTTAATGGAATGGATGCAACTAATCAAATGCTTATTGCCCCTGAAACATTTGCGGCACCACCTGAATCATTAACAGAACAAATGTTTATTGAAAGATCGTTAATCGAAAATAAATTTTGGCTGCGGATCATGAAAGAACATTCCTATTTTTTAGGGGAAGGGTTTAGTCGAAGAGATAGGCATCTTATTCAGCAAACAGACCGTTTCTACCATTATTTTGAAGAACAGGAGAAAAGAGCATATCAAACTCCTAATAATGTAGCCGCTGTACGGAAGTTAAATGAAGATTCCATTCAGCTTGTGTTAGGAATAAGAAATTTCAAACGAAATTTGCTTATCATGATTATAAATTGTCAGGTCATGGGCTTTAACTTTCCGCTTCTTGTTGACCATACGGCCCGTGAGGCGGAGTATTTTATGAGAACGCTTAAAAAATTTAATGAGGGGATATTAGACCCTATTCAAGATGCGATTATTAAGGAAAATGTCTTTTGGCTAAAAATAATGATGGAACACTCACGTTTTATTGCATCCCTCCTCGATCAATCGGAACGGAATTTGGTTAGAGCAGCACTAAAATTTGGAGATGATTTTGAGGTTCTGCTTAATCAAGCAAGAGATGTGGAATCGATGTTATTAAAGAAAAAACCTACCTACCCGATTATCGGAAAGCTTAATAAAGATAGTGAAAATGCAGCGCAAGAGATTCGTGCTTTTAAACAAGCCGGATTAGATTTTATCAAAAATTGTCAAATTAAAAATGTCATTGATCCGTTGCTGGCAGACCATGTTGTAAGGGAAGCCGATCACTTCCTGCAAATGGTTCACGTTTTAGAACAAAGGTTAAAAATAAAACAACAAGAGCAACAACACATGTAGGGAAAAAAGAGACTATCCTTGGGTAGTCTCTTCTTCTTTTTGGCTGCGAGCAAGGATCACTAAGCTGATCGTAATGATAATAAAAGCAATCAATGCTAGCAAAGGGATTGTAATAAATCCGAGCCAATTTATATAGTCCTTTGAACAAGGCACCCCACTTGTACACATTTCAAACTGTTGTAAGTAGGGAATCTTTTGTAATAAGGTATGATAACCAGATATCAGGATTCCGATGATGGACAACGGAAGTACGTATTTATAAATTCCTTTATCATTTCGGTAGACAGCAATCCCCAATATGATAGCTAATGGATACATGAAAATTCGCTGATACCAGCAAAGTGTGCATGGGATAAAGTGCATCACTTCACTAAAGTACAAGCTACCTAACGTTGCAATAATGGCAGCAAGCCACGAAAGTAATAAAGATTTATTCATTTTATTTCCCCTTCGATGCTTCTTCTACCATTTTTTTCAAATCATCCATTGTTTGACCATCAAACTTCTTTCCATTTACAAAAATAGTTGGCGTTCCTGTAACACCTAATTGCTCGGCATAATCCATATCCTTTTTCCAGGCAGCATCTGATTTCTTGGCTTGGAAGTTTTGGACAACCTTATCAACTTCTTTATCACTTGCTACTTCTTTTAGTGTATCCGTTAAGAATTTTTCGGTATATAGATCGATTTTTTCATATTTACTATCTTTTGGCTGTTTTTTGTAGAGGAGGTCATGAAACTTCCAAAAAGTATCATTTCCCAGCTCCTGATAAACAGATTCCGCAAATTTAGCGGAGCGTTCCGAATCAACATTAATAAAGGAATCATTCATAAAATACAATTTGGCCTTCCCTGTATCAACCAAATCTTTTTGAATCAATGGGATAACTGTATCGCCAAAGTTTTTACAATTAGGGCATTTATAATCACCGAATTCAATAATGGAAACGGGAGCTGATTTATCACCCAGGAATGGTTGATTAGAATAATCAATTTTTTCGGATGCCACATCATCCTGGTCCTTATTATGATTTCCAAGGAAAATTAGCGCTAGAACCCCGACTGCCACTAATCCAACTACCCAGAAGATAAACTTGGAGGATGAGTTATTATTTTTCGCATTTTTGTTATTTGCCATGATCAAACTCCTTATGTAAATTGTTGTCCAAGATATAATAAATATTACCTATCCTTATCAATAATGCAAATAAAAGGATTTATTCCCCTGCGAATAAAAATTTCTAATATAAAGAGCACTGAGTGAAATCAGTGCTCTCTTTCTGTTTATATCACTTCTAATGATTTATGCTGGGATTGATGCAACTTCCAATAGTAACTTTTTCGACACATTAATTCTTTATGAGTTCCTTCCTCTATAATTTTGCCTTTATCGATTACAAGTATCCGGGTTGCATTTTGAATAGTGGATAGTCGATGGGCAATAATAAAGGATGTTCTGCCAGCAAGTAAAATCTCTAGTCCCCTTTGCAACGCAAGCTCGGTTTCTGTATCAATCGATGATGTAGCTTCATCTAAGATTAAAATTTTGGGATCGGCTAAGAGTGCCCGGGCAAATGAAATAAGCTGTCTCTGTCCAGTGGAAAGCCTTGTACCTCTTTCGTTGACCTCAGTTTGGTACCCATTTGCCATCCCTATAATAAACTGATGCGCTTGAACAGCTTTCGCCGCTTCTATTACTTCTTTATCTGTGGCATTAAGCCTTCCATAACGGATATTATCCATTATCGTACCAGAGAAAATAAAAGAATCTTGAAGCATAACGCCAATTTGCTTTCGAAGGGATGGAATAGTGACCGTGTTAATATCAATCCCATCGATTTCAATTCGCCCGCTGCTTACTTCATAAAAACGGCTGATCAAACTGACAATCGTCGTCTTTCCTGATCCTGTTGCCCCAACAAGTGCAATGGATTCACCAGGATTGACGCAAAGGTTAATATTTTCAAGGATTTTCTCTCCCGCTTCATATCCAAAAATAACATTATTAAATTCTACTTTTCCTTTAATTAGGGGAAGATCCACAGCATTTGGGCGATTCTTTACTATCGGTTGTTCATCCATCATTTCAAATATTCTTTCCAAATAGGCTGTCGCATTAATTATTGCATTATAAAAATTCCCAATATTCGCGATTGGTGCCCAAAACATCCCAATATATCCCACAAAAGCGACTAAAGCCCCAACTGTTACCCTTTCACCAATTTGGGATATACCGACAATATAAATGAAGGAAGTCGTTAAAACTGAAATATTTTCAATCGAAGGCCATAACAGGAATTGGATTCGTACTGCCTTCATCCATGAAGTTTGATAGCTTTCGGATACTTCACCAAAAATTCGTTTATTTTCTTCTTCTCTTGTAAATGCTTGCGTTACTTTGATGCCATTGATACTTTCATGAATATATGCATTCATATTGGATTGCTTATTACTTAAGGTTTGCCATGCCTTCCGTTGGGCATTTTTAATAAGAAGGATGACTACTGCGAGGATTGGAAAACCACACATTGCCATAAGCGTTAACTTTATGTCAATGGCTAACATAAAGCCTATTATCACGATAAGACTGAAAAGGTCGGTAATCAAATTGATTAATCCATTTGATAATAAATCACTTAAAGAGTTTACATAGTTTACGACTCTCACTAATATTTTCCCATGCGGCCTGCTGTCGTAAAATGAAAAAGACAGCTTCTGCAAATGAGTAAACAAATCTTTTCTTATATGGAGGATAACACTCTGCCCTATCTGTGACATCATTCTAATTTTATATTTCATACAAAGTCCGGTAAAGACAATAGCAACTAAGTAAATCACTGCTAGGACCAATAAGCCTCCAACATCCTTGCCGGGAATTTCCTCATCAATCGCTTTTTTAATCAAATAAGGCCCGATTAAATTGGCCCCACTGGCGGCCAGCATGATAAATACCGTTAACAGAATTTTCATTCTGTAAGGTTTTAAATACGCAAACAACCGTTTAAGATGAATAAAACTAAATGGTGACTCCAATTCCTCATCCACGTCGAATTTATTGCGTGCCATTGAGATAAATCACATCCTCATCTTCGTGCTGAACATCAAAATTCTCATTTTGGTTTCGAAACACTTTATAATAATATCCTTTTTTCTCGAGGAGTTCTTTATGATTACCTCTTTCGATGATGGAGCCATTTTCCATGACAAGTATTAAATCTGCTTCTTTTATAGAAGAGATTCGATGGGCAACAATAAAACAGGTTTTATCCTTCAGAATAGACTTTAATGTTCGTTGGATCCGTTGCTCTGTTTCCATATCTACGGCTGAGGTGGTATCATCCAGAATCAGGATGGATGGATCTTTTAGAATCGCCCGTGCTAATGCAATCCTTTGTCTTTGGCCTCCAGAAAGACCTACCCCCCGTTCCCCAATAATGGTGTCGTACCCTTCTAGAAGTTTGGTAATAAAGTCATGGGCATCTGCCATTTTGGCTGCAGATTTAACGTCTACCAAGGAGGCATTTGGGTTCCCATAGGCAATATTTCCTTCTATTGTATCTGAAAAAAGAAATACATCCTGCATAACCATTGCCATACTGTCTCTCAATTTCAGGACATCCCAATCCTTTACATTAACCCCATCGACTCTAACTTCTCCGTTGGTCGCATCATAAAACCTGCTTAGGAGATTTACTAAAGTTGATTTGCCTGCACCAGTAGGTCCGATGATGCCCACCGTTTGTCCAGGCATCACTTTAAAACTGATATCGTTTAAAACCAGTTCATCACCATAATTAAAGGAAACATGATTGAATTCCACAATACCTTTGATGGATTTAACATTGAATGTTTTTGCTTGACTAACAATCTCCGGTTTTGTATTTAACAAATCCTCAACTTTTTCTGCGGAAGCGATAAATCTTTGGACATCATTAATTAACCATCCAGCCACTCGCATTGGGTTGTTTAATGCCCATATCAATGAATTAAATGTGACTAATTCACCCATTGTAAGCGATCCATTAATGACCATACTTCCTCCGACTAAAATCATCAAAATCGTTAAAACCCCTGCCAGTGAATCAAGAACAGGCAAATACCTTTCCCAGACTCTTGCTGAGGCAAGATTCTTCTCCTTAAATGCCAGATTTTCTCTCGAAAACTTTTTGATTTCGTAGTCTTCCTTTGCAAAGGCCTTTACAACCCGGGTTCCACTAATATTTTCCTGGACTACTGAATTTAACCTTGCAAACTGCCACCTAATGTCCGCAAAAGTGGGTTTAACAGTAAATGATAAGCGAGTTGCAAAGTATCCGATAAATGGTGTAATTGCCAGCATAGTCAATGCTAATAGAGGATTAATATAAAACATAAACCCAATTGCAAACAATAGAATGGCTAGATTTTCGAAGATCATATAAATCACGAATGCCGTAAAATGCCTTACCGCTTCCAAATCCCCAGTCATTCGAGCCATAATATCCCCTGTTTTAGTCCGGTCGAAAAAACTAAAATCTAACTGGTGAAGCCGATTATACAGCTGTTCTCTTATTTTAAAGATGACACTTTGGGAAATCCTTTCAAACATTAATTGGTAATTATATCGGATTACTGTTTTAAACACGGTTATCCCAATCATAGATCCCAAAAAAGTCCATAACAAATCATTCTGATGACCATAAATAACTTTATCGACGATTTTACCTGCAAAATATGGGTTTAGCATGTTTAATACCGAAACTGCTATTGCAAGAAAAAGACCGCTGAATAATCTTATGCGAAAGTTCCTGATGTACACCCAAACCCAACGCAAACTTTGCACAATCCGCTTCCTCCTCCCGTGCCTTGCTTTAAACATAAATAAATATTATTACCTTCACACCCCATATATGTATGGACAAAAGTAGAATAGGTCCATTGTCAGTAATAGTTTCTCAAGAGATTTGTAAATGAATTATCACACCCCTTCTTTAAGGCATTTGGCATTTATAAGTGACTAGACAAGTTTATGAGCATACCATTTTTTCCCTTTGAACCGCCAGACAAAGATGATTCCTCTGGTACCCCATTCCACGATCATGGCCACCCAAACACCGATAATACCAAAACCTAAAGTTATTCCTAAAATATAACCAAGAACTACCCTTATCAGCCACATCGAAAGCAACGATGCAATCGAAGTAAAGTTTGAATCCCCCGCTGCCCGTAATGCTGATGGCATTATAAAGCTTTGTGACCACACAATGGGCTGAGCAATGGCGGAAATTAATATCATAGTAAAGATGGTTTGAATAATTTCATCTGGCGGGTTGTACATTTTGATTAATAAGGGAAACAAAGGCAATAATACGGCCGCAGCAATTATAAAAAGGATGGTGGAAAAACCAAGCAGCGATTGAGTAAACTTCCTTGCGTCCTGTATATTCCTTCGTCCTATGCACTGACCAACCACCGTTACACTCGAAATGCCAAGGGCATTCGGTCCTATTTGAAATAACATGGCAAGGGAATTAGCAATTGCAAATGCTGTTAACGCCAGAGTTCCGAGGTCGACTATAAAAGTTTGCGTCAGCAGCTTACCGCCATTAAAAAAGATTTGTTCAGCAGCAAACGGGAGACCAATAAACATGATCTTTTTTAAAATCAAGTAGTCGATTCGCAATCCATTTTTTAATCGAAAATGGATCGACTCATTGAACCTTACAATATAAATTAACGAAGTAGCCGTTCCTAAAATTCTGGCCACAATAGTGGAAATCACAAGCCCTTCCACACCCAAATTAAAAATTGAAATAAGCACAACATTTAATATTGTATTAGTTAAATTGAATAACAGAGATAACTTCAAACACGGTTTCGTATTTCCAACTCCTCTTAAAGATCCGTTTACAGCTTGAAAAATGGCGATCAGTGGATAAGAAAGGCAACTACCGATGAGGTATATTTTGGCATTATAAAATACCTCTGCTTCCGCTTTACCGAAAAGGATGTTTAAGATTGGTGTATAGAAAATAATAACAATTACACTTGTTATTACTGAAAAAATGGTAGCAGCTGTTATGGCCTGTGTGGCTGTTCTGGACACCATCGCTGCATTCCCATTACCTTTATATTGTGCAACAATTACGGTACCGCCTGTCGCTACCGCGATAAATACATTGGCCAAGAAAATATTTAACGAATCCACCATACTCACTGCACTGACCGCCGCAACCCCTGCTGAACTTATCATTGCCGTATTTAATAAACTCATAAGGATTAAAAAGGTCTGATCTACGAATATTGGAATAATAATTTCAAATATTTTCTTGTATTCAATTGATTCACCAGTAAAATACTTTTCTAACAAGCTGACAGTGACATACTTAATTTGCCGTAATTCCAATTTCATTCTTACACAACACTTCTTTGCAGTTTTTTAGATATTACACTAAATATTCTGATTTTTTATTAGTGTGAAATAATTAATTGGCAAGAACCATTTATATTAAACTTTCTTAGTCCAACAGGGATGATTAAATGATTTCCTTTTTGTAAAGAATATTTCTCGTCATTGTAAACAAGAGAACCTTTTCCCTTAATTACAGTTACTAACAAATATTTATCATCTATTGAAAATGCTGCATCCCCTGTTACATCTTTGATTCATGACACCGCCGCCAAGGACGCTTTTTTTTGGGAAAAGAATCAAAATATATTGCATAAGAGCTTGCGCAATATAATATCCTTCTAAATCCCAAACTTCTTCTCGCTCTACAAGATTTACTCCTTTTTCTCCCCAGCGTTCCTCAATGCCCGGTCCAGCCGCCAATCCCTCCAAACAATCATGATGGTACGGACAGCTTCCTTTGTATTTATCATTTGGGTGACGACTTAAAAGAATATGCCCCATCTCAGGATGGGAAAGGCCTTGGAGCAATTTCCCGTGAACTTTTTCCTTATTTACGTCAATTGGACCAAACGACCCAATTCCGATTGCATCTAAAGGATATTTTTAAAAAAAGTTAATGACCTCAGGCATTGTTTCATCAGGTATGGTGGTTGGAATCTGAATAACATCGGTGATGTTCCCAAATTCGTCTCCAACCGCACAAACAAATTTTGTTCCTCCAGCTTCAATTGCACCTAGCATATTAAAACCTCCATTCTGCCAAAACTCTTTTTCAAGAAAACACTAAACCTAGAATTCTAGGTTTTTTTTAACGAGGATTCGTGCTGTGAACAGCCCCCATGCAGGTACTTCAACATTAATGGATCCATCAGGATTCACTTCCAGCGGATGGATATCTTTTTCAAGTAAGTCCATCTTCCATGCCTCTGTAATGTTCTTCCCTGGTAATGAAATTTTTGTGATTTGATTTTCACCAGAAATTTCTTGAAGCCTTACTAGCCAGCCGTCTTTCCATCTTGCCTTTTTAATCGTAATTAAAGCCACCTTTTCACCATCAATAGACGCTAATGTATTTTGACCATGTTGATGATAGGGGGATTTTGGAGTTCTAAAATCCTGAAAGCTTATCCGATGTCCGTATAAAGGCTGACGTTTTTCCCATCCCCATCGATAAGCATCCTCTTTTTTAATTTTGGACTGACTTGTAAAGCTATAATGAAACGAAATTTCCCCTCCCTGTGAGGCACTATAGTTTGTATTCCAATAATTATTCAGGACGTAAGAGAATATGCGGCTTCCGGATAAAGGTAATTCTTTTGGCCAATTCCCCTTTACAATATCGCCTATACAGAATAGCGGTATATCGGGTGAGGCAATATATACATCGATATCCTTCCCATCTACCAGAATCCCGGTTTGAAGTGGAAGCCATTCCTTACACCCTCCCGGCAATTGATCTTTATCCCAATTTACCCATCCGAGCTGTGAATCCGACATGGTTTCAGCTTGGCGGATGGATAAAGGAAACGCCACATAAACTGCCTCTTTTTCCAAACGTTCTTCTTTTTGATAAACAAAGGAAACATCAAAGCTTTTTATTTTATCTAGCAATTTCCACTCAATCTCTATCGTTCCAAAAGGTACCTTTCCCTCCATTTTTATGGATTTCCCATAGTCAAAGGAATGAGTCTCATATTTTTGTATTGAAAAATCAGAAAGAATGACGGCGTTTCCTTGTAATAAATCCATTTGGTTTCCAACAAGACGGGTTCCTTCGCCTCCTTTTGCATAAAGGAATTGTCCAAAGCCCCATTTGTCTTCTAAATCGATTAATTCTTTTTGCAACACTTTATCAAATGCGCTTGTCAGGCAGCCTTTTTCTAAGTCTATTACCAACCGGTAAAAGTCATTTTCTAAAGCAACGGTATTGTTTGATTTTTCTTCTCCCATTACATTCTTTTTTACAACTATTTCTTCATTGTCTATATCTGCTTCCTTTAATTCAATCCGGCGATAACCTAATCTGGGAACGTTCCCAATCCAAGATGAAACTATGGCCTGTGAGTTGAATGTACTGATTAAGCGGATTGGAATAACTTCTTCGGTTTCTGAATCAATCAACTGTTCATTTTTAGCAATTTCAACGATAATCTCACCGCTTACTGGCCAGCTATGTGCATTGTAAACAACAATTTCCCGGCCGTTATTTTTCCAATTTAAACTATGTCTTACCGCGGCCGTATGAAGGAGGCGTTTAGCCCACTGTGAACCGTCTTTTGCGAAATGCTCTTTGATTGCCCACTGGTCTTGCTGCAACAAGGCATCGGGATCTGTCCCGCTTAAAAAGGCCCCCCATGTATGTTCGACAAATTGGAGGTTAGCCCGCCAAGCTTGTTCAAATTGTTGTTGTGGAAATTCCCAGCCTTCATTATGAATAACTGCTAGTGACTCGAGTTTCTCTGCTGCTGGCAGCATTGCTTGTGCCTGTCTGATTTGTACAGCTGGAACAATCGTTGAACCTACACCATCCTCCCAATAGGCCCCTCCATCCCCTTTAACTGTTTCAAATGAATCTCCAAAATTGGATTCAACATATTCAAAGAATGTGTTAACTTCACAGGCAATTAATGCTGGATAGGCATAGGTTTCATTCCAAGTTCTTGTAAACTCTATCGGCTGTGGGTCTAAATCCGTATTATCAGCTTCTTGACCATATAGCAAAACGGCATCTGGTTTATAGTCATCGTTTTCGTACTCATCCAGCCACATTTCCAGCCCCCGTTCAGCCGCGCTGTTAATGGGAGGGCTGCCACAAACCTTTCGAAGCTCACAGTACATTTTCGAAAGCCAAACAAGAACCTTGCCTCCATTCACTCCCTCCCAATAAAAAGGAGAAATCTTATGAAGCCCCCCATTTAACCTGAAAGGCCCACGGTCTTGATTATTGGCATGAACTAAATACTTGACTCCTGATCCCTCATAAATAGCGGGCAACGACCCTGAAAGGGAAGGAACATCCACTATAGTGTTAAAGCTTGCTCTTTGTTCTTTTGGCCTTAACAGTGATTCGGAGTACTCTCCGTTACGGATTAGTTCCTCCAAAGAGGCAAACTGGGTTAACAGGTCTACATAAGAGTGCGGGACCCCTAGCCGGCCTGCTTTAATAAATCTGTGCAATTCGTCAATTCTATCTTTGCTTCTGGTAGCCAAATAAGTTTCCAGCACCCAGGATGCATCAAGGTGATAGGCAAATGTGGGAATATCCATTGTGGCCTTTTCTTCTTTTTTTAAAAATTCCAGTGCAGTGTCAATATTTCTGCATAGCCTTTCAGCCACTTCCCACTGGCGATGTGTATAGCCGATATCTGTATGGGAATGAGGGGTGATATATACCTTCCATTTACGCCTCCGCTTAAGCCTGCCGGTTTGGTAAAAATTTTTACCTGTTAACTCATAATTAACGATGTCATCTCCATCACTTAGATGAAAGTAGGTAAAAAAATGACCGAAGCTTTGTTTTGGAATGCAAATGTTAAGGGTTTCTATCTTATTTATAAAGTGAAGTTTTAATGTCAATTCCGTTTCTTGAATAGGTTGATTTAATTCAAGATAGAAATGACATATTTCTACCAGTTCTCGACTGCTTGTTTTTTTATAAAGTACCGATGGTTTGATATCCACTTTTCTAATGGGTGTTTTTAGCTCTTCATCAAGTTTTGAAAATGTAATAGATTGATAGATAAAACCAGCACCATTTGCCATCCGGTCAAGTCGCTTCACCTTTTCCAGATTATCAACGAGGATAAATACTCCTCCATCACGGCTTGTCAAAACAAGTGAATTTTCACCTCTAACAAGTAGCTGCTTCGGAATAATGATCTCCAATTCACCTTCCGAGTAAATCGTCGTATGTAGGCCTGAATGAAGAGTGATTTCACCTTTTTCTGATGGTTTTGGGCGTAAATACCCATTACCTTTCACCCCATTTATAGCAACTTCAAGATAAGCCAGGCGTGGGGCTATGACAAGATAGTCAATTTTTAATTTGTAACTCGTGCTTGGTTCTTCATTCAAATGGAATTTAACTGTATATGGATATAGGCGGTAACCAGCATCCGGATCGGCCTCACTCGGATGGAACAGTGGCCATCTTTGTCCATCTGTTTCTTTGTTTACTTTGAATACATGGTTGTAGAAAAGACTAGGCTGCTTATAATTGTCTATTAATTGTTTAGAACGGCCTAACGGAGAACCAATTGACCATAAAAGATTTTCATCCATCCTAACAACCCCTTTATTTAAGAAATGGCACCATAAAAAATTTTATAGTGCCATTATGCTTATGTTTAAAACCAAACTTTAAATGTCTTAATTTCATATGGAGAAACTGAGAAAGAGAGGGTTTTACCTTGATAATCCGCCGGCTTTTCTTCCTCCTCCATTAGATTGCATTCGACTGCCTTTCTGATTGGTTTTGCGAAGGAAACATTTGTTTTATTTCTAAATTGCATATATTCATAGAAACGCACCACAATAGAATCATCGTCTTCCGCTTTTTTCACGGTTTCCAACAAAACATTATCACGATCAATTTCTGCAAATTGAAAGTCATTTGGTAAATTTCCGCTCGGATTGGCCTTAAGTTCAGCTGCTAATAATGGAACATTCAAATCATAGGCCTCTTTCACAATATTGCCCTCACGCCAATCTCCTTTATGAGGGACCAAGCTATAAGTAAATACATGAATCCCGCGGTCAGCTGTTTCGTCGGGCTCGATTGATGATTTAATGAGTGTTAAACGTAAAACATTATCTTTAACATCGTGACCATATTTACAGTCATTTAACAAACTGACACCAAAATTCCCTTCGGAAAGATCAACCCATTTATGTCCGACCACTTCAAACCGTGCATGATCCCAGCTTGTATTCCAATGAGTCGGGCGCTCGATATTTCCGAACTGTATATCATAGGTTGCTTTTATAGATCGGACGTTAACAGGAAAGGCAGCCTTTAATAATGTTTGTTTTTCCTGCCAGTTCACTTGAGTGCGGAAATCAATTCTTGGTGAATGTGTATAGATGGTTATATATTGTGTAATGGTAGAATCATAAAATTCCCAAATCAATTTTAGGCTTCCGCGGACTGGACCTTCCTCATGGACCTGCACTTCTATCAAACGATCAATCTCCCGCATTTTTTCTTGGTAATAAAGATCAATATCCCATGCATCAAAATTCATTGGCTTATCTTCAAAGGTCTGCAGAACATTCCCCCTGGCCCCGTCGGCGAGAACTTCTCTTTCTAATCGTTTATCAAACAAGGAGATGATCTGACCTTTTTCATTTAAGCGAATTTGGTAAAAGTCGTTTTCTAAATAATCTTTTTTCACGACTATTCCAAATTTTTCAGTCGAGCGATTAACTAGTTTAAATGTTTTATATCCTAGCGGTGGTACATTTTTCGTTTGGATTAACAGCTTTTTATCTTGTCCATCCTGAATTATTTGAGCCGGCAATTTGTTGCCATCCTCATCTAAAATGGTTGTCGTTTCAGGTAAAGCAGGGGAAACAGGTAATTCTATTAAACTATCGCGCTCAAAGGAAAGAGTATTATGGACAACTATACTGTCCTGCTCGGTTTTAATATTTTGTTCAAACGAACCTTTTGCTTCTTTTAGAACGCTTTCTCCAATCGCTTGCACTGCCCGATAATCATTTCGTGCATCCTCATTTACCTGACGGATAGACGACCCCGGCAAAATATCATGGAATTGATTCAGGAGCAGCATTTCCCAGCCCTCATTTAAGGTTTCATGTGGGTAATTTTCTTTATTTGTAAAATAATCCGATAATACACTTACCCATTCAGCATTATGATAGGTAATTTCTGCTTTACGGTTCGCTCTTTTTAAAGCTGCCTGCGAGGTATATGTCCCCCGGTGATACTCAAGATATAATTCCCCGTCCCAAACGGGTAAATCCTTTTCTTTTACACGGTCTTTTAATCGTTCAAAATATGGTTCCGCTTTGTCCATCTGAACTTTTGGCAGTCCGGGCAAGTTTTTCATAACCATGGCGGATTCGATCATTTCTTTTGTAGGACCGCCACCGCCATCCCCCCACCCAAAGGCAAGTAGTAACTCATCATTTACTTCCTTCTGCTGATAAGCATCCCAAATTCCTTTCACACTGGCCGGTTCCACCATTCCATTGTACGTATAGGCCCGTGCCCCGACTTCTGGTGTCGTAATAAAGTGGGTGAATATTTCCGTTCCATCAATTCCGCGCCAATTAAATGAATCAAATGGGAATCGATTATATTGATTCCAGCTGATCTTGGTCGTCATAAAAGCATCAATGCCACTCTTCTTCATAATTTGAGGTAATGCCCATGAATAACCAAATACATCTGGAAGCCATACAACCTTTGTCTCAACACCAAACTCTTCTTTCATAAATCGTTTGCCAAACTGGATTTGCCGAATCAATGACTCTCCATTGGGAATGTTTGTATCAGGCTCAATCCACATTCCCCCTGTGATTTCCCATTCACCTGAAGATATCTTTTCTTTCACCTTGGCAAAGATTTCGGGATAATCCTCTTTTAAGAATTTATACAATTGGGGAGAAGTATGGATATATCTGTATTCCGGGTATTGGCGCATTAAATGCAATACAGTTGAAAAGGTCCTTGAAGCTTTTTCCCGGGAATGAACTAAGCGCCATAACCAAGCCATATCGATATGTGAATGCCCTAAAGCAGTGACCAACGGTTTTAATTCTTCCATTTCACCCATTTGGTCTACTTTTGTTTTCAGAAACTCATAGGCTTGTTGAATAGATTGATAGAAGAAATCTGAACCTGGCTTAATGAAATCAACCATTAACATTGCTTCATTTAATAGTTGAAGCATCCTTGTGCGTCTTAGGTCATTTTCCTCCAGAACCTTCACTGTATTTACTAATGTATGGACGAGATAGAAAAACTTCTCTGTTGGAACATCCACACACGCAAGCCTTGCCACTTTAAATCTACGACGGTCAGGCGGATTTAAAACACCACTCCAGGCTTTTATCGCAATGTGAATCTCATCATGCTGCAGTAACTCTGGCGGCAGCCATGCCTCCTCATGCCATACATCTATTCCTTGTAATGAAATACCGTTTACATACAACAAGGATTCGGCAGTGGAACCGCCGCCATCCCGCGGACCTACTAAAAAGTGAAGGACCAGGCGTTCATTCTTCCATTCCTTTGGGATTGAAACGGTTGTCCGGAACCAGGCTGATTTATCATATCCGCCCCAATAATCCCCTATCTGAAACCGTTCCCAGTTTTGGTCATCATAATCAGGCTTAAACGCTTCTTTGTCTTCATTGCCGAATTCCCACTCCTTATAGCGAAAGGCAGGGATATCTTTTATTTCTTTGTAAATGTAATTCTTCATTTCGCCTATATATTTCTCAATCTTTTCAACTGTAAAATACAACCATAACACTCCTTAATTAAGTGATTTTTCCGACAATTTAAAAGGCTTTTTTCCTTCATTTATTTCGCGAATAAGGTTTAGGTCAACCTTTGGCTTCCTGTCATATGTTAATAGACCATTTATTTCTTGTTCGACATCTGTAATTTGGGTATAACAAAATCCCTGAACAAGCGGCGATTCGAGCAGACTTGAAACGACATTATAATATCTTTCAATAAAATCATCATCGTTAGAGGCTGAAGTATAGCCCCACCCTTGCCAATCACTTTTCTGATAAGCAATGCCGCCAAACTCCGAAATAATAATAGGTTCACCTTGATAATGAAAGCCAGGGACATATAAAAAACGGTCGGCAGGAGTAAACTGCAAGGTATTCTCAACCTTTGAGTACCGCTCTTTTAGAACTTTCTTTTCACCTTCATAGTCATGGATGGTCATTATATCTGAAACGGCGTGTTCCCATCCGTCATTTGAAATGACTAATCGTGACGAATCCAATGATTTTGTTAAATAGTACATACTTAATAAATGGCTTGCCTGGCGGGGGTCTCTCTTTAAGCGGGGAGCTCCCCAGCTTTCATTTATAGGCACCCACGCAACAATGGAAGGATGATTATAATCGCGTTCTACTGCTTCATGCCATTCAGCAGAAATCCGTTTGACAGACTTGTCTGTAAATGTATGGCTGTTTGCCATTTCACCCCAGACAAGAAGTCCTAAGTGGTCTGCCCAGTATAGATAACGCGGCTCCTCCACTTTTTGGTGTTTTCTCACCCCATTAAAGCCCATTTCTTTTGTTAAATTGATATCTCTCTCGATATCTTCATCTGTCGGGGCAGTTAATAGACTATTCGGATAATAACCTTGATCCAAGACGAGCTTCATATAATACGGCTTATTATTTAGTTCAATTTTTCCATCATTAATGGATATTTTTCTCATTCCGAAATAACTGTCTGCTTTGTCTAAAATTTCATTTTCAGCTTTTAAGTAAAATTTAACATTATAAAGATGCGGCTGTTCAGGGCTCCATAGCTTCCCTTCCCCGTCCTCGAAATCTTTTAACCTAACAGCATGTTTATTCTTACGTTGAACAAGATCCACTTTTAGACATTCTTGAGCAACGATTTGACCTTGATAAGAGACTTCTATTCCTATTTCTTGGTTATCCGTCCTATTTTGAACGAGATATTCAATCGTCACTTCACCAGAATCAATATATGGCGTTAGTTTTACTCTTTCAATGAAGGAATGATTCACTGGTTCTAGCCAAACTGTTTGCCAAATACCTGTTGTTCGGGTATAAAAAATTCCTTTTGATTCCTCTTCCCAGAACTGTTTTCCACGGGGCTGTTCCAGGTCTGTCGATAAATCTTCAACCCTTACTGCCACCTTATTTAATCCGTTTCTTAAAGCATCTGTAATATTGGCATAAAACGATGTATGACCTCCTTCATGGGACGTTACATACATTCCATTAATCCAGACAGTTGCACGGTAATCGACAGCCCCAAAATTTAGGTGAATTTGCTTCCCTTGCCATTTTTCCGGAACAGTAAATGTTCTTTCATACCAAACAACATCATGAAACTCCATTGTATCAATTCCGCTTAATTTTGTTTGAAAGGCGTACGGAACTGTAATTTGATACGAATAATTATGATTCACATACCATTCTTCTTTTAGCCCTATGTTGTTATCATCAAAATCAAAATTCCATTGCCCGTTAAGGTTTATCCATTCATTACGTGCGAAGTCTGGTCTCGGGTATTCCGGCCTGGGTATTGAGTTTGGCATTTGACAACTGCCTCCGAAATTAATATTTTAAGATATTTAATGTATTGTTAGACTGGATTTGAACTGCTTTATTAAAAAGGTACACTTTTACTTAATTTGACTGCTTCACCTTTAAGTGCAGACTCATAAAGTCCATTAATAATTTGTTGGAGATAGACGCCTTGTTCAGGTGTACTTAGTGGAGTTGTTTCATCAATACAGGCATCAACAAATCTCTTAAGCTCTAATTCATGATAATTTCTCTTTGGTAAATGTGTTGGAGTAATATCAATTAATGTCTCATGCTTTTCCTGGTAGATTTTTAGCGGAAAAACATCTGCACCGCCTTTGTCCCCCATTAATGTCACATTCATTTCATCGGCCTTTTCAATGTTGGCCGCAAATGCCGATTCCAATAGAATGGATGCTCCATTTTTAAACGTTACCATTCCGCGAGCCATATCTTCGACAGAGAAGTTTTCCCAATCCCATGATCCCATGAGACCGACTCCCTTTTTAGTCCCCAGCTTCTGGTAGGTAACACCCAAAACCGTATCTGGTTCTGGATAGCCCATCAAAAATAAAGCTGTATCCAACATATGTACACCGATATCAATTAAAGGTCCTCCTCCCTGTAGCTCTTTGTTTGTAAACACACCCCAGCCTGGAATTCCCCGACGTCGCATTGCCGTTACACGTGCAGCATAAATGGACCCAAGTTCTCCACCATCAATGAATCGTTTTAACACTTCTACTTGTGGTGCATGTCGGTAATGGAAGCCATATGTTAAGATTTTACCTGCCTTTTCAGCCGCCATTGCCATTTCCTCTGCCTCTTTTGCTGTCATGGCAGGCGGTTTCTCACATAAAACATGGCAACCTGCATTTAATGCAGCTATTGTAGCTGGATAGTGGAATTTATTAGGAGTACAAATGCTTACGGCATCAATTTCAATTTTTTTCAACATCTCTTCATAGCTTGAAAAAGCATGAGGAATGTTAAAATCCAGTGATAACTGTTCTGCCTTTTCTTTGACAACATCACTTACTGCTACAATTTCAACTTTATCCCCGCATTTCACATAGTTGGGTAGATGTGCATCTCTAGCTATACCGCCTGCCCCGATAATCCCTATTTTCAATGTTTTCCCCATATTCATCATCCTTATTTTTAACCTTTTGTTTAACTCATTAGTTCAGCAATTTCAACTCTTCTGCCTAGTTTGTGTGATATTAACGCAGCCTGATTAATTAATGTTAACCCTTGAGCATCAGTTTCTGTAATTGTTGGTTCTGTCCCTTCAATGATGGAGTTTACCCATTGTTCCATCGGTATCGGAAGTCCTTCCGGCAATGCTTCAGGAATATTCCACCCTTCATTTAACCGCTTACTTTTTATACGAATCTTAGAATCTTCTATTAATAAAGTGCCGTCTGTACCATATAGTTCAAGCTGGAATGGGCTGCCGCCTGAAAGGAAACCTGTTTCAATCGTTCCTAAAACACCGTTTTCATATTCTATAATTGCAACGGAATTATCATCGACTTCATACCCAAATCTCTTCTGTAACCTCGCTGTCACAGCATCTACAGTTCCGGCCAGTCGATTGGTTAAATAAATCGGATGTGCTCCAAGGTCAATAAATGCGCCGCCTCCACACTCTTCTTTATTAAAAAAGTGCTTAGGTAGCCATCCATTGGGATTTCCCTCGAAAGCGACCGCACCATTATGTGCTAAACGGCAACGAATATAAGTTAACTTCCCTAATAAACCTTCATCCAGGACCTGTTCGGCATATAAATAATAATTTTCTGTTAAGCGAGGAAGTGAAACCATCAACTTTACCTTGTTTTTTTCCACAGTTTCATAAATCTCATTACAATCTTCTACGGTAAAAGCAAGCACTTTTTCTGTGAATATATGTTTTTTATTTTCAGCAGCTAGAATGATAATCTCTTTATGAAGATTTGTTGGCGAATCTATTATAACGGCATCAATTTCAGGATTGGTTAACACCTTCATTAAATCTTGTTCAAACGGGACCGCCAGTTTTTTTGCCCATTCTTTACCGCGCTCGGCATTTTCATCCCAAACTAATTTGATCTGCAGGTGCTTATTTTGATTAGCTTGACGTGCATAATCATCAGCATGGACATGCCACTTACTTAACAACGCAACATTTACCATTGAAACAACCTCCCTTATGCCAGTTTGTTTTTATAGAATGTTAATTTCATAGAAGTCAGGGGGAAAAACAAACAACCTGTTTGTTCTCCTCACTTCCCTTCTCAATAGAGAAAGCGTGCTAAACTTTTGGGATACATCCTGCCTCTTCCAATAACTCAGCACGAAGAAATCAACTCCTATTGCTTGTGTTTAAAAAATTATGCTAATGTCTCTTTTGATACAGGTGCAATAATGACTTCAACACCTTTTTTTTCAATTTCCTTGATCAGTGTTTTATCAGTTAAATCACTTGTAATAAAAATATCTGTCTCTTCAAATTTACAAAAAGTGGTTAAACCAGCTTTCTCAAGTTTGCTATGATCTGCCACCACAACAATTTTTTGTCCAGCCGTAACCATTCCCCTTTTTATCTCTGCCTCATATAAATCTGAGCTTGTAAACCCTTGCCTTAAAGAAATTCCTGATGTCCCTAAAAAGACAAAATCAGCGCTGTATTTTTTTAACTCCGTTTCAACTTGAGGCCCTATAAGACTCATCGTTTTTCTACGGAGTTTCCCCCCTAATAAATAAATGGAGGCTGTCTCATCATTACTGCATTCTTCAGCAATATTCATGGCATTTGTAATTACTGTTAAGTTCGTATTGTCAGGCAAGTTTTTCGCCACATACCAAGTAGTAGAACCAGCATCTAAAATAATGGTTTGCCCATCTTTGACTAATTGTGCGGCTACTTTCCCAATTAAATCCTTTTCCCGTGAATATTGCAGCTTTCTTTCACCAACAGGAAGAATTACAGGTAAATTTGAAGCGTCTTCAATAAGCATCGCTCCCCCGTAGTTTTTTTCTGCTATCCCGTCTTTTTCAAGCTGAAGTAAATCACGTCGAATAGTCTCTTCAGACACATGTAGTAATTCTACTAAGTCAGAAACTTTTACACTTTTATTCTTGATTAATAATTCTTTGATGAACTTACGCCGTTCAGCTACAATCATGAATTAATTCCCCCTGGAAATGCATTTTCTCTTTAAAGTGAGTAAGACTTATAAGAAATAATTTTTTTCAAAAATCAGGATTGAGAGCTAAACTCTCAACCTGATTTTATCTTACATTTCCCATTCAAGTAAATTTGATTCAATAATTGGTTCAGATGAATCCTTTGGAATTCGGAATGTTTTAATTTCCGATGGTTTAAACTCCGCTTTAATCGTTCGATTCCATTTTGGCAAATCGATCACTGCTGTAGTTTCTTCATTGGCGGTTTCATAAGCACGAATAATGAGATCGTCATTGTCTTCTGCCTTTTTAACAACACTTACGATGACATTATCTTCATCAACGGTTAAGTAAGAATCTATCTGTGGAAGTGAGCCCTTATGGTATGTTTCTATAATGCTAATAGGTTTTTGATTTAATTCTGTTGCCCGCTTAACTGTTCCGGCTGTTTCCCAATTCCCTTGATGTGGAAGCAAAGAG
Organism: Neobacillus pocheonensis; assembly: GCF_050477905.1. Lineage (NCBI taxonomy): Bacteria > Bacillati > Bacillota > Bacilli > Caryophanales > Bacillaceae > Neobacillus > Neobacillus pocheonensis. The sequence goes on along the minus strand of NZ_JBCNAD010000020.1, from coordinate 422,241 downwards.
TAAGAAAATTTTTGGACTCCCTGATCAATAAATGTGTAATGGCCGCTATCAATTGGAACAGTTGGATCATGGTGTGCATAAATGGGGCTGCGTAAAATGGTCATACTCATTTCTTTGTTATGGATATCAAAGCTGTATTTCCCGTCATTTAATAGACTTAAACCGTACATTTCTCCTGTGGGAGGATGAGTCCCTGAAATATCAATCCAGTTTTGCCCTGGTTCCTCTTCCCCATTACACTCTCGGACAATGTGTCCATATGGAATTTCGTATGTCGCTTTTCTAAATATCAGATTGACTGGGAATTTAAGCTTTAATAGTTTAAATTGTTCCTGCCAATTTAATGTACATTGAACATCGATTTGGTCTAAATTCTTATACAATGTAAAGTTTTGAACGAATGTAGATTTTCCATATTCACTTACCACACGAATAACCGATTTTACTGAACCGTGTTCCACAAGCTTCACACTTTTGGCCATAAAGAATCCAACTTCATCCTTAAATTGAAGAACATTATGGGACCAGGTATCGCTTTTATCATTGATTACAATTGGTCTTGCTGCTGGCCCGTCAAGCAATTCAAGCTTCTTTGATTTATCAAATAGACTAGTTATAAATCCAGTTACTGGATTGATTTCAACTCGTAATCTTTCGTTTTCCAAGAAAGTGTCGGCTGCCTTAATGGGTGCAAACTCTTTTGAATCGTCAGAGTGAATGATTTTGTAAACCCTATATCCCATCGAGGGAAGTTCAGCAATAAAGCTTATTCGATAACGGCCGCCAGCCGTTGCATGTGATTGAACCGTCTGCATTGGAATTTGGTTTCCTTCTTGATCAACCAGAATATCACCAGGTTTTAATCCACCAACTTCAAGCTCAATATTTACTTTGCTTTGCCAAGAATGGGGATTGAAGACAACAATTGGTTTCATGCCTTCTTTTTCTTCAATATCGATTCTCCAGGATAATGATTGGACGGCATAATTCATTCCTCTCGATGCAATGGACATTGCTTCTCCATGCATATCCCGAGCATCATCATATGCTTCTTCCAAACTTGTTCCTGCTAAAATATCATGAAATTGATTGAACAGAACATTTTTCCAGGCACAGTTTAAGTCCGTAATCGGATATTTTTGCCCTGTTGTCCAATTTGCAAGTGCTGAGAATTTTTCCGCTTTTAGTAACATATTTTCCGCTTCACGATTCCATTTTTTTATTCCTGAATGAACCGCATAGCATCCGCTGGCATGATGCTGCAGGTCATCATGAACAACAGGGAATGAAAGATTTTTCTTCATCAATTCATCAAAGAATTTATTTGGAGTACTTAAGATTAATGAAGGGAATTCTGGTTCAAAGTTTAGCCGTTTAATACTTTCAAGGTTCTCCTTTGTAGGGCCACCGCCATGATTTCCAACCCCATAAAAGCACATTAAATCATTAAATGGTGCTTTTAATTCTGCAGCGTTACGGCGGACATGTTTCTCTACATCCTTCCCCCATGTACAATATTCGTATGGGATCCGGAAAGCTAATACTCTTGAACCATCATCTGATTCCCACCAAAACAATCTTCCAGGAAGGCCCTTCTCCTGCGGGCTTGGACGCATGAAAATATAATAGTCCATACCACTTTTCTTTAAAATTTGCGGAAGCATTCCATGATGGCCAAAACTGTCCACATTATATCCAACCTTAGCTGTCACACCAAACTTCTCTTGAAAATATCTTTGTCCGTATAGCCCTTGCCGTACAAACGATTCTCCACTGGGAAGATTACAATCCGGCTGAACCCACCAGCCCCCGACAATTTCCCAGCGTCCTTCTTTTATACGCTGTTTGATTTCCTCAAACATTTCAGGCTCGTTATTTTCAATCCATACATAGTTAGCGGCAGAACTGTTTGTAAACACAAATTCAGGATATTCCTTCATGCGGTCAAGAGCTGATCGAAAGGTTGCTTTTGTTTCTTGAAACCCTTCCTGCCATTGCCATAACCAAACAGGATCAAGATGGGCATTTCCAATCATATGTAATGTTTTATCTTTCATTTTCGGAAGGGATTTTTCCTCCACGGCAACTGTTTTCTCAGGCAAGGCTTTTCCCTCCTAATGCTTGTATATTAATAATGGAAACAAATGCTTCTGCATGTTGACCGAAACATTGGTTTCCGACTGTTAGGTCAACTGCCATTCGTTCCCGGTACCCTGTTTGTCCTTTTGGGACGGTAATGGATGCATTATATTGTATCGATCCTTTTGGAGCCAATAGCTTTCGAAAATCGTTGTTCTCTACAAGCCAGCCTTCCGGTGTAATTAACATGGCAGACATCTCTTTTTCTTCGGAAAAGGGATTTTTTAATTCAACCGTTACCGTGAATGTTTCTCCATCTTGAATGGAAGTTTGATAGGGTTGAATAAACGCCCCAAAACCTTCTGGGCCAAAATCCACATCTTCTGGTAATAACTCCAGATGAAGCTCTTCCAGCACTTTACCTTTCTCTTCAATTTGCTTAAGAAAGTCTTCCTTTACAAATACTGGATCCCAGTGGCCAGAAATAAGAAAATCAGGTTTAAGAGTTTTGTAAAGCTTAGCACTATCCACATAATCTCTTATTCGGAACCTGTTATGATAAACATAGTTGTAATCTCCTGTTTCTTGATACTGATCACCTATTGCAAGTACTTTTTTTCCATCAACAGTAAAATAGATGGCAGCAGCATAAAGAGTATGCCCTGGATGTTCGTAAATGGTAAATTCATATTCCTCCCATTTTATTTTTTCCTCAAGTGGAAGGATTCGGTCTACTTTAATTGGGTCATACCAAATACATGGCAAGTTATATTTTTTTGGATGTTTTAAAATTTCCGAGAAATTTTCTGGACACCATATTTCTGTTCCTTCGATGTCCTTCAATAAATTCATTCCAGCTACATGATCATCATGATAATGGGTTGGAATCACCACATCAATTTTTTCAACATTAAATTGTTCTTTTAATTTTGGAAGGGTATATAACCAAGGTCTCCTCGAAGCGCGATCACTTCCAGACGCAATTCCCCCAATAAAATCATAGCCAAAGTCAATCACCAGCGCCTTACCACTTTCAGATAGAACGACATATGAATTTGCCATACTTGTACGATTTTTTAACAGATGCGGAGTGATAACTTCATATGGTTCTTCGCGAAGCTGGTGCAGCCGTGGATTATGCTTTCGCTGCTTCATAAGCTCTTTCAATCGTTCAACCAAAAGATTAATCGCTTTTAAGGGTTCTTCCATTACGTGTCCATGTGAAGGGAGAAGCATATCAGGATTCCTCTCTTTTAAATCCAGTAATGAAAGAACACTTAATGCCAGTCCCTCTCCCCCGTTATACGACCATTGGGTTGCGGACAAAGACCATACTTTTCCAGGGGAGTATATTAAATCCCCAGTAAACGCTAATTTTTTATCATCTATTTCAGCCAGAATAGAAATTGATCCAATGGTGTGGCCTGGTGATGGAACAATGGTGAACTTTATTCCGTTTATCATCGGTGTTGAATAATCCTTTAATGTTTCATAAACGGGGACAGATTGAAGAAGGGAAAAGCGATCCTGCCTCATGTTATAGTTATTATCTATTGCTCTTGCTTTCCAATGTTCATCCACTTTGTCAAATAAATCTTGCTCCGTATGAGGCACCCAAATCCGAATTCCCGCCTCTTTTGCCAGTTCCAGACCTTGTGCTTGATCGCGGTGGTGATGGGTCATTAGAATGTCCGTGACTCTATCTACACCAATTGCATGTAATTTATCTAGAACATTGCCGTTTCCAAAGTCTATTAAGATTGCCCTTTCCCCTGTTTTAATCACATAGACATGACAAGTACTTTCGTATATAAATAGGTTAGTAGTTATTTGTCTCATTTTTCGGTTCACAGCCCCAATTATTTACTAATCAAATATAGATAACTTTACTACTCATTTTGGAAAACCAACGCTCCAAAATCCTTTGCAACCTTCACCCTTGTATACTCTATTAAAGGCAATAGTACCGATCCTGCAAAACGCTTTGGATGTTTTTCCACTTCTCCGATTGAATCCTTTAACCAGCAAAGCAAGCCATTTACTTCTTCTTTATTTTCTAATGCCTTTAAAACAGCAATAGCCCTTCTGCCAGCCCAGGCCCAGCTTTCCATCAATTCAATCCATGAAAGCAGGTTATTCCTCAACGCATAATTAGTCATCCTAAACTTTAAGTGATACCCTGCCTCATCTAGTAAATCTAAATAATTGTACAGTTTGTTCATTGCTTGGCTTGTTGATGCACTTTCACCAGAATGGAGTTCAAGTAAGACGTTGGAAGTAAGAGCTTCCAGCTTTTCCGCTTCTGCAAAACCGAGACAGCAATATAATGAATTTTCAGCAAAGGTTCTCAATGCATTATAGTTATCCTCACCACCAACCCTTTTTAATGCCTTTTCCCATGAAACCCAAGCATTATAGCCTTCAGGATTTTCAAAATAATCTGCGTATGTTATTAAGGAAATTTTTGATGCTTCTGCTTGGCTCATGGTATTCACAATAAATCCTTTACATTCAGATGGTAGGGAAGCATCACGCCCTGTAATTGGACCAATATGCATTTCCGAAGTCATCGCTAAATCATTAACGGGATAGTTATCCCAAATTATAGGTTTTCGATGGATAGCCTCTGCAAAATTAGCAGCATCTTGCTCAGATATTGTTTTTGAACAAATCTCAGGACCTGTATAACAAATATCGATACCAGAGAGTAACCCCTCACCAAGTTCATGAATATAGTCACTAAAAGGTGCTTTGCCATGGTAATCTGTAGGACAAATGGACAAAGTACACATTTTGTCTATTGATTTCAGCCAATTGTAAAGCCTGTTTGTTAAATGGACATGTGCTTCTCCATAGCTTTTAAAACGTTTCCGTTCCTCATCATGCAAAAATTCGGCTTTTATGTCATCCAGCATGATCATAAATGTTCTTACCCCAATATCATAGAACGCTTTCCATTTAGAAGTAATGTATTGGAAATCTTCTTCTGCTGCATAATTAATCGAAACGCCTGATCCGATGGAATAACAAAATTCCACTCCAAGTTTTTTGGAATGGCTGACTGTTTCTGCAAATTGTTCCATTATAAAGTCAGGATAAGGCTCCCGCCAGCGGGCACGATGCTGGCGGTCATTTTTCGGTCCATAAACATATAGGTTATATCCATATTCAGAGATAAATGAAATTAAATCATTTCGTTCAGGAGCTGTATAAAAAGCACCATAAAATCCTTCTACTACTCCTCTTATAGGAAATGGGGAATTATTCATGGGAAAGCCTCTCCTTTTATAGAACGAATTTTCCTGATTGATTGCCACTGCTTAGGTAATCTTGAATCTTTTCAATCACAGTAGTTTCAACGGCTTTTCGCCCAATTTCTAACTGTTCTGGTGTTAAGGCTTTGCACTCCGTATTTGTCAGTCTTTCCTCTCGAGAAATAGCTTTTAGAAATGCATTTTCTAAATCCGTTGCAATATTTACTTTACTGATTCCGCCCTTAGGAAGTTTTATTGCATCTTTCATCATCTCAGATGGAACTCCGGATCCTCCATGAAGAACTAAATGAACTGGAGTAAGGTCGCGAATGGCTATTAAACGTGCAAGGTCCACTTTTGGCTGTCTCACATTATAGACTCCATGTGCAGTACCAACTGAAACAGCCAAGGCATCACATTTAGTCTCGTTCACAAACTTTAATGCTTCCTCAGGATCTGTATAAAGTTCTTCATCTTTATCTGTCTCTACAAAATCGGTAGTTCCAATCTTCCCTAATTCCGCTTCCACTGATACGCCTTTCGCATGAGCATAATCTACAGCTTTTCTAGAAATGGAGATATTCTCCTCAAGGTCTTTTTCTGAGGCATCTATCATAACAGAGGTAAATCCTGCTTCAATCGCATCTTTAATAACTGAAAATTGTTTTGTGTGATCAAGGTGCAGGACAACAGGTACCGTGATTTTTTCTTCGGTTAAGGCCGTGTAAAATTCCTCTGCAAATTCAAATGGTGTAATACCATAACGTTCAAGTTCTTTTTGTGATATTTGAACGATCAATGGGGATTGTGTTTTTTGCCCTGCACGTAGAATAGGTCGTATCATTGGAGTATAGCGTGGTGAAAAGGATCCAATCGCATAGCCGTTTTGTTCAGCATTTACTAAGGCACCTTTTAATGTTAGTACATTTTTTAGCTTCATTTGCTTTGTCATAACTCTATAACTCCCTTTTAGATTAAAGTGTCTCTATTGTTTTATTTTGATTTGTAATTTTAATATATTGTGAGATAACATGGTTCACATACATATGTGCGTCTTCTACAACACCATAATTGTTAGAAGGAATAACAAGAGAGATATCTGAAAAATCTTTCATCCTGCACTCTCGATTCCCAATTAATGATATAACTATTGCTCCCTGATCTTGGGCATACTGAAAAGCTCGAACAATATTTTCAGAATGGCCTGAGACAGATAATCCAATTACTACATCACCTGGATTTAAGAGATTTCTAAGCTGTTCAACATAGATATCTGCATATTCAGCATCGTTCCCATATGCAGTTATTAATGGAGTATTATCAGTCAAAGCAATCAACCGAAAGCGGATACTTTCCCCTACATTAACACCTTTTGCAAAATCACAAGCCCAATGTGAAGCGCTAGAGGCACTGCCTCCATTTCCAATAAGGAAAATTTGCCTTCTATTTTTCCGTGCCTCTTCCATCGTTTCGTAGATTTTGTGAATCACATTTACGTCCAAAGAATCAATTGTCTCCAAAAATTCTTTTTTGTAGTTACTAAAATAAGATTGAAACATCATCCGATCCCCCATTTTAATTTGATTGAATAGAATCTTCATTCAAGTAAACCAAGCTTGCAGCTCCAACTAATCCCGCTTCATAGCCCAGTCCTGTAGTAAAAATAGGGATCGTATGATTTTTCTCACTTATAACTGATGTTTCAAGTACTTCTCTTATTGATGGTTCAAGTAAGTCAAATGACTGGCTGACACCCCCGCCAATAATAATTGCCCCTGGATTTAGTAGAATAATAGCATAAGAAAGTGCTCTGCCAAGATGAGTTCCTGCATTTCTATAAATTTCTTTTGCTGATTTAATCCCTTCATATGCTGCTCTTGCCACAGTTTCTGCAGAAATGAATAACTTTCTTTTATTTAGATAGTGGGCAAGTTCTGCACCTATATTACTTTCGATTTGAATTTTTGCTTGATTTGCAATTGCGGTTCCAGAACTATAAGCCTCTAAGCATCCCCTATTTCCGCAGGAACACTGATTGCCATTTTCCCACTCAACAACAAAGTGTCCAATCTCCCCTGCAATAAAGGTATTCCCTTCTACCAATTGACGGTTTACTATTACTCCGCCTCCGATGCCTGTGCTAATCGTAATCCAGAGGAAATCCCTAATATTTTTCCCTTTACCGAACAAAAGCTCCCCAAGGGCACAGGCATTTACATCATTAGCGATTAATACAGGTTTCCCAGACCAATACGGTTGGATTATCTCCCGTACCTTAACATTCTTCCAACCAGCATATGGAGCAAAGGTTAAAATACCATTTCTTGAATCTGCTAACCCCGGGACATTGACACCCATTCCTAACACAAAATTTTCGCTGATTTTATTTTGTTCTAAAAGGATTTGGGAAACGTTTATGCATTTCATTAAATGTTCTTCTGGCTTGCTGCTAATGTTTGTAGGAAATTGTTTTTTGGCAATTATTTTCCCTTGAGAATCCACTAAGCCAATGAGGGTTTTTGTACCGCCTATATCCATTCCTATAACGACAGGGTGATCCATATAGTATTAACCCTTTGATCCAGATGATAAATTCATTCCTTCAATAAAATATCTCTGGAAAATGAAAAATAAAGTAATAACCGGAAGTAAAACGAGTATAGAACCTGCCATTAAATAGTTCCATTGTGTCTCAAGCTGCCCTTTAAATACTTGGAGTCCCAATTGTAATGTATAAAGTGAGTCATTGTTTATGTAGAGCAAAGGACCTAAGAAATCATTCCATGCGCCATTAAACGAGAAAATGGTTACTGTAGCAATCGCCGGTTTGGCAAGTGGAATCATAATCCTTGACCAAATATAAAAATGGCTGGCACCATCAATTTTTGCTGCCTCGATTAATTCATTCGGTATCCCTAAGAAAAATTGACGGAGTAGAAAGATATTAAAGGCACTTCCAAAAAACGAAGGGACAATTAATGGCAGATAAGTGTTTAACCAGCCAATTTTGGAATACATAACATAATGCGGAATCATGGTAACGAAACCAGGGATCATCATAGTTGCCAGCACCGCGGCAAATAAAACGTTCCGGCCTTTAAAGCGAATTTTCGCAAATCCATAGGCAATAAAAGAGTTGGATACTACATTCCCAATTACAACACTAAGTGAGATAATCAGAGTATTTAATAAATAGTGTGTAAATGGAGCAGCTTTCCATGTTTCTATATAATTTTCAAAATGCCATTCTTTTGGGATAAAGGTTGGAGGAAATTGCATGATCTCTCCCATACTTTTGACCGAAGTGGCAAACATCCACCACACAGGAGATAATATTAAAAGACTTCCCATTATGAGAATAATGGTAATAATGGTTTTTGAGATCTTTTTTCGAACTTTTACACTTTCGAAGTATGATGTTTTCTTATGTGAAACTAAACTCATTTCGGCTCATCCCCTTCATAGTGCACCCATCGCGGAGCTAATTTTAAATTAATAACAGTGAAGATTAAAACAATGAAAAATAGAATCCACGACATGGCCATGGCATATCCCATATCAAAAAATTTAAATGCTTTCTCAAACATGTGTAAATTATAGAAAACAAGGGAGTTAGCTGGGCCGCCAAGTGCAGAAGATCCACTACTGCTTCCACTCGTCATAACGTAAGCTTCCTGGAAAACTTGGAAACCTCCAATTAATCCTGTGACTAATTCGAAGAAAATAATAGGCGAGATCATTGGTAAGGTAATATGTCTAAAACGTTGAAAAACATTTGCTCCATCTATTTCTGCAGCTTCATATAGTGAGTTGGAAACTCCCTGTAAACTCGCCAAGAACAAAAGCATGCCGCCGCCAAGACTCCAAAGCTTCATAAAGATTAATGCAGGTTTCGTCCAATTTGGGTCTAATAACCAGGCGGGACCCGATATTCCTACCCAAGATAAAACAGTATTGACTAGACCTGAATCTGGATTTAATAATTGCATCCACAGCAAGTAAACACCGACACCAGATAATACGGCTGGAAGATAAAAGATTGTGCGGAAAAGCCTCATTCCTGGTACCCCTTGGTTCAATAATAGTGCCAATAACACGGCGCCAGCGGTTGATAAAGGTACGGAGATGGCAACATAATAAAGTGTATTCCCCAATGAAACCCAGAAAAGGTCATCTTGGGTAAACATGCGGATATAGTTTTTAAATCCAATAAAGTCCATTCTTGAGGTAATATCGTAATTCGTAAAGCTGGCATATAGCGAAAACAACATTGGCCCCGCAGTCAAGAGGAGAAACCCTATTAGCCATGGTGAGATGAAAATATACCCGTTCAGCCCTTCCCTTTGCTCAAGTGTCATTTTTTTGGAAAACTTCTTCATTTTTGGTTTCGTACTAACTTCTGTCGAAATCTCAGTTTGCATATTCTTCTGTCCTCCTCTTTGTACCGTTATGAAATCAGGGAGCGAATATGAATTCCACTCCCTGTTTAATCAAATGAATTATTTTGAACTCTTCACTAAATTTTCTACTGCTTTTTGAGCATCATTCAAAGCCTGTTTAGATGACTTACTTCCTAACAACGCTTTATCCAACTCAGGATTGATTAGGTTAATCATATCAGGGGCTTGAAGTGGGATTGGTGTCAGAATTGTTTGTTTAAGATTCTCTACTGCTGCATTATAAACACGCTTGTCGTTTTCGGACATTTCACTACTTTGGCCTGCATTTTTTGCCGCTTCAATATTTGCAACATTATCAAAGTTTTTAACAGCCCAGTATTCTTGTGCTTTTGCACCTGTTAAATACTTGATAAATTCATAAGAAGCTTCCGCATGTTTTGCACCTTTTGGTATTTCTGCTACAAATCCGCCACCCCAAGAAGTATTACCATTTCCTGATTTGAATTCAGGAAGTGGAGCAACACCAAAATTCATTCCTTTTCCGTAATCACGGAGTTTCGTGTAGCTAGTTGCCGATTGAATAATCATTCCAAGTTTTCCTGAAACAAATGGATCTGCTTGGTTATCACCAAATTGGGCCTTAAACGTATTGATGACTTTATCCCCATATTGCTGTTCATAATCACGAACCCATTGAAGTGCTTCGATAGCTTTAGGATCGTTCACAACCGGTTTATTTTGCTTATAATCCCAATATCCACCTCCAGTAGCATTAAACATCCAAATATCTGAATTGATGCTTTGTCTTGGCATGAATCCCATTCGTGTATAACGGCTTCCATTTTTCTGGTCGATTTTTTGAGCAAACTCTTTTAGTTCATCCCATGTTTTTGGAGGCTGTTCTGGATCTAAACCTGCTTGTTTAAATATATCTTTGTTCCAGAAAAGTAAACGGGTATCTGTATTGAAAGGAAGTGCATATGGGACTCCATCTTTCTGAACCGCTTTCCATAGTTCCGGAAAGTATTGCTTTTTCAATTCTGGATCTTTCTTAATGAATTCTTCTAAACTTTGAACTTGGTTTTTATCTGCACGTTGTTGAACGGTGTTGATGTCATTGATAATTACATCCGGCGGATTACCGGCCGCCACTGATGCCAGCTCTTTAGTCCAAATATCCCCAAATGGAAGAAATGTATATTTTACGTGGATTTTGTTTTGAGATTTATTGAAGTCATCAACAATTTTTTCGATAATAGGTTTACGAATTTCAGATCCCCAAAATGACCAAAAATCTAGTTCAACCACTTCATCTTTTGAGCCACCACTTTTAGTAGATTCCTTGGTTGTTGCTTTGTCAGACCCTGAGCATCCGGCTAAAAAGGTTGCTAGTCCCATTACTAGAACTAAAAGTAATGCGAAAGATTTTCTTAAACCATTCATACGTTTTCCCCCTTATAATTTAAAATCGTTTAAGTCAGACACAATCTCACTTTTAACTTGATAAATTCACAAATTTAAAATCTACCAAAATGTTGAATGACGTGGATTTAATTGGAATAATGACGTTTTGTTATTTTGGTAACGTTCCTATTTTGTGATTTTAACTATTTATGTGGGATTTTGTTGACTTTCCTAAATTATCTATGGTTGCGCTTTCAAAGTCAATAATATTTTGAAAATTTTTTTAATAAAAAATAGATCGGGGTAAAATCCCGATCTTTAGTAATAAAAGACTATTCCTTGTTTTGCCCTGAAAGTACTCCTTTCGTACAAAGCAATGCACACAAACTCCCAAAAAACAGAATTCCAATACCGGTAGAAAACAATAATACAGATAAAACCCCCAGAATTCCACAGGTAGTCATAATTATGTTGACTGGTTTTTTCATTGCTAAAATAAAGGCAAGCGGCAGCGATTTAAACCACGGAGTCTCGTATTCTACAAATACCGGGATACTATAAAGGGCAATCGGAATGAATAAAATTGCTAGAATTAGAATAGCATAGCGTAGAATTAGCATGATACCTTCTGATTGTTCCTTTAGAACCATCAAATCTACATAAATAAACGCACTAAGTAGGACTAAAGCTACCCCAAGCGGAAAACTCTTTATCAAATATGTTTTAAATTCTTTTATAAAGACCGGTAAAATATCAATATCTTCATCCTCCTTGACCAGCTTATTCATTACTGAATACATGGCAAAGGTTGAAGGAATAATGGTAATGAGAGGAACTGAAAATAGTAACCATAATAAATTAATCCATGAAAGCCGCCAAATCCAGTTCATTATAACAACGATTAGCCTTTTGCCCACGAAAATCCTCCTCTGGAATGACTATAATAGTCGCTCTTTTTTATGATTATATTACTTTTAAATAGAGAAACTTAATCCCTCTTTCGATACTCCCGAGGAGATTGACCAGTATACCTTTTGAATTGCTTGTTGAAGGAACTTAAAGACTGAAATCCGCTTGCATATGCAAGTTCAAGCACACTTTCTTTCGTAGAACGAAGTAAATCCATTGCGCATTGTACGCGAAGTCGATTGAGAAACTCATTTGGTGAAAGTCCTGTTAACATACGGAAATCTTTAAAAAACATGGTTCGTCCCATTCCTGTTTGCCGGGAAAGTGTTTCAACATCAATTGGCTTTTGATAGTGATCAAGTAAATATCCTACTACTTCAGCTATTTCAGTGGGTGGTAACTTTAAATTATCAATAGATTGCGATTTTTTAGCATACTGATTTACCTGTAACAAAATATCGATTAAATGCATGTACTGACGTGTCACCCATTTATCTGCTCCCTGTTCTTGTGCTTTCATTGCTGATTCTGCCGCCTGCTTTATTGTTTGTGCATAAATCGTTCCAGCCGGAATCAAAGGCTGTAGACCTTGTGCAGTATAAAAAGGTTGAAGCAGCTGATTTCCATCTGGAATTTTCTTTACAGCAGACGGTGTAAACAAAACAAGAATGCATTCGAATGGCCTTTCAGTCTGAGCAAAACTCCAATGAGGCTCGAAAGGTCGGCAAATAAATACATCCCCTGGCTGACCGAGGTAAGTCTGATCGTTGAATCTATATTCAAGTTCATTTTTAAGGACAATTCCAATTTCTAAACAGTCATGAACATGCAAGTCATGCTCCTCATTTGACCCCCAGACGCGGCAAAACGCGAAAGAACGCGGCAAATGTAAATGTTCAACATACATTTTTCACACCACCTGCACTAGTTTCGACTTTGTACAAAATGATAAGTTTCTCTCCCATTTTGAGGAGAACTTAATTTTTTAGCTATGGTATTGTAGAACCATAAATTAGTCCTGAGGTGAAAGATATGAGACTTTATATAATAGGCGCTGGTGTAATTGGACGTACACATGCAGAAGCGGCAAATAAACTTTCCGAACCGATTCAATTGCGTGTCGCTGATACAAACCCAAATGCCCTAACTATGTTTTGTGAGAAATTCCCTGAGGCCACAAGTTTTTCTTCGGTGGAAGAAATGCTCAGTTCCGAGGCAGCACAACATGATGATATCGTAATCGTAAGTACGCCTCCTATGGCGCATCTTGATCCAACAAAGCTCGCACTCGAGTCGGGACGTCATGTCCTTTGTGAAAAACCTCTTGCGATGAGCGTCACACAAGCCAAAGAGATGGTCCAAATCGCTGAAAAACATAATAGATCGATAGGATGTTGCAGCGTACGTTTTAAAGGTATGCCTCATATGGAAACAGTAAAAAACGTAATCCGCTCTGGATGTCTCGGAGACATCTACCATGTTACGTTCGTAAACAAATGGGAGCGAAGCCGGTCAGGAATTGAATATCAACCTACAAGTCGCTGGTTTTTAGATTCCAAACAAAGCGGCGGTGGTGTTCTAATGGATTGGGGACCGTACGACTTTGCAACACTGAACGACATACTTAGTCCAGACAAAATTGAAATCAATGCCGCTTGGATTGCTAAACCGATTACGGAAATAGATCCAAGCGATATACCATTTGACGTTGAAACACATGTTAGCGCATTTATGACATACAACAAGGATAACCATCCAATCCAAGTCCATTACGAGCGTGCTTCATGTGCACATGGTGAAGGATATGTAAAGGCGGAAATCGAAGGAACACTTGGCTCACTCAGATGGACTCCATTTGATTCAAAACAGCCAGTCTTCCGTCGTTACGACCACCAAGGTCAAATAGTTGAAGAACAAGTAGAAACTGGACCTAGGAGTGAGTACACCATTTTTGATAACCCTCTTCTTCACTTTTATCGAAAAGTGAAAGGACTTGAATCACACGCGAACGTTAATCAACAAGCGCTGAATAATTTCCAATGCATATCATCGTTATATTCTGTTGCGGAAACGGGCCAAAAACAAACAATCGACATGGCGCAGAAAGGAGTAACAATTTGAACATACTAGGATTCTCATCTAATATGTATGGCTGGACTGAACGCTGGAAAATGGACGGTAAAAAAATCGAGTGGAACGAGATTTTCCAGGCTTGTGCCGAAGCGGGCCTCGATGCTGTTGAAATCGATGCCGATCCAGAAAAACTTAAACTTGCACGATCCTACGGATTGGAGGTCTCAGCCTCCTATATCGGCCTCCCTTTACATGAGCCATTCAACAATCTTGATGTGGAGCGAAATGTGCTGCCATTTGCCGAACGCTTAGCAGCAGCGAATGGCACAGATTTGCTTTTAAATGCTGATCCTATTAGTTGGAAAACTCCGATAGCCAAATCGGAAGATCATTTTAAGCAACAGGGAGAAAACTTGTCCCGTATTTCTGAACTTGTTGCCCCAATGGGATTAAAGGTTTGCTTGCACAATCATGCAGCTGATAACCATAATGCAACGGGAGACCTCCGCTCGGTCGTCCAATATGCAGATCCACGTGTAGGACTATGTGTCGATACCAGTTGGGCCTATGTATCTGGCTGCAATCCAATTGAGTGGGTAAATGCCTACCCTGATCGGATATATGCTTTTCACCTACGCAACCAAAATGGGAACGTTCCAACTGAAGACTTACTTGAAGGAGATATCAACTTCGCCTCCTTGATAGATTCAGCTGCATCAGCTCAGTATAGGGGCTGGCTGGCACTCGAACTCTGGCATCCCCAAAATACTAAACCAAAAAGATCAATGACAGAAGATGTTCAACTTTCAATAAATTATTTAAGAGGTTTTCTTCGTCAATCATAAAAAAGCATTTAAAGGTTTAATTTTTAACAACAATGAGGCGGGAGCCGAAACTAAATGGATTCACGCCTCATTGTTGTATTTAAAGGATTTTAGGCACGACGATATATTATTTTCCCATTTACCATTGTCCATAAAACTTCGAAGCGGTCGTTCATTAAAACTAAGTCAGCATCCGCACCAGGTTCAATCCGCCCTTTATGCTCTAAGCCCAAAACGTTCGCCGGTGTCAATGTCGCCATCCTAACGGCATCCCTCAATGGTATTCCTGTCTGAATGGTTTTCTCCAAAGCTTCATTCATTGTCACCGTACTTGATGCAAGTGTTCCATCACCCAATTTAGCGACCCCGTCAATCACTCTAACCTCATGTCCTCCGAATAAGTAGGTTCCGTCACCCAAACCCATAGCCTGAAGGGCATCAGTAATCAGAACCATTTTTTCTGGTCCCTTCTCCCGATATAACAGCCTTACTATAGCTGGATGAAGATGTACATCATCCACAATCGCTTGTACACTAACGCTGCTTTCTTCAAATGCAGCTAAGACTAATCCAGGATCCCGGTGGTGTATGGGCCTCATCCCATTAAAACAATGGGTAACATGGGTTGCACCATTCGCAAATGCTTGCTTCGCTTCTTCATAGGTTGCGTCAGAATGGGCAATGGCAGCAATGATTCCTTTGTCCCTTAAGAAACGTATCATTTCAAGGCCGCCCGGGAGCTCCGGTGCCAATGTTACCATTCGAAGCAGCGAGCCTGATTTGTTTATGAGCTTTTTCATTTCCTCCAAATCAGGGTGCCGCAAATAGCACTCATTTTGCATTCCTTTACGTTTTACATTTAAATACGGTCCCTCTATATGAAGTCCTAAAATTCGAGCTCCTGGTTCCTTGCCTGAAAGCTCTTTTACGTTAGCAATCATTTTAAGTAGGTCCTCTAATGAAGAGGATACTGAAGTGGCCAAGAAGGATGTGCAGCCTGTTCGAACGCATGCTTTGGATACGGCCTCTATACTCTCGATGGTACCGTCCATCATGTCAAAGCCATCTGCACCATGAATATGCACATCAATCATTCCTGGAATAAGCAAATGTCCGTTTCCATCGATTTCACAATCTGCAGCAAAAACAGATAGGTCATCACCGCTTTGAACTGATACTAATTTTCCATGCCGAATAAGTACGCACCCAAGGCTCGGTTCATCATTACCTATCAAACGAACATTACGAATTAAAATAGTATCCATAATTTTGAAAGCCCCTTATTTTGGTTTAGCCTAATGAATGTTCATATTTTAAACGGGTTGAAAGAAAAGTCTCCCCTCCTATTAATCATAAAAAAATTAAGAAAACCGCAGGGGAGACCCATTATTGATTGTACTAAATTTTTACTTTTGTACCTGTTTCAAGAGCCTCAACCACTTTTAATGCAACTGAAAGTGATTGAATGCTATCTTTATAGGTTGAAAGGACGAGTTCTTGATTATTTTCAGCAATCGCCATTGCGAATGCCTCTAATTCAAGACGGTACAATGCATCATCTTTTGATTCAAAAAAGATTTCTTGTTCCTCAACTTTACCGCTGACAATTCCTTTTGCAAGGTCAAGGGTTAAGTGCAGTTCATCTGAAATAAGCTCTATTTGGGTAAAAACACCTGGATATGACCAGGTATGTGTATGCGATTGCAAAATACCATTGGTATATTTCATGGTGACACTAAAGCTGTCTTCAATCGTAAAATCTTCCGCTTTAGGTACTACAAGATTATCTTGGTACCCCGTTACTTGGTCTACTTCTCCAAGCAAATACCGCGATACATCAAAGATATGAATGGCTTGGTCAAATGCCGGTCCTCCCGAACGTTCTTTATCAAAAAACCAGCGAGGCCAATTTGGTCTTAGCGCAAGTCCATCAAGCATAGCGCTTCGTACTAGCGCCACACTTCTGCCGGCAATCAATTCTCTTGTTTTCTCTACTGCACCGCTATATCGGTACATAAAACCAACACTATTAATAACACCTGTACGGTCTAAAATTTCATCGACTTTTTTTGCCATTTCGAGATTTTTTGCAGGTGGTTTCTCAATAAAGCAATGAATTCCGCGCTCTGCTGCCTCACGAACCAGAAACTCACGGACTTCTGGCGGGGTACAAATGACGATTCCATCTGGTTTTGTTTCCTCGAGCATTTCCACATAGTTGTTAAAGCCTTTTACTTCAAATTTATTTACCGCCTTCTTTAACATCTCTTCATTTAAATCACAAATACCTACCACTTCAATACCTTTTATGTCTTTCATGGTATTTAAATGACCTTGTCCCTGCCAACCAGAACCAACCACAGCTAAACGTACCATTTTAGATCCTCTCCTAATTAGAAATTAATGCTTAGTGTTATTTCTTAATAGATTTGTCTGCAATAGGATTCTTTTCAAGCATTTCACTTATCCATTTAAGAGCAATTGCGCACTCATTCGTAGGATCATGGTCTCCGGACTCTTGCTCAATCGAAGCCGTTTTATTGTAGTTCATCTCTTTCAATGCTTGCACACATTCTTCAATATTGGCAATCCCTGAACCTAGGGATACTGGATGATGTTCCCCAACTTCTTTAACATCCTTTAAATGGACATTAAAAAGAGAATCTTTTAACTGCCATAGTGCTTCAGGTGCATTAAATCCTTGTGTACCAAACCAGCCAGTATCGACTGCTGCCCCAAGCAGATCTCCATAATCTCCAATAACAGCCTTTATCTCATCAGGGTGTTTTTCAGGATGATTTTCAACTGCGACCTTTAAGCTGTACTCATTACATAATGAATAAATGATTGGAGCTGACTCTTTCGTAATTCCACTGGTGATCATATTAATACCCAGCATTTTTGCTGTTTCAAAACAAAGGCGTGTCCATCTAGGATATCTAACCGGATCACCAAGCGAACAAGAATACGAATAAACACTTAATCCATGGCGCTGCAAAATGGACTTTAATTCATCTGCTAAATAGGGAGTCATAAACTTTGGAAACGCATGCCCCATCCAAAGTTCGATATGTTGGAATCCTGCCCCTTTAATATCACTGCAAATTCGCTCAAATTCAGTCAGACTAAAATTTTCTATAACTTTTCGTTCGGCAGATCCCCAATCATCCATACT
The DNA here is from genome assembly GCF_050477905.1 of Neobacillus pocheonensis. Lineage (NCBI taxonomy): Bacteria > Bacillati > Bacillota > Bacilli > Caryophanales > Bacillaceae > Neobacillus > Neobacillus pocheonensis. Next base: position 404,123 of record NZ_JBCNAD010000020.1, on the reverse strand, counting down.
AGTTTGATAGTTAGTGGACCGGGCAAAGTAATTTGCTGTTTGAAAACCTAGTAACATACAAACCCCACTTTCTTCTATAATATAGTGTTTAAATTGATTGACTGACTTCTAATCGCTAAACATAGTTTAAGCCTTCAGGAAATGGGAGTGGAATTGGAAAAATATCATTTAAACAACCGTCTAAATTGGAATCTCCCGAAAGAATTAATCTTTCAAAAGCATCGTTGTCAACGATCATCGACTTTTGATTGAATAGTACTTTTTTATGTTTCTCATCAACATTAATGATTTCTATTTTTCCGCTTAAATAAGGTTTTAATTGCTCTAAAAACAAATCCAAGTTAGTAATTTTTATGGTCCCTGGAAATGTTGCTACAGTCTTTTCAAAAGAATGAAGGAGTCTATTAAGTTCCCATTCATACGTAGGAATTGACATCCTGATTGAAGAGAACCCATACTGGAACGATTCGGCCAGAATTGCTTGAATAGCTTGCGGGTCTCCTCCCCATTCAATGACCCGGGATGTTGATTCACCTGCTGAGGAATCAGAGACTCCCAAAACAACAAAACCTTTCATTTCATTTTCCGCTTCAGCTACAAGAATTCTGTGTTTCATTTTAAGAATGCTTGCATAACTTTTTGCTTGATTTAAAACTGCAAACTCAAATATGCTCTGCTCACAATAGACCTTACGAGCTTGAATTAATTTTCGTAAATAAAACCAATCATAAGGGAGCAATTCTCTAACTGAGTAGCCTTCGGATATTTGCAAGTCATGCTTATGGATATCGTATTTATTTAATTTCCCATAGAACAAACAGCCTGCTTTTATGTACAAAGGCAGACTTCCAGATATAAACAAAATGGCAGCATTCGCCCTCTTAACATGGTCAAAAACTATATTTAAAAGAATGCTAGCATAGCCTTTCTTTCGGTGATCGGGATGTGTACAAACAGATCCGATTGAGTATGCCTGAATTTCCGCAGACCCTAAGTGGATTACGGAAGGCACTAAACCGATAAAGGAAATTAATTTACCATTTATAAAAGCTCCGTATGATTGCTTTAGTGCAGGCGAGAATACTTGGGGGAATGCTTCACCCATCGAAGTATTCTCATCATCTCGAAAGGTTTGGTCAGCTAAAGCAACGGCTTGATCAAACTCGTCATCTTTTAGCAATCGAAATTCTACCATTTGGCTCTCCTATCCCTATTGCTGGATTTCTTTTATATGTTCATTATCATATCATTGAATTTTTCCAATTATCTGATTAATCGATTTAAACTGACTTTCGTAGATTGTCCGATAACTTTTATAGATTTTTTTATTTGGTTGGACCACTTTTTCTGACTTCCAAAATGTATTAGCCACAGCATCATCTAAAGAGGAGAATACCCCTTCCCCAGTAGCAGCGATTAATGCTGCTCCACTAAGTGCAGCTTCGGTTATATCCGGAAGGATAAGTTCAATCCCAGAAATGTTTGCTTTAATCTTCATCCAAATAGGATTACGAACGCCACCGCCAATTACACTCATTTTGTTCAATTTAATTCCTGTCGCTTTTTCTGCTTCCTCTCGGATCATTTCCATCTGATAGGAATTTCCTTCGAGCACTGCTTTTAGCAGATCAGCTTTACCATGACTTTTCTTTAGTCCAAGAAAAGCAGCCTTTGCATGCGGATTGGAGTACGGTGCTCCACTGCCAGTAAGATACGGGTAAAAAATAATTCCACTAGGGTCCTCCCCTGCCATTTCTAAAAATTCAAGGATTTCAGCATAGGTTAGCTGGTCATCTCCGAGAATATCGCGCATCCATTCCACTGAACCGCCAGATGAGGAATGCCCTCCCATCCAAAAATACAAATTATCGTGGGGATGCAGGCCAAAAGATAATCCAGAATCGTAATCGGTCTTTGTAAGCTCACGCTTAGTAAAAGTCCCTACTAATGTCTCTGCAGTGCCCATCGAATTATAAACACTTCCAGGTGAAACAATCCCAGCTGCTAACGAAGAACTCACGTGATCGTGTCCAGCTATATAAACATTTGTCTTTGAATTTAATCCAAGCCCAGATAATTCTTGCTTTACTTCCCCTGTTGGCTTCAAGCAATGAGCCACATCTGGAAATAGATCGGTGCGAAACCCAAAATGATGAATGAGTGCCTCATCCCATTCATTCTGATTAATTTGATAGGCAAATGTACGGGCGGCCAGGGTTTGTTCCTCAGCGATTTTACCTGTCAAACAATAAGCAATATAGGAAGAAACAGATAACCAGACAACTTGATCATGAAAGACTGAAGGGTCCAGATCACGGAGCCAGAGTAATTTCGGTAATCCATATTTGTATGACAAATGAAGGCCAGTATGGATAAATTGTTCAAAAGGATCAATTTCTTGGCAAATAAATTCTGCCTGTTTTATGGAGGAAGACTCAAACCATGGAATAATTTCTGTTACTGGCATCCCTGTATACCGGTTAAGCAGCAGTCCGCTTTCAGCCATGCTTGTAATACTTACAGCCCTTACTCCTTTAGAGACGGATCGTTCGTTTACCTCTTTTATTAGTTGTGCCACATTGTCCCAAAGGCTCCCAGTATGAATATACGTAAAGCCTTTGCTATGGGTCGCATATTGGGTTTGCCTGCTGGAGATGGTGATACATGTCCCATCTTCTTCAAATAAGCCTGCTTTAAGGTTTGTGGTCCCTATATCGATCGCTATTATCATCTTTGTACACTCCCTAACTAGAAAAGCCTCCAGCCGTTACAATCCGATGGTACGTATTTCTTCCTAAAGCACCTTCAGGCATTTTCCATGGTGCATCAAAATAAAGTCTTTCTGACTGCAATTCATCTATACTAGGAATACTTCCATCAAGCCACTGCTGAATACGATACTCCGCCGATTCTAATCGAGACAATACTCCACCGTAGCGAATATCTATGATTTCCCAGCCAAAAGGCTTCATCGTCGAAAACCATAAAGAACGGTGCAGCTTTCGCAAATCGTCTACCATGGTTCGTAATGACGGAAGTTCAGCTTTTAATACCCCTAATTCCTGTGAATTCTTTTGATCATAAGCAGCTTTCAATTTGAGGCCTAACTCTGCTTTTACACTCAAAACATGGGCAAGCTGTGAATAAAAATTAAAGATTTCCAACCAGCTTGTATTGCGTTCTTTTGCTTTTTCTAAGCGCTCGGCAAGGACCGCATAATGTTCATTCAAAGGCAATGAGCGTATATTCTCGTCATATAAACCGATTAATACATCCTGCCATAACAAAAATTTTGATGGATGCGATTCATGCAGATTATCTTTTGAAACACCTGGTGTTTCATCAAATTCATTTAAAACAAGGAAGTCTTCCCAATTTCCCCCTGTACAGAATGAAAACCTTTTTGCTAATTGCTCTTGGCTGACATCATTTCCATATCCATGTTCAGCAAAGAGCTGAAGCCCGGCTAATCCGGTGAAGGGATGAGTTTCGGCTCCGTTATCTCCCCACATCGTCGCGAATACTTCTTTAATTCCTTCTTTTTTACAGGCCTCTAATGCTGCATTCGTAGTTGCAATTGTCTTTCCATAGTTAGGGGCTATCCCATTCCAGGTCCATACGCCCCCGGCAAAAATCGGCTCCGAGCCAAACTCTTTATGTTTTTGCAAAAAGGTCCGATAAAAATCTTCATCTGTATGATAATAATCCCAATAAACGAATTGAACATCCTTTGGCATCGATTCAATGACATCTTCAGGTATATGGCCATTCTGGTCGTAATAATTTCCTGTTTCGGAACCAAGCCGAAAATACATATCGCTCCAAATCATCGGTTTTAAAGAATGCTTTTTAGCAAGTGCGACGACTTTATGTAAATGCTCATTCATAATATTAAATCGTTTTTGGTATCCATGCTGTTCTAAGTATTTTCCTAAACCAAGCTGGTGTGCTTCATCCATTCCAATATGAATCCGGTTGCTGCGGAATGGTTTTGATGCGGCTTTCAATAGTTCTTCGATAAATTCATAGGTTTCATCATTTCCGGCTAATAAGATATCGGATGTATCTTTGATTTTTGCAGCGTAATTCCATTTTAATGCCTCTGTTAAATGGGCAAGAGTTTGGATACAAGGGATCATTTCAATTCCAAAATGATTGGCATAATCATCACATTCTTGTAATTCCCTCTCACTGTATCTTCCGCGCATGTATCCGAAATATGGATATTTTTCGACTGTGAATGTGTCCTCTGTATACATCATAACGACATTCAATCCCATCAAAGCCATTTTCCTTAGAAGGGTTTGAATCCCGTCTACAGTCATAACAGCATTTCGGGATACATCCACCATGACCCCGTTTGTTTTAAATTGCGGCTGTTCACTTACTCGAAACTCATTACGCTCGTTAAACTCTTGTAACCACAATCCTAATGCACGGAAGAAATGAATTTTTTCTTGAAAGGTAATTTGACCGCTCGACTTTGAGCAACTTACAGTCAATGGCCCTTCTACTTGTGTCACACAAATCGGAAATCCTATTTCACTGCGTTCAATATTTAAATCGTTGCAGATTTCTTCTAACCCTTTTTCAAGACCTTTAATGTCGCCGTAAAAGTGAATTTTCATAGAAAAACTACACCTCGAACCAATAATTTTGATTCAATTTGCTATACCAAAAGTAGCTGTCTTTTTTCGTTCTTTTTAAGGTTTGATAGTCGACATGAACAAGTCCGAAACGCATACTATACCCATAAGACCATTCATAATTATCCATCAGTGACCAAATACAATACCCTTTTAAATTCACACCTGACTCCAGCGCACGGCTAATCTGCGTTAAGTGCTGCTTCAGATATTTAATACGTTTATCGTCGCGGACTCGGCCATCTACCGGGTCTTGATTGTAGGTCGCTCCATTTTCAGTAATGTAGATAGGAACATCACCATATTTGTTTTTTATATCCATCAATACCTTATAAAAAGCATCCGCATAGATGGTAAATCCAATGTCTGTTTTATCAAATAGACCTTCAATGTGTTCACAATCAAACGTTCCCTGGCCCTCTTTATATCTTGATACCGTTCCAGTGTAAAAGTTGATTCCCAATATATCGATAGGCTGCGAAATAATTTCCATATCGCCTTCCTGAATGTTTACTTTTGCACCCTTTTTTGCAAACCAATCTACTAATATTTGTGGGTAGCTGCCCTTAAATACAGGATCAAAAAACCATTCCATAAACCAGGCTGATATCCGCTTACAAGCCTCGATATCTTCCTGACGATTACTAAATGGTTCATACCAAGTAACATTTGGGGCAAATCCAATTTCACCAGGAATTCCAAGTTCTTTAAATCGTTTAACAGCTCGTCCATGAGCAAGCAACAGGTGATGTGCCACATCAAGAGAAGTCTGAAGATCTGTTTCACCAGGAGCCTGTTCGCCAACGAAATAGCCTAAAAACGAAACACACCAAGGTTCATTAATGGTTAGCCATGATTTGATTTTTCCAGAAAACTCACGGAACAATAAATCTGAATACTCTACAAATGCCTCAATGGTTTGGCGATTCTTCCAGCCGCCTTCGTCTTGAAGTGCTTGAGGAAGATCCCAATGATAGATGGTGCAAAGAGGTTCAATACCGTTTTCCAACAGCTTATCAACAAATTGATGGTAATGATCAAGACCTTTTTGATTGACTTCTCCTCTTCCAGTTGGAAAAATTCTTGGCCAGGCAATCGAGAACCGATAGGTGTTCACCCCCAATTCTTTTAATAACGCAATATCTTCATCCATACGATGATAGCTGTCACAGGCGTTATCTCCGTTGTCTCCGTTTTTGACTTTCCCAGGAATCCGGCTAAATGTATCCCAGATAGACATGCCTCGGCCATCTTCGTTATAGGCACCTTCGATTTGATAAGAGGCAGTTGACACTCCAAAGCTAAAATCTTTAGGAAAAGTAATAATTGCCATAATTATGAACCCCTTTCGATATGGTAATTTACGATTAAGGAGGGCATGTATCCGCTTCTAAATGATTAGAAAACGATCTTGACCCTCCTCGTAGACTATGATGTTATTTTTCTTGTAATTGTTTCGTTATCGTGAGCGAGATCCGTTTGCTCGAGATATGGCTGAGGTTTAAGCAAAGCTTTTTCTGTTTCCAACCAGTCAGTCCATTCCAATATATCCTTATTAAGATTGAGGCCGCTTAAAAGTCTTAGTTCTGTATGCGCCTGCTTGCTAAGCAGGGAACGAACATCGTCTAAATAATTGATTAAAATTTCATACCCTTGTGGGCTTCCGCACCGTGCCAATGAACGACCGATGGCCAATTCAAGAAGGGAGCGTCTTTCAAGAAAAAAGTCGGCCTGATAGCTAGAATAACAATACTGCATATTTACAGAAGGAATTCCCCATAATTTCATTAAGACTGGAATTGCTTCACTATCTCCTAATCTTTCAGCACCCACGCTAACAGCATGGATATAATAAAAAAGCCCCCACATTTTATCTTCGAAATCTTTATCGATTGGATTCAATAGATTAGCAACACGCCGCCAAACCGCAATGCTTCGCTTATCCCTAGTAAGGCCCAGTGAGTATAGCAAATAACAGACATCTGGCATCGCACCATGATCAGGAGGCATTGTTACATACAAAATATCCGCAGTCCTTTTGGGCAATTGTTCTCCCTCAAGCATGGTCATTATTTCTGAAATTAATGTTGGGACACCTACTTTTAACTCGTACATGGCCAACGCTTGGGCGATCCGAACCTTTCGAATCCCAGCGGAATCTTCATATGCTTTTTCAAGAAAGGGTATGATCCGTTTCCCAACAGTACAAATTTCAACAAATGGTATCCGCTTTTGATAGATTTCATTCATCCGCATATTAGAGTATTCATATAGAGGCTCATTCACCTCAATGGAATCAATTAAGGACACCAGCTGCTCATCTGTATAGTGAATTGGATCTAATTTCCTCGTCAAGATACTTTCAGGTATTAAGCCTTCCTTCACAATTCTTTCTTGTAAAAGACCGTAGTCTATCTGTCTAGGATACTTATTTTCTTTGACGGCCATTGCAGCAGCAAGGGCAGCAATCCCGCCTAGATTTTCTAAATCTGATTGCATTCGGATAGCAGGCAGAGCATCATGGGTGGCTGATATCGCTTTTCCTACCACTAGGATCCCATCAATCCCTTTTGGCAAAAGCATTCGGTAAGGGATTTCTATTTCTAGATTCGGTGGAATCAATCCGGCATGTAACCAGTTCGCCTCACTGATTCCTTTCATATCATGGTTGCTTAAATGAATATTGATACAATCCTGCCAGCTTCGCTGCAGTAATTGATCACTCATATTCATGACTACGTCACCAATTATATGTCGGCTTTCACGCGGGGCTACATATATTCCATGATCATGACATCCATCCACATTCATGCTCCATCTTCTTCTCCCAGCCAGAATTGCCCTGGTGTAGTCCTTCACATCTGAAACATTCACCATACTGGTGAAATTATTTTGCAATTTACCAGGTGAATTATATTGAGCTAGCGAGTACCACATCACTACATGGTCCCGAACAGCACCATAGACAGATTTTGCTCCCGCAAATGCGGCAAGATCACCATCACCAGTGGCATCAATCACACAATCTGCCATAATGGAGCATGCTCCCCACCGTGTGGCTACAAGGCTGCCGCACACACGAGTTCCTTTTGTGATGGCCCCAAAGGTAATGGCGTTGAACAACATCTCGATTCCTAGACGATCAGCTGTTTCTAAAAGCGCATATTTTTTCGCTTCGATATTCCATTTATGTCCTTTGTATTTTATTCTCTTCTGAACATCCTTAACTAGCTTTGTGATCCTTTCAGCATACCCATGACGATGTCCAAACCAATAACTGTCAACACCGCCAAAAGTACCTGTGCCACCGAGACCTGGGTTAAGGTCGACTAGGATGGTTTTCATTCCTTCCTCTGCAGAAACAATGGCTGCTGAACCTCCGCTAGAACCGCCGCCTGAAACAAGCACATCGGCCGTTTTAGAAAGGAAAACTTCATGATTGGGAACGTTCACGAAATTGTGGTCCCGTTCTAAAAAGTCAACAGGAATCCTTATTTCATAGGGAGAATCCATGTTTGTATCTTGATTTTTCTCTTGAATATCCTTATCCTTTAGGATAAAAATTTCAACTAATCTTGCAAACTGTTCACCATAGCTTGCTGCTTTTACAGGGTCAAGCCAACCAGCATTGTTATGTTCGTAAAAATCTCGATACAAACACCATGTGTTAGGATGGTTTATGCTCAAATTTTCGATTTGGACATTTTCTTGAATTCGACTGTCCTCTTCCTCCATCGGATATGGACCTTTTAATTCATTGGAGCTGGTACATAGCATTGCTTTTTGAAACGATGGAACATTGTGAACGAGAAATTCTGTAAGAGTAATTCCTAATTTTTGAGATTCAGACTCACGATGACGATTTCCTTCAACGCTGTTTTCTGATTGTAATGATATTTGGTATTCAACATAGTAATGACCATTCCCATGGAAACCTGGGTAGAGTTGCACTTTATTATCTTTTATTCCTAAATCTGATGGAACGGATATTACTTGTTGTCCCGTCTCTTTCACATTCGTAAACTCTAAAACACGTTTATAGCAGGCCATTTCTCCATTAAAAGAAGTTTTCAATTCCTGACGAGCCAAAAAGGTAGTAATAGCCGTTTCAGATGCATCGACAATCGCTTGACAACGAATTAATTGTCTTCCGGATTTATTTGCAATGACTAAACCATTCCAATTATCCTCAGTACGTGTAAGAGCTATTGGAATGGATGCATACAATAATTCCACGCCGGCAGCCAATAATTCATCTTCCAGCTTTATTTTTAATTTATCGAGATGGAAAACGATTGATTGCGAACTTCCATTTTGCAAAGTTTTTCCACAGGCCCCAATACAAGATTCCATTAGTTTAGAACCTTGATGCTCAGATGGAACCATCCAAGGCCGGAGTGTTGCGGTCATGTCACTTCCTAAATACGTCCTGGATTCAACCATGATCACTCATTTGCCTTGATTGGTATATTCTATGGCACTCGCTAAACCAGCGAAGGATCCTCCAATTATGGCAAAATCAATCTCTGCCAAAATGGGAATGTCTTGAGCAGGCAATTGCAGATGCATCACAATCACAGCTCCCTTCTGTTAGTCTGCTTTTTTAATCTCAACCAACACTTCGCCATGAAGGTGATTACAATCAATCGTAAAAAGCTCCTTATTTGCTGAGTCTTGCTGTACTTGTACTTCTATACCATTAACGGATGCTTTCAATAATTGACACTCAGACAGTAAAGCAAAAACGCCGCCTTCCTTTAATGTTACCCTTACTTCTCTTTCAGTGTTCCTTACGTTTACTATCCCATCATTACAAATCAGCTTATTTAGCAGACCAATTGGTGTAATGGAATCTTGTATTGGGATAATGACATACAAGGTGACACCATTCTCTGCTAATTCGATGCTAATTCGTTCCTCTTTATTTACTTTCCAATGTTTTTTCGTCATGACGTCAAAAATAACGAACGTTTCACCGTTAAGATTTGGAATATCGTTTGCTCCAATCGATCCAAGAACCGATTCATTTCCCTCACAAATATGAAAGGCCGCAACAACCCCCGCACCTTTACATGTGTTCCAGATTTTTAACGGCGACCTTGTTTTAATAGGATTAATAAATAGACAATCTTCCGTTGGAACACCAGGCTGATCACACCGAATAATTCTTCCATCCTTATAAATTAAAGGCCAAATATTATCAGGATTGGTTCGGTCAACAACATCACTAAAATAAATCGGACCACCACTGATGACTCGCAAGACCATATTTTGGAGATCATCATGATTCTGTGTCCAATACATATCCCAATCACCCCAATAAAACGCGCCGTGGTATAGAGAGTTATAGGCATTTTGTAACGCATGCTCTTTAAAGCCGTTGTTTTCCTGTGGAACAAAGTCATCACTATTGCGTGAAACAGCGGAGTACGGACGGTGCCAAATATTTTCTTCTGCCATTCCCATACAATTAATGACGGTGTTATCAAAATGTAACGAGCAGGAAGCTTCAAGTGCTGTATGGGCCCCGCTTGCTGCCTCGCCAACCGATTGGTGATTTCCCATAAAATTGGAGATGGCACTTTGACTGTCTACCTTTACAAAATCAATTCCATCTTTCTTCAATTTTGAGTGCCATGCATGCCAAAAACCAAATCCCTCTTCTGCTTTTGGCGATGGAATAAGGCTGCCATTCTTTGTTTTATATAAATGCTTGTCCAACGATTTAGCTAATGGACTCTCAGGTGCGATTCCTTCCCAGTATCCTGCAAGGGTATGCCAAACGCCCACCCAGTTAACACCATAATTTTGCTTTAATGATGAAACGGTATTAGACAATCCATTTGGAAATTTCTCTTTGTCTGCATGAAATGATTGAAGTTTTTTTCCATCTAGCTCAGACCAGCCATCATCAATCATCATCCATTTAACAGGTAACTTTTTTTGTTGCAGTTCTTCGGCTTTTGTCAGAATTCCTTCCTCATTCACGGCATGATAAAAGGCATCCCAGCTGCACCAGCCTAAGTAATCCAAAATTTGCGGGTAGGTTTTATCCTCTCTTGGAAGAGTGCTCCGACCAGTGACCGTTAAGGCCGCTTTTACATTTTCATTCACTAAATCAAATGGATTCATTGACGCTCCTAAAATGAATGCAAATGTAGATAAATGATCGTAGCCGCCATGGAATGGAGAAATGGAAATTTGTAAGCCCTTTTCCGTCCCGGATAAATCAGTCCGCGATATTTCATCGCAAACCGGCAGTAAATGATAATAAGTTTCCTCATTTTTTACTAGTAATGATTGGGTTCGTTCTGGTAGTTCTTGAATGTCTTTCGTAAAAAACGGACGCGTCCACCAATCTTTATGCTGGTAGTTCGCCATAATCTCATAATCTTCCATTACATTGTTAATGGTAATATTGATGGCATGCTTCGCTGAAAAAAAGACCTGCTTCTTAAATAATTCTTCATTTTTGATTACTGCATCAACAAACGTTGTGATAAATGATTCATAGCAATTGAAAGTTAACGTCGCAGCAACGGTTTCAGTATGATCACAAAAGTTAAAAAGATACTTCCTAAACTCACCGAGATTGTCTGCACCAGTACCCTCTTCCACCTTTTTAAGTTCTAATGATTGATTGGTTTTGCCATCATGATTAATAGAAACTTGAATATCTGAAAAAATCCTCTGATGATTGAAAAGACATGTCTGCTCGTCTTGTTTTTGCTTGAATTGGAACATTTGAGTACTCCTTTAGTTTTATTGGTTATCGCCTCCTTAGATGTCCAAAGCGTACTTAGCAACAGATAGAGAAGCTAAATCTCCAACACTTTCTTCTAATCCTGAAGGAACGATAGTGCATACCTCAAGTGAGTAAGTAAGGGCTTCTTTTTGAAGCTCCTCCATAACAAATGGCTTCAGTATTTCCTCTTGACGCAAATAAATGCTCCCGATGACAATTTTTTCTGGATTGAGCATATCCACTAATAACGCTAGACCACGTCCTAATTTTCGCCCAACAATTTGATAAATTTCATTTGCTAACTCGTCACCAGCCTGTGCGGCTTCCCCTACTGATTTTGCTGTGATCTCAGCAATTTCTTCCTGAGAAGAACAAATAGAGGACGTTTTCCCTTGATTGATCCACTCAAGAGCCTTCATTTGTCCTAAGCGGGCGATTCCGCCGCCACTGCAAAATCCTTCAAATGAACCTGCTTTTCCATAGCCGATTGGACCATCATGATCTAAACGAATATGGCCGACTTCGCCTCCCATATCATTTGTTCCCGTATATAACCGCCCGTTGAAAATAAAACCTGCACCCATTCCCGTTCCGAACGTAAGAAAAATCATATTGCTCGTCCCTTTTCCTGCTCCCCATTTCCACTCCGCCAAAGCACAGGCATTTGCATCGTTTTGAACGGAAACAGGAACTTCGAAACGTTTTATTAAAGGAGTTAAGACATCGAAACGGTCCCAATTCGGCAAATTAGGTGGAGATAAGATTAGTCCCCTTTTACTGTCAAGCGGACCGCCGCAGCTGATTCCAATAGCTTTTAATTCAAGTTCTTCCTGTTCGAACAATAATTTTTCTAATTCATTCATCATAAGTAATAGTGCTTTATCTGGTGTACCAGGTGTTGGAAAACTTCTTTTGGCAATTAGCTCAATTCCATTATCAACCTCGACTCCTAATACAACCGCACACTTTGTTCCACCAATATCTAATCCTGCCAGCACTGGAATCATTCAAAAAATGCCTCCTCTAAAAGTAAGCAAAGCGTATGATAGATTGGAAGATGTCTTTCTTGGATGTCTGGAGTCGATTCAAAAGGAACAGAGATGGTTACATCGCATAGCTCTTTTAAAGCCCCGCCATTTTTACCTGTAAACCCGATGGTTACCAGCCCCAAGGCTTTTGCCACTTTTACTGCATGATTAATATTTTTTGAATTACCTGATGTGCTAAAGCCGATAAACACATCTCCTGCTTTACCGTAACCGTACACTTGTTGAGCAAACACCATATCCGGGGCTACATCATTGGCAAATGCTGTCATGAGCGCAGAATGACTGACAAGTGAGATGGCTGGCAGCGCACCTTGCAAATGATTACCTAGATAGTCATCTCCATCAGAAACGGAGGCTAGTTTGTCTTTCATTTCATGCGGTAAAGGGCGTTTTGACATAAACCCTTTCATTAATTCGCCCACAACATGCTCACAGTCAGCAGCACTGCCGCCATTTCCTGCTAAAAGAACCTTTCTGCCAGATTCATAGGCCAGCCTAATCGCATTAAACGAATTTTCAATACTTGATTGACATTCTACTAATTCCGGATATTTATTAAATAGTTTTACTAATTTAGCATTCATGACTACATCCCCTATTAAATCTATCGATTAATTTTCTTTTAGGTGATCAATCGCTTTCGCAAAGAAATCGGTACTGCCAAAGCTACCTGACTTCAAAACTAGCATCCTCGTTGGATCATTTAAACTAATACAGGATGGAAGACCTGGTTCAATTTCTTTCCAAACAGTCAGCCCTTCGATTCCAAGCCTGCTGCAAACAGAAGCAGATGTTTCACCGCCCGCTAATAACAACCGGTTTACAGTTGTTCTTTTTAACGTTTCATCCACTACAAAAGCCAATGACTGAGAGACGATTTTTGAAACTTCTGTATTCGAAAACCCTAACGAAGCACCGAGTTCTTTTGTTTCCTTGACAACATCTGAGGTGTTTGAAGAGTGAACAAGAGCATCCTTGCCTGCATTTAACAAGCTAACGAGCTTGCTAATAAGATCCTCTAAGTGTGCTTCTCTTTGCAATGAAAAAAGAAATGGTGAATTCATTTCGAAAACAGGAAGCCCGCGTCTTTTCATTTCTTCTACCTGATTAAAGGTTTGTGGCATTAAACTTCCGGCTGCACATAATACTCCTTTATCTAATGGTGGAATGGAAACTGACCGTGTGTCATTTTGCCCTTTTTTCATGACGATGGCTAATTCCTCTGCAATCCCTGAAGCACCACAAATAATTTGTTCTTCCTTAATCGCTTCGGCAATGACTTGTAAGGAGCTCTGGTCTTTCACATCAACAATCAAGTACTGGCATTGGGAACGCTTTTGATTTATTTCTTCTTTAAGCCTATCGCTGCCCTGTTCAACAATTTCATGGTCCACGAGGGCAACTTTTCTGTTTGTTTGTGCTTGCAGAATTTCAATTAAATCCGATTGAAGCATCGGGTGCACTGGGTCATGGCGAAACTCAGAATCAGCCAATTTTTTCCCATGAACATAGTGCTTCCCATGTTTCGTCGTTCTTCCGTTTTTAGGAAAGCCCAGGACAACGACGGCAAATTCACTTCCAAGCGCATCAAGCATCGCATCAAATTCCGCACCAATATTTCCTCTAAAGACGGAACAGGTTTTATTGAAAAATTGTTTACATCCGAGTGACTGTAATGTTTTGGTACTCTCAAATACTTTGTCATAGGCATGCTCATATAGATCGAGCCTAGAGTTCGTATCAACAATCAATACATCTGGCGGGAACGTTCCCATTTTGTTTTGAAAAAATGGGTATGGATAGACATCCGATTGCCAGCCTGATTTTGCATACATAATGCCAATATCATTTGCACCCGTAATATCATCTGCGATTATACCAATCAACTTTCCCACCTCCTCCGAGGTTTATATCCCGATTCATGAAGAAAACCTTGAACTACATTATCTGGAAGCTCTTGAAGAGTAACATTTGCTTTTCTAGAGATTAATAGCATTTTACAAGCCATTTCTAATGTTTGCAGCGCCATTTTTGCCTCTTTTATGGAGGTATCGTAAACCAGAACGCCATGGTTCTCTAGCAATAAAATATTTGCCTTTTTCGCTTTATCTCTTACAAGTTCCCCGAGGTTTATTGAACCAGGATGAGCATAGGCTACTCTTTCGATCCGTTCTAGATAATACATACCTTCAACAAACAAAGCGGAAGGGATATCTAGATTCGAAGAAGCGACAAGTGTACTATATAAAGGTGATGAATGTAGAACAGCACCAATTTCAGGTCGAGTTTCATAGATTGCTTGATGCATGGGTATTTCTTTTGACGGTTTTCTTCCGCTGGTCATACACTTGTTTGTTTCTAACGAATATTCAACAAAATCCTCCAAATCCAAATCACCTAAGTATGTCCCGCTTGCGGTAATGAGAAAGGAGTTATCCTCAGTCCTGGCACTGATATTTCCTGAATTTCCCCAGGCAAGATCATACTGCATCATATATTGTCCTGTTTCTTGCAGCTGCTTTTTTATTGTCTGTTTCATATTGATAGTAACCATCTACTCATCCCACTCAATCAAATTCGTTTCCCTAACCTGTTTATCAGGATCTTTTGGAATACGGAAAGTTTTAATTTCAGAAGGCTTAAAGAATACCTTAAAAGTGCGATTAAATTTCGGTAAGTTAACCTCTGTCTCAGTTGCTCGTTTATTCGTTTCAAACAAGCGAATGATTAAATCATCATTATCTTCTGCTTTTTTGATTGCACTAACAAGCACATTGTCCTCATTTACTTTCACATAAGAATCGGTTTGTGGCAGGGAACCTTTATGGAACGTCTCGATAATGGAGATTGGTTTACAATTCAGTTCAGCTGCCCTTTTTGGTGTTTCGGCTTCTTCCCAGCTTCCTTCATGAGGCAGTAAGGAGTATTCAAATCGCTGCATTCCTTGATCAATGAAGGTATATTCTCCGTCCTCTTCAGGAACAAGCGGATCATGATGTGCATAGATTGGGCTCCGTAAAACCGTTAAAGAAAGGTCTTTGTTATGAATACTGTAGCTATTTTTCGCGTCATTGATTAAACTTAATCCATACACACCTTCGTGGTTTGGTCTAACCCCCGTTACATCAACCCAGCTCTGACCAGGCTCTTCTTCCCCATTATGCTCCCGCTCAATCGTCCCATAAGGAATTTCATAGGTTTGTTTTCTAAAGATGGCATTAATCGGAAATACGAATTTTAACATCTTAAACTGTTCCCGCCAATCAACTGTTACCTTCACATCAATTTGATCTTTTTCCTGATACATCGTGAAGTCCTGTATCAAAATGGAGCGGCCGTATTCACTTTTCACGCGAATAACTGATTTAACTGGACCATGCTCGGCAAGGTAGACTTTAGTTGCTTTGAAATCTCCGGCAATTTTATTAAAGTGAAGGGTATCATGGCTCCATGTATCCGTTTTGTCTTCTATTACAACCGGTTTTGCCGCCGGACCTGAAAATACTTCGTGCTCCACTCGTTTATCATAAAGACTAGTAATCCAGCCAGTCTCCGCATCAAATTCAATCTTAAAGCGGTCATTTTCCATCGAATGCTGACCCGCTTCTATCGTATCGAATGACGCTTCCACACTGTTATTTTCCGTATAAAGTTTATATACACGATAGCCCATCGCAGGGAGATCAGCTAAGAAGTTTAAGCGGTAACGGCCTCCTGCCGTTGCTTGTGACTGTACTGTTTGATAGGCCACTGCACTTCCAAGATCATCTACTAATACAGAAGTTGGTTTTAAGCCGCCAATTTCAATTTCTACATTCACTTTACTTTCCCATGCATGCGGATTAAAGACAACGATTGGTTTCATTCGCTCATCCTGCTCAATATCTATTTTCCAAGAAATAGACTGGACTGCATTATTCAAAGCACGGTCAGCAATGGCCAATGCTTCTCCGTATAAATTCCGTGCGTCTTCATAAGCTGACTCAATACTCGTTCCAGCTAAAATATCATGGAATTGATTAAATAAAACATCCTTCCAGGCTCGGTTGAATTCATCTGGATATGGCTGTCCAGTTAACCAAAAAGCAAGAGCTGAATATTTTTCGGCTGTCATTAGCATATTTTCGGCTTTTCGATTGTATTGCTTTACACCAGAATGTGCGGCATAGCAGCCACTGGCATGGTGCTGGAGATCATCATGAACGACAGGTAAATCGGTTGTATGTTTCATTTTTTCAAAATAATCTTCAGGTGTTGAGAACTCCAGTGCAGGAAGATTATCATCCTGATTTAACCGATAAATACTCTCAATATTTTCCTTCGTGGGACCGCCGCCATGGTTTCCAACACCATAAAAAATCATTAGGTCATTAACGTTCCCTTTAAACTCGCCTTTACACCGCTTTACAATTCGATCTAATGCTTTTCCCCATGAATTGTATTCAAACATGATTCGGAAGGCCAAAACACGTGAACCGTCATCCGATTCCCACCAGAAAAGGTTACTTGGCAGCCCTTTTTCATTTGGCGCTGGCCGCATGAAAACATAAGAGTCCATTCCGCTTTTCTTTAATATTTGTGGAAGCATGCCATGATGCCCGAAACTATCGACATTGTAGCCCACCTTGGCAGTTACCCCGAATTTTTCATGGAAATATCGTTGACCGTATAGTCCTTGTCTTACAAATGATTCTCCATTTGGGATATTGCAATCAGGCTGGATCCACCATCCACCTACAATTTTCCAACGGCCTTCTTTTACCCGCTCCCTGATTTCCGCGAACATTTCCGGATCATTTTCTTCTACCCATTCATACATGGCCGCTGAACTAGAGGTAAAAATGAAATCCTCATATTCCTTCATCCGGTCCAATGCGGACCTAAAGGTTGCTTTTGTTTCTTGAAAACCTTCCTGCCATTGCCAAAGCCAAACTGGATCTAAATGGGCATTTCCGATCATATGGAAAGTTTTATCCTTCATTTCCTCAACCCCTGTCAAATTCTCGTTGTTTTTATTAGTTGAAATGACTAGCTTTATTGTCGCTTAATAAAAATTGAGAGATTTTTTCCTTTACCGTTTCCTCGACAGCCTCTTGACCTATAACTAAACGCTCTTCTGTTAATTGGTTACACTCATCATTAGTCATTCTCTCTTCTCGATCGATTGCTTTTAGGAAAGAAAGTTCAAGGTCTGTTGCAATATTTACTTTGCTTACCCCGCCTTTTGGCAATTGGAATGCCTTTTGAATCATTTCACTTGGCACGCCTGATCCGCCGTGAAGTACAAGATGCACTGGAGTTAACTCACGAATAGCTATTAATCGGTCGTAATCCACCTTTGGTTCACGTACCATATAAACACCATGGGCTGTGCCGCACGATACCGCTAATGCATCAACACCTGTCTGCTTGACAAATTCAGCCGCTTCAACAGGATCTGTATATAACTCTTCATCTTTATCTGTTTCAATAAAATCAGTTGTTCCAATCATTCCTAGTTCTGCTTCAACAGAAACTCCTTTTGCATGGGCATATTCCACAACTTCTTTTGTAATTCTCACATTTTCTGCAAATGGTTTTTCTGAAGCATCAATCATAACGGAAGTGAAACCTGCTTCGATGGCATCCTTAATCACTTTAAGCTCTTTGGTATGATCAAGATGTAAAACTACCGGCACGGTAATGGCCAATTTTTCTACCTGGGAATAAAACTCGTTTGCGAATTCGAATGGGGTAATCCCGTAGCGTTCTAATTCTTTTTGTGAAATTTGGACAATTAATGGTGATGCTGTTTTTTGGCCTGCTTTTAAAACAGGGGTAATCATGGCCGTATAACGCGGTGAAAAAGAACCAGTTGCATATTGAAATTTCTCAGCCATTGTAAGTGCTTCCGTTAGGGTGATCACATTTTTCGGTTTAACTTGATTCATCCTCAATCATTCCTTCTATTATTATTTCTGTAATGTCCGTTTAACTGATTCCATACCCAATTCTGGGCTTGTTACAAAGCGTTTTTGTTCCTCGGTCGTAAAGGATGCAACAACCCTTGCCATTGATGCCTGTGCCAACACTACGATTTCCACTTTTTCAGCCAGATCCATTAAAGCAGTTGCTAAATCCAAATCATGTCCTTCTTTATCGTTTGCGATTAATTTTTGATAGGCAGATGCCACAAGGATCGGTTCAAACTCAATGTTCTTGTTTTTCTGTGCTGCTTTTTGTTTAAGGAGCTTTAATGTTGGTTTTAATGTGGTTTCTAATGTCGCTGCTACGCCAATTTTTTCAGCCTTGTTAACCGCATATTCTGCCATTGCCTCATCAATCCGGACAATCGGAGTTGACACCTTTGGTTGTGTATATGTAACTAGTTCTCCAATGGATGAGCATGCATTTAAAATGCAATCTGCTCCAAGCTGTTCTGCAACTTTGGCGTAGCTCTCCCAGCGGTCAGCTATTTCTTGAATATTCCCGCCATTTTGGCCTAATTGCGGGAGGATGGAATCGTCTACTAAGTTGATAATTTCGCAATCCCCAATCATTCTTGCAGCTAAATCCTTTAACGGCTCAATAGTAACCGGAGTCGTATGTATAATCGCCAGCTTCTTCTTCATCCCTATTTCCTCCATCTCTATCTTTTTTCCATCATTTCTAGCTAGTCCTACTCTAGTAAATGCAACTAACCATCATGGTCAGCCAAGATGGTTAATTGAGTTTTCAATTAAGACAATTGCAATGAACTATTAAAAGCTAAAGCTTCTTGTGATGCGTATAACACAAGCCCTACACACCAGGAATGTGATAACGTTAACATCATTCCTTTTGGCTGGAAACAATTCGTATTATAAAAACGCTCCGTTACCATTCCTTTATAGGCATTAAAATCGCCATCTTTCCTGGCAATAAACTGCAGGAAGCAGGCAATATGATCTCGGGTTCTGTCAAGATAATAGGTATCCTCGGTATATTTCCAAAGACGCAGCATTTCCGGTACACAAAATAATCCATAATTATGCAAATGCTGATTAGATGGTGAAGCTTGATCTGCGCCACGAGAACGAAAGTCATATTGATGCAGGAATGTATGCTCCGGGAATGCAAGATTGTAGGTCCAACGGAAGGTCATTAACCAATCGGCTGCATGTTTTGCAAGATTTAGCCATTTTTCATTTTTGTCATTTTCATAGAGTAAAACATAAGCCACAACAGCATTGTAAGCATCTTCAGATGTCGGGGTTAAATGGACATCCTCTGGCGCCCCGTAAATATACTCATCTAACACAAAACGCTCATAATAATGACCCGCTTTTTCAGCAGCAAGTCGATACTCTTCATTATGGAAGTGTTGACTCCCTTCTAATAAAGAAGCAATCCATAAAATCCCGCCTGCACCATCCCACTCTTCAACTTCACCCGTTTCACAGTGGTAATAGGATCCAAAATTACCATCGGCACGCTGATGAGCGACTGCAAAATTCAAATTAGAAAGGACTGCTTTTTCCCAGTCAGGGTGAGTAAACCCGGCTTGTATTTCGTAGTTTAGGGCACGAACCAAAAACAGGGTTGCTTCAGAAATCGTTCTTGCTTGCAGCCATGTGTTCTTAGGATTCCAACCAGTGCCCCAGCCTTTTCCCAGCACCCATGACGCCCAAAATGTTCCACTTGGGGCTAGTGCTGATGCAACATTATTAATGACATCGATCGCCGCATCAACATATTGCTGGATCCCCTTATTTCTTCCGTAAGTCAATAAGGCATACGCATAGGGAACACCGCTGACCCAGCCAACATGCATATGCGGGCGATCTCCCATTCCTTTTACATTGTTATTAAACTCGCGGTCAAAGGCGGCAGTTTCTGATAGAATGCTATGTTCAGGCATATAATGCCAGCGATATAAGCCGTGGGCCGTTAGTTCAGAAGCCTCTTCAAGGCCCATCCAAGGATTCAATGGATACTCTTGTTGATGTAGCTTATACATTTCACGGACGAATGGATTATAGGAATGTAAATCAGGTGAGGCTGTGTAGATTTTCAAGTGCAATTGAACCGTTTCACCTGGTTTAAATGTATATAATGAAATATCCTTTGGTTCTGGAATCGGCTCACCTACAAATGTGACCGGCTCTTCTTTATAAGGGAAGTTCACCCATATGGAAGTAGATGATTCATTTCCACGAAACCCTACGCCAGTGAGACCGAGCGGGGACATTTCCTCGACACAAAGAGCGCCGCACATTTCATCATTCCAGGCAAAAACAGCTGGAAGGGCAGCTCGATCCGACCGAAAGGACCAATGATCCGAAACCATTTCATCATGATTGCCATCCCGATAATCATATCTAGGGTACTTCCGGGCATTATGTTCAAAGCGATTTTCTTTATAAAAAGCCCCAGGAATCATCCAGGTTGGTTTTCCGTTTCCTATCAAATCAGCATTAAATTGAAATCCGTAAGCCCCAGAAACCTCTTTGTTGTAGCAAACATGTAAATCTACTTCGATAAACCCGCAGCCGTCTTGAACCTGTTTCCATACTGACCGAACAGAAAACAAATCTCCCTTTCCCGATACGAGGAAGCTGCTTTCTACTTCATTGACGTTTTCAATTTGTATTTTCTCTACAACAGTTTCGGAGTTATAAATATCTAGTAGTGAGAGGAATTGAAGAAAGGCATTGCCGCTCTTTCGTTCGGAAGAATAGACTTGAATACCACTTTGGTTCTCCTCATCCTTCATTATGTCTAAACATGAAGTCAATGAAATCACACCTTTATTCTGTAAAGTTCAATCAGATTATCTCTAAAAATTCTGTTTGCAAACTCAACCGCTTCTTTTTCTGTCAACATATGGTCTTGCACTTTTTCTACTAGTACATCACCAACGATTTTACGAGCCAGTTTTAAATGGGCATACGTTCCCTCAACAAAATTGTAATCCCCGCCAAAACCAAAAATTTTATTTTGAGGAACCATTTCGATCATTTGGTGCAAAATTTGCTTCGAGATTGTGGGAGAAATCAGATATACCCATGTAAAATCTGCATATACATTTGGGTAATTTTTTACGATACTCAAATATTCTTGATGATATGGAATACCACAATGCAATAAAACAAAATTCGCTTCAGGATAAGCAGCTAGTAATGGAATTAAATCTGACACCTTTGAGTTAGTAATGATATTGCCATTTCCTGAAACACTTGTTTCATGATGTCCTGTATGAATCTGAATAGGTAAGTTATATTTAATCGAACATTGAATTATGTGATGGATTAAGTAATCCTGTAAAATAACCGATTCTTGTTGTGACATTGGTTCATCAATGACAGACGATTGCAAGCGATTAAACAAGCGTTCAGCCTCTGCAAAGGTGGGTTTCGTTGACTTAAGCGTTCTCCAATAGGCATGACCAAGCTTTGTAGCAATCATTCCTTCATTGACAAATTTATTTAATAAGGCATCTACAGCAGAAAGATAATTTTTGAAAGTATGAACTTTCTCCCCTGAATCTCTTTCAATGACCTGTATATCCTTCCGTGTTCTTAATTTAAAGGCATAATCTAAAAACATGATGGGACGAAAGAGTGAGAAATCAACCTTCGTTGTATACGCAAGCGTAAAGGCTAAATCAATTCCCGACTTTTCCCTCAATACTTTCGAATACCACTCGTCATCATTCGTTGCTGCTAATACTTTTTCATTTAGCGACAAGATTCCATTAACGCTCCAGTCATCCATTCCATATAAATCATGTACCGCTGTTTTTAACGATCGTGCATAGGTTGTATTTTTCGTCTTTTGATAAAAAGTTAAAAATTGCTCTGCTTTCTCTTCGACACTTATTTTTGAATCCCGGCTTAGAATTCCACGTTTCATCCCTGCCGTGATTAAGTCTGAATCTAAATAATGAAGAAGACCAAAAAAATCCACTTTATTTTTTTTTCTAATTTCCATAGGGTCGATGTGTTCATGACCATCAATGATGCGAATTTTGTTAATTTCTTCATGTATGCTGCTCATCGTAATGCCCCTTCCAAAAATAAAGGATGACTCAAAAGAATTCGTCCCCTCCACATCCACTCCGGATCATTTTGTAGTCAATCCGGAGGGACGGGGCTGCCATTTCATTTTCAAGTCATCCTATTTCAAACAACTGACTAATTAATCCACTTTAAGTTCAGGGAATGTGTTTTTAACTTCTTTTTTGAAGTTCTTGATGACTTCATTGATATCGGCATTATTTTTTACACCTTCGCCTGCAACTTTTCTCCACTTACTTAAAACTTCTTCACCATATTTATCTGGTTTATAGGCAGGAATGTCCTTAACTGTTTCGTAATATGGTTTTAATACATTTTGGTCACCAAACATTGGAGCTTTAAACGTATCTAGATTGTCTTTATAAACTGTTAATAAACCAGGCATATTTCCAGTAGCTTCTAAGTTATGTTGCTGCCATTCTTTGCTGGCAATAAACTCGATAAATTTATAAGCTAAATTTTTATTAGGTGATTTTTCATAAATTGAACGATACGTACCACCCATATAGAATCCTTTTGGAGTTCTTGCAACGCCAAACTTGTTATTTGCCTTATTATCTTTGTTATCAACCATGAAGCCTGCCCAGGCCGGCATTGCTGTTAAAATAACACTTCCATCATTAATGGCATTTCCCCAGCCAGCTGAGAAGAATTCCAGTTTTGCGTCAACGTTGTTATTGAAAATTTCTTTTTGAATTTCATAGTTTTTCTTCCAAGCAGGATCAATTGTTAATTTTCCATCTTTCACCCATGGCTTTGTATTGTAGGCTTCCATGTTGTAGATATCGCCATAATGGGAAATTAAGTGCACTGTACCATTGCTATCTTTATTGACTTTTTCACCTAATGCAATAATCTTGTCATAAGAATCGACCATTTCACTGATCTTTTCAGGGTCATCTGTTCCTAAGTATTTTTTTGCATTTTCTTTGATATACCAGAAACCGCCTGGTGATGAGTGATCTGAAATCGCTTTAATATCACCCTTTGCATCTCTTCCTAATGCTTGTACATATGGTACATAATCCTTCACAAGGTCTTCTGCACCCAAATCAGAAAGGTTTACTGCATAATTAGAATTGATAAACTTGGCCATGTAGCCTCTTTCTAAGTCAAAAATATCTGGAACACCTTTACCTGTTTGAAGTACATTTAGCAACTTTGTTTGATATTGATCACCAGGGAATATTTTTACATCAACTTGTGCATCCGGATATTTTTTCTCGAATTCTGCAGCCATATCTTTTACTTGACCGAAAAATGTCCAGATGGTTAATTTACCTTCAACTTTATTATCATTATTTTTTTTAGGTGTACTTGAAGCAGTTTCATCGTTTTTCGAACATCCCGCAAATAGAGACAAAATAAGAACTGATGCAAATAGGATTGAAAGCCATTTTTTCATATAGATTTACAGCCCCTTTTTTTGGTATAATGAAAGTCTATTGTTTTTTCTTATCGATCCCTTTAAGTGGCTAAGACCGTCAATTCTTTCACACTTATTGGTGATAGATAAGTGAAGCTTTTCTTCAGTGGAGGATTAGTTCCATTCTCCGCTGAAGGAATTTTTTATGAAATGATGTTCCTGTACATCACCCCCACCAAGCAATTGTTGATTTTTATCCTTTTAAAGCACCTGCAGTTACACCACTGATAATCTTCTTGGATACGATAGAAAAGAAAATTAAGACTGGAATAACCGAAATGACTATCCCAACATACATTGCCCCGAAGTCAGTTGAGAACTGAGACTTCACACTGGCAATCATAACTGGCAGCGGTTGCAAATCATTGTCAAAAAGAATAATCATCGGTGTTAAAAAGTCATTCCACTTTCCAATAAAAGAAAAGATTCCTAGTGTAGCTACTGCCGGCATTAACAATGGGAGAACTAAACGATGGAAAATTTTAAGCTCGCCACAACCATCAATCCTCCCTGATTCCAGGATTTCATTAGGAATACTTGTATCACACATTTGTTTCATAAAGAAAATACCAAATGCATTTGAAATAGAAGGAAGAATAATCGGCCAATACGTATTTAACATATTGAATGTATCCATGAGCTTAAAAAATCCGATAATTCCCAATTGACCTGGGATCATCATTGTCCCTAATACTGCAAGGAACAGAATGTTTTTTCCTTTGTAGTTATATTTTGAAAACCCGTAACCCGCCAAAGCAGAGAAGTATAAACTTAGGATTGTTGACGTAATGGTAATAAATAAGCTGTTAACAAAGCCTCTCCAAATTGGCACTGTATCAATTAATCGATGATAGTTATTCATGAATTCTGTCCCTGGAAGCAGCAATAACTTCCTGGCAATCTCTGAATTTGTGTGAGATGAAGTGACCATCATGCTGTAAAACGGAAGAAGACAGGTAAATGCAACTATCAGTAGGAAAAAATATATTGCGAATTTCCCTAAAACTTTCTTCATATTTCTCTCTTTCCTTGGCTTGCTAATACTTAAGGAAATGTCACTTGCCGTAATACCATTATTTGTTTCCATAACGGATCTCCTTTCATTTGAACCCGAAAGTCTCCTGCTACAATAAGGCAAAAAGCTGTTTTACTGTTCGACTTTGTTCATCTTCGAAAACTTCATAGAAATCAATGAGAAGACTAAAATTATGATAAAGATTGCGTAGGCGATTGCTGCACCATAACTATAATCAAAGTTTTTGAAGGCTGTTTGGTATAAATACATAACCATTGTCAATGTTGAATTATCCGGACCATTTCCAAGCATTAATGGTGCATCAAATAATTGAAGACCACCGATAATCGATGTAATAAAGGTAAATAACAAGACCGGTTTCAAAAGAGGCAATGTAATTTTTGTAGCTATTTTCCAGCGGGAAGCACCATCAATCGCAGCAGCTTCATACAATTCCTCCGAGATTGACTGAAGGCCCGCGATAAAAACCAGCATGTTAAATCCGAAATATTGCCACATAATAACTGCTGCCACAATGAGCCTCGACAGCCATGGACTATTTAACCAGTTTACCGGGTCATCGATAAGCCCGATGCTCATTAACATCTTATTTACACTTCCCGTTTGCCAATCGAACATTAAACTAAACAAAACCCCAAGCGTAACCGGTGTTACGATATGCGGAAAATAATAAACGGCCCGAAAGAAATGCTTTCCACGAATAAACTTTTCATTAAGAATCATCGCTAATGCCAGTGCAAGAACTAATTGCGGAACGATTGATAGTATCCAGATAATTAAAGTGTTTCCGATCGATTTAAAAAAGAATGTATCATGGAGCAGCCGTGTATAATTTGCAAATCCGACGAATACGGGGTCAGAGAAACCATCCCATTTTGTGAAGCTTAAATAAAGCGAATAAATGATAGGTGTCAAACCAAAAACAAGAAATGAAACGAAAAAAGGGACCACAAAATAGAAACCATATTGTGATTTGTTAATAGAATTTCTCATATTGTCACAGCCTTTTTTTACTTATTTGTTTCAATATTAACCACAAAGTCATGATGCAAGAACATTTCTCATCTCATATTAAATCTAGTAATCTAGCATAATTACCAGATCGTTGAATTAATCACTAAGTAACATGTATTATTTAGATATCAGCTCAGATACTTTTCTACAGGAATCCCGAATTATTAGTTCCGGTTTTAAAAGGTGACGCTTAGGAGTGTATTCCTCTCCCTCATCCATTCTCTTAAATAATTCATTCGCTGCTTTTTTCCCCATTTCAAAAAATGGCTGTTTCGCGGTTGTTAGTGTTGGATAAGTCCAACTTGAAAGCGTAATATCGTCAAAACCTGTGATCGATAGGTCAGAAGGAACATTAAACCCTCTTTCCTGAACGGCTCTTAAAGCTCCTATTGCTGTTTCATCATTGGAAGCAACCACTGCAGTGAAATCGCCAATCGCTAATAATCGATTCATGGCGTTGTACCCTTCCTCATTTGACCAGTTTGTTGGAATAATCCATTCAGGTTTAACTTCTAAACCCAATTGGCTCATTGTTTCAAGATAGCCGGCTAATCTGTATTGTGTTGCAGCAGCTGCAGAAGGACCAGAAATATAAGCAATTTTTCGATGGCCAATTCTATTTAGATACCTTACAAGCTCAGAAATACCGAAGTTATTATCTACATCGACAGATACTAAATTATCCACACCAGCCGAATCACCAAAAACAACAACCGGAATATCTGCATCCGCGATATCCAAGAGATCTTGCTGGTTCCTCTTCCTAAAACTAATCATGATGATCCCATCTACATGGCCTTCAAAATATAAATTTTGAAAATAAGATTCATTGTATTTGTTGGAGGCCATACTGTAGAACACACAGTTAAAACCTTTTTCACTCGCTATTTCTTCAATTCCTCTAAAAATCATTGGATAAAAAAGGTTCGTCATACTATCAACAACAATACCAATGGTTTGTGTTTTATTTACTACTAGTCTTCTTGCATTTTCATTACGATGATAATTCAACTCTTTAATTGCTATTTTTAATGCTTCCTCAGTCTGTTTTTTTATTGGTAACCCGTTTAAATAACGGGATACTGTACTTTTTGATGTATTTGCCAGCTTGGCAACATCTTTTATTGTTGCACTCACTTTTTTACCTCCCTCCGAGAATATCACTTTAAAATAGGAACGTTCCCATTTTTAAGGAAAAAAAATCAATAATACCGAAACCGCTCCCACTTGCAAGTAAACAAATTTTTCAAATAATAGAAACCGTTTACATTCATTACTAAAAACTATTTCTAGAATTTGAAGGTTATATTTATTTAGTTAGTTAAAATTATTAGTTCCACTAACTAACAATTCTTAAACGCTACCAAAATAGGAACGTTCCCATTTTGGTATCCGAAAAATTCTATCTATTTCAAGTTTAAGGCCCTGTCTTGCTTTTGTCAAACTATTTTAGAATATTGTAAAAAAAAATAGTATAAGAGATTACTATAAATTATTCCTTTTCAATTTGATGAGATTTCGCGATCGTTCGGTATATATACCACATCCAGATATAGCTAATAATACTTCCGCTAAAAAACAGAAAAAGCGCAGGGACTTTCATTAACAAAAAATAAAGGGCATACGTGATAATAAATATACCAGCTGTTTTTAGCGGTGAAGAAACACTATATAAAAAACTATATTTAATATAATTGAAAAAACGGAATTGAAAATGAACGTAAACCGGAAAAAAATAAATGCAGGTTGTGATAAAAAAATAGGCGATAAAAATTGTCACTATTTTTAAAACAGAACTGCCAATCGTTTCCCCTAAGGCAAAGTAGTGGAAATCCACATATAATAACCAGCCGATTAATACAAAAATGAATCCTAAACCATTAACTTTAATAAATTCAGTTTTATATGTTTGCCAGAAGGTTTTAAAAATAGGTGTATCATCGACACCCATAATCCACTTACGAACAACAGAAAACATCGCTGCTGTTGAGGGAAATATCCCGAAAACCCCCAATCCAACGATCGTAAAGGCAAGCCATAACAATTGGAGAAAAGCAAAATTCATGATTAACTCCGTTATCCGATAGATTAAACCACTTAGTCCTTTTATTTTCATTCATAATCATCCTTTAAACAATTGGTAATATTTAATAACAATCCCATTGATGCTCGTGATTGAAAATATGTACCTTTTCGTTTTTTACTGCATTTTGTGCAAACAAATACATCGCTGCTGACCATGATTGTCCCGCATACCCCATCGGTCTTCCGGACAGGCCATGGAACCATTCGTTAAATTCCCACTCATTTTTCTTTCCAGCTTTATTCATATCGGCCAATTTTTCTAATTGATAGTTTGCTTCATCATACCTTTTCGCTTGAATTAGTGCAACAACATAGAATCCCCCAATAAATGGCCATGCTCCTCCGTTATGATAATGATGAGGCAAATTAAGATTTCGAACTCGGTAATAGTCTCGCCAATCCTTTTCACCTTCGCGTATAGGAGGGTAAAGGGCCTGAACCGGGAAAGGCTCGTTCATTCCGCAGCCATGGATATAATCCAAGATTTTATTTGCCTTCTCTTCATCAGCAATCCCAAATATAATCGCCATTAAATTAGCGAGCGTGTCAAAACGGTCCGCATAATCACGAAATCCCATATAAGGTAAATAGAATGGTCTCTCCACTAATTCTGTTTCCACTCTTTTCACAGGATAAATCCATTCTTTTCGCTCTTTTTTAATCCACTCCATTTTCTCCTTATTTTCTGGAGTAATCCACAAAAGGATATTAATTTTTTTCTTCACATCTTTAGCATTTTCATAATAGTGGGTTGAAGGGAGATGTAATGCTTCTGCCATATGACCCATACACTTCCAGGCTGCTGCAAATAAAACATTATCGAACAGAACATTATAGCGGTTGGCAAACAAATCCGCCCAATCCATGGCCTCATGAACTTCCAATAAGCCGCACTCATTGGAATCTTGATACCGCAGCCAAAGCAGTGCCTTCTCTAAATTCCCCCACCATTTTTGTAAAAATTCTACGTCTTTTGTTTCCATAAAATATGCATAATGGCCGATTATATACCAAATATTCCCATCTATACATCCAGCATGAATGGAATCTTCAACAGCTTGCCCGGTTTCCCCTTCGCCGTCAAGCATACCGCCATGTGCAATTAACGCAGGATCCGCGACGTTGGGAAACCCGACATTATGGGGAATCTTCCCTAAGTCACTTTGAAAGCGCCCTAATGTTTCTAATGACCTTCGATGTATTTTCGGACCCATGTCACTCCCACAAACTAAAAGACCAAGTCCACAAATCATACTATCTCTTGCCCAGACTTGTTGGTAGGCAGTACTTGACCCTAATAGACCAAGTTCTCCGCCATTTTGCAATAATATTTTTTCAGCCTTTTCCCTGCCTATTTCAACTATTTTCTCTTTCAATTTTCATTTCTCCCCTCAAACGAAATAAAAAGAATTGATTAATCCGCTCTTTTCATTTCCCTAAAATTTGTGGATTTTGATTCAACTAAAATCTAAATCATGTAAACTATGGAATACCTCTTTTAATGAATCATAGGCTTTTGAATAAACATGATAAAGCTTTTCATATTTAGAATGCAATCCTTTGCTTGGTTGATAAATGTTTTTATGCTCATTTAGTCCCCAGCACTTTGAAACTTCATCCAGATTGATGAATTCACCAGACCCTGCTGCAGCGAGCATAGCTGCTCCATACGCTCCACCGCCACGCCCCTTACTCCTTACCACTGGAACATTAAAAATATTTGCAGCCGTTGCAGCCCATATGTCATGTTGTGCCGCCCCTCCTGTTAATATCAGGTGTTCACACTTTTGAGCGGTAGTTTTTTCAACTAGTTTAAAAGATTGGTATAAAGAAAAGAGTACGCCTTCAACTACAGCCCTTGCTATTTCCGACTTGGTATGCTCGTTCGTTAAACCAATAAACGTACCCTTTGCTTTTTCATCCATGTAAGGCGAACGCTCTCCAAAAAGATAAGGCAAGAACAATAACTTCTTTGCTCCAGGATTCGCCATACTCGCCATGTCCAGCAAGTCATTTATTTCTGGTTGATTGCCAAATATTGATTCTGTTAACCATTTAAACGACATACCTGCAGACAATGTTGCCCCCATAAGTACCCATTTACCTGGATCTGCATGTGTTAGTGAATGCAGCATTCCACTCCTTTCAATGGCCAGTTGGTCCATACTCACAAATAGCTGACCGCTTGTCCCTACCGTGCAAAGCCAATCCCTTGAGTGAAGGATGCCATTTCCTAATGCTTGGGCTTGGGCATCTCCACAGCCGCAAGTAACTGGTGTTCCTTCCTTAAGTCCAAATGCAGCCGATGATTTTTTTGTAATAAAACCAACACAAGCAGTAGATGGTTTTATTTCAGGCAGCTTACTGTTATCAATTTGGGAAAGTTCAACGATTTTCTCAGACCATTGCATTGAATGCAAATCCATCATAAGTGTAGCCGATGCATCAGAATAATCCGTTTCGAACGTATCCGTTAACTGACTCCGAATAAAATCCTTTGGAAGTAAAAACTTATCTGTTTTTTCATACAGTTCAGGCTTGTGTTTCTTAAACCACAGGATTTTTCCCAGTGTAAAACTTATATTGGGACGATTCCCAGTAATGGAAACCCATTCTTCCAAGGTCAATAAAGATTGCAGATTGCCAAGTTCTTCTTCATTTCTGCGGTCAGACCAAATAATGGCATGATGCAGTGGAGTCCCACTGCTATCAACGGGAACGATACCATGCATTTGACCAGTAACAGAAATGGCAGCGATTTCTGTTACTATTGATGAATTTAATTTGATCACATCGGCCAATGCTTCCCTCATGGATTTTAACCAATGGTCTGGATTTTGTTCCATCCATCCATCGTTGGAAGTTAACACGTCATAAGACTTGGTTGAACTGATTACAATTTCACCATTTTGATTCACTATGACCACTTTGATTGATGAAGTCCCTAAGTCAATTCCCAAGTAGTGTTTCATACTGTTATCAAAGCATGTTCAAGATTTTCAATTAAATTCGTTTCATATATTGGTTCTTCAGGATTTTTCGGAATGCATAATGTTTTAATTTCCGAAGGTCCAAATTGTAATTCAAATGATCTTCCCCAGTTTTTCAATTCCACTTTTGCAACCGTCTCCTGGTGATTGGTTTCATAAAGGCGAATAATTAAATCATCATGATTTTCTGCCTTCTTTAAAGCAGAGAGGATAATGTTTGGATGATCAATGGAAATAAATGAATTCTCCTGCGGCAATGCTCCCTTATGGTATGTTTCCACAATCAGCTGCGGTTTTTGATTAAGTTCTAATGCATGCTTAACCGTTCCAGCTTCTTCCCAGCTATTTTCATGTGGCAGCAATTCATAGGTAAACGTTTGAATTCCTTGATCAATAATTGGGTAATCCTCATCGGGATCAGGCACAAATGGAGCATGGTGTGCATAGATTGGGCTGCGTAACACCGTAAGATTGATAGAATTTCCATTTACGTCAATCCCATATTTACTGTCGTTTAGAAGGCTTAGACCGTAAATATCTTTCCTCTGCTTATTAATCGTCCCCGTAATATCAACCCAATTTTGCATTGGTTTTTCGTCCCCATTCGTCTCCCGCGAAACATGGCCAAATGGAATTTCAAAAGTTGCATTTCTCTGATTAAAGCTTACAGGAAACTTGATTTTTAATGTTTGATAGCTTTCCTGCCAGTTCACCTTCACTTTTACTTCAATCTTGTTCAACTGTTTGTACATAATAAAATCCTGGACAATCGTTGAAGATTGATATTTAGAAGTTACACGAATAACTCCCTTAACTGGTCCTTCTTCAAGCTTTTTTATGCGAATTGGCTTAAATACTCCTTCAACTTCATCGAAGCGAAGTTTTCCGTGACCCCATGAATCAGATTTGTCATTCATGACCATTGGAATTGCTGCATCGCTTTTGAACACTTCAATTTGCTTCTCTTTGTCATATAAACTGCTAATCCCGCCAGATTCTTTATCAATGACAAGTCTGAAACGATCATTTTCCATTTCAAAATCGGATACTTTTACTGATTCAAATTTTTTTGCCGGCTTAGCAGCACGAAGTTTATACGTACTGTATCCTAATGGCGGCAGGTCAGCAATAAATGCAACTCTTTTTCGATTGGGAATTTTGGCAACAGAGTCAATGATTTGATATGGTACTTCATTCCCTTTTACATCTTCAATAATGAATTCCTCTGGTAACAAATAATTAACGAACAGCCCATATTCAATTTCAACATTCACTTTTACAGGCCATGAGTGTGGGTTAAAGATAACCATTGGTTTCATATCTTTTTCTTCTTCAATATCAATATTCCAGCTTAACGATTGCAAAGCGTAATTCAAATTCCGCGAAGAAATGCTGATGGATTCACCAAATAAATCTCTAGCATCTGTATACGCTGCTTCAATACTTGTCCCTGCTAAAATATCATGGAATTGGTTAAATAAAATTCCCTTCCAAGCCTGATTCATATCTTCCGGATATGACTGTTCTGTTGTCCAGTCCGCAATGGAGGAAAACTTCTCAGCCATCAACGTCAGATTTTCAGAGTATCGATTTAGTTTTTTTACTTCGGAGTGAACAGAATAGCAGCCCACTGCATGCTGGTGGAGGTCATCATGGACAACTGGAAGCTGCTCCTTAAAACTCTCCACATGGTCAAAAAATTCATTTGGAGAACTAAAGATTAGGTTTGTATCTCCCAATGTTCCATTCAACTTTTCAATAATCTTAATATTTTCTTTTGTTGGTCCGCCGCCGTGATTGCCGACACCATAAAAGCACATTAAATTATTAAATGAATGTTTAAGCTCTGATTTACAGTGCATAATATGATTTTCCAAATGATCGAAAGTACAATATTCAAAAGGGATACGAAATGCTTTTACTCGGGAACCATCTTTGGATTCCCATAAAAATAACCGGCTTGGGAGTCCTTTTTCATCCGGACCTGGCCTCATGAATACATATGAGTCCATTCCTGATTTTTTTAATATTTGCGGAAGCATTCCATTATGCCCAAAGCTATCGACATTGTAGCCAACACTGGCAGTTACGCCAAACTTTTCTTTAAAATAATTTTGACCTATCAGTCCTTGGCGGACAAATGATTCTCCGCTTGGAATATTGCAATCAGGTTGAATCCACCAGCCGCCACAGATCACCCATCGACCTTCTTGAATTCTTTCTTTTATTTCTTGAAACATTGTGGGATCATTTTTTTCAATCCATTCGTAATAGGCGGCAGAGCTGGATGTAAAAATAAAATTCTCGTACTCCTTCAATCGATCCAATGCTGAACGAAATGTGGCTTTCACTTCTTGAAAGCCTTCTTGCCAGCGCCAAAGCCAAACGGGATCAAGATGGGCATTTCCGATCATAAACATGTTTTTCATAAGAGAACTCCTCCAATTACAGAATTTATTTTATATTATCCACAAAATGTAATCGTCTTCATTTCAGATTTATGCTTCATTATAACACCTAAAACTTAGTTTGTGTATCCGATAAACTAAGTTATTGAAATAATTAACCACACTATTTATTTAATAATTATTAGATAGTTTGTTAAAATAAAATGATTAACTTTGTCGAAGGAGATTGATGATGATAAACACTCAGAAATTCATTGGTTTTATTGGAACATATA
This sequence comes from Neobacillus pocheonensis, assembly GCF_050477905.1. NCBI lineage: Bacteria > Bacillati > Bacillota > Bacilli > Caryophanales > Bacillaceae > Neobacillus > Neobacillus pocheonensis. The sequence goes on along the minus strand of NZ_JBCNAD010000020.1, from coordinate 370,412 downwards.
CTAAAGGGGAAAGCAAAGGGATCTACTCCTTTACCTTGGATACTAATAAAGGGAAAATAGAGGATATTCATGTTGCAGCAGAATTAGAAAATCCTACATATGTAACTATCAGTAATGACAACCAATATCTTTATTCTGTTGCCAAGGATGGGAATTCCGGTGGAGTTGCCGCATTTTCTATTAGTGGAACGGGCGAACTAACAGCAATTAATAGTGAGGGTTCAGAGGGATCTCCTCCGTGCCATGTAAGTGTTGACAGTCAAAATCGCTTTGTGTTCAGCACAAATTATCATAAAGGATCAGTAGAATCTCAGCCTATCAATCAGGATAATGGCTCTGTCAGGCCATCTGTTTCCGTTATAAAGCATGAAGGCAGGGGACCAGATCCAAGACAGGAAAAGCCCCATACTCATTATGCAGGACTAACTCCTGATGAAAAATATCTCGCCGTTGTTGAATTAGGAATCGATGCCCTAATTACCTATGAAATAGGTGCTGAAGGAGAGCTAACTGAGGTTAGCCGGTTACCATTAAAAGCGGGGAGTGGACCGAGACATTTAGCTTTTCATCCGAATGGGACGATTGCCTATATTATGACGGAGTTTAGTTCAGAGGTTATTGTGTTAACTTATCACCCTGAAAATGGACATTTCACTGAAAAACAATATATTTCGACTCTGCCAGAGGATTTTAAAGAAAATAACCAAGGCAGTGCGATTCATATTTCTCGTGACGGTCGTTTTGTTTATGCCGGTAACCGGGGACATAACAGCATTGCTGTATTTAGAGCAGATATATTATCCGGAGAGTTGAGCTTTATTGAACATACTTCTACTGAAGGGGATTGGCCAAGAGATTTTACTTTAGACCCGACCGAGAAGTTCATTGTGGCTTCGAATCAGGAATCGAGCAATCTTGTTTTGTTTGCCAGGGATGCAGCCTCTGGAAGGCTAACTCTCCTGCAATCGGATATAACGGTTCCACACCCAGTTTGTATTAAGTTTTTAAAAATTTAAGATAAAAACAGGATGTTTTTTAAGCATCCTGTTTTTATCTTATCTTCTCAATTCAGCAATGTTAATTTAAAAAGTATCAAATCGATTTTTTGTTTTTCCACTATTTAAAATTCGATTTGCAGGGATGGATCTCATCACCAAGTCATTATAATTACTCTCTGGCTTAAATATAACAACTGGGTTGGTATGTTGTATTAGGTGCAAATCCCAACACATACCGTCTACCTTATTGTATTGTCCTTGGATCGTCAGGATATGATTGGTATTGCTCGAAGGCTGGACCTGTAAATTTGTAAAGTAGTTACCACTACATTCATTTGGAATCGTTTCACTGCCTTCTAATACAATATTTTCAATACACTCTTCCAATGAAATCTTATCAAAGCGATTCGCATTTACATAGGCAAATCCACTAGCAGGTTTAACAGCATTTAAATAAATGCCTTTCTCAAATGATACAATTTTTATATCCGTAAAGTTTAAAAATGAAATCTCATGTCCACTTCCGCCAGAGTACAACCGGATTCCAGTCCCTGATACTGTGCCTGTCCAATTCACTAGTACAAGATTTTGAAGCGACGTATTATTCCATGTATTATAATATTTATATTTTCCATCCAAATAAATAACTTCTTTGTTGTAACCGGTATAATCAACCATAATACTAGCATCCCACAAGGAAGAATCCTTTTGTAATTCGAACCCTCTTACATTAGCACCAAGTACAAATCTTGTCCCATAACTCCCTTGCAGCTTAACGCCCTGTTTAATAATAACCGTTCCAGTCATATAATAATCTTTATCAGAAGCAATCACTGTTTTCCTAGAATTTTGGAAAGCAAAATCAATAGCTGCCTGAATCTTCGCCTGTGGTGTACTACCTGTAAAATCCTCAACAAACACATATGGAGGTTCCGCTATTTTTTATTTCCCCTTTCTAATTTAATAGTTTACAAGGTAGTATATGAATTCAAAAAAATAAAATATAATTAAATCGTACATAGGTATCTAATTTATTTTTAATACATTAATAGAAACAACCCCTAAGTAATGAAAGAACATTATTTAGGGGTTGTTTCTATTAAGGCTTATCCATGTATCGTTTTTCTATCCAGAACTGTTTGGTTACTATTTTTTTATCATTCATTCCTATCGATATTTTCCCTGCAAAATAGATTCCATATGGAATTTTGTTCAGAACAAATGTAGAGGCGATTGACAGTAACACACTTCCAATGAAATAGAATACAGTAAGGACAAATGGATGAATTTCTAAGGAGAATCGAGTGAAAGCTGCATACATCAAAGCTAGAAACACAGGATGGATTAAATAAATACCGAATGAATATTGACTAATCCAAACGAAGATTTTAGGTACTTTAGGAATTTTTGTAGCAATATAATAAATCAACAAAATCATACTTGTGGTAAAAAAAACCATATCCACTCTTTTGGATGAAATACTAGAGATTATCTGTGAGTCAAATAACAATAAACAAATGGTTCCGATTAGCAAAGGACTACTAATGATCCATTTTGCATTTTTACTTAAAAAGTTAATAAAAAGTGAAAAGTTTCTCCCACAGTAATAGGCAAGCGTAAAATAGAACAACCAGCCAAAAAAGGGTATCCAATAGAATTTTTCCCAGATATATACACCTATTACAGTTGGATACGGTTTGACAAAATTAAAAAATCCTAAATAAGCTAAGTTGATCAGTAGGGCAATGCCCATTACCAAGGAAGGTTTCCACTTTTTCAAATATTTATGGAAGAAATAATGCAGCAGGTAAAATTGAAAAATAACTAAGATAAAATACCCATGGTAATCCCCCAATAATAGATGCCGCCATAAAAAATCCCCAAATGAACTAAGCAAATTATTTCCCGAACTTATTGACTGTTCGAAGGCTTTTAAGAGGGCATAAAATGTACCAAACAAAATATAAGGTATCATAATATATTTTAGCCGTTTAGACCAAAAATTGGACGGAAGATCTTGTGGGTAAGAACGTGACAAGATAAATTCCGAAATAAAAATAAAGGTAGGTGTACCAAAGGTTAATAAGACTCTTAGCATGTTGACTGTATGATTTTCATCACCATAAGCTCTAGCCAGTGAATGGAGAAGTAAAATACTTAAACAAGAAATACTTCTCATTAGGAATATTTCATTTATTAATTTTTTCGGCAAAATTCTCGCTCCCTTCCTATGAAAATAAAATAGTACCGTTAGTATTATTCATCAAAGTATACTCCTATATATTGGTATAATTTTCTTTTTGCATCGTTTCCATAAACCCCAAAGGTGTTGCCAATTATTTTTATATATTCACTAATTGTGGTACCAAGGCTGCGCTTACTCATCCACCATAGCTTTGGATCATATGAAGAAGCACTAGATACATAAATTAGCTCCATATGGCTCCCCTTATTTACCCTGATGAAATTGTACTTAACTCTCCTCATATGATAATCAGATGAGACTACGATTGCAGAGTGGTAATTATTATTTTCCATTATTTTCTTCACATTGGCTGCACTTTCATATGTACTATCAGCCTTATCTTCTAATATTACCGATTTCCTTGGTAATTGGGTAATAGCCTGTTTCCATAGATTGTCCGCCAATCCATTTGATACAATAATTGTACTTGCATACCCCGACTTATAGAGTTCCATTCCTTTTTCTAGACGCCCTTCCCCTCCACTTAATACAACGATGGCATCCACTTTTTTTGGTTCTTCATTTATAACTAGAAATCTCCCTGCAAAGAATAGAACAAGGATAATTAATATAATTATTGGTAAAAAAACTCTTTTTCGCAAAATGCGGATCATCCTTAAACAGTTGCTTGTTCAATAAGGCTATAAATTTCACCGTATGAATGTCTTCTATCAAATTTTTCTTCTGCTAATCTTCTGGCGTTTTCACCATGTGCTGAACGTAAACCTTCATTATTATAAAGCCGCTCAATTAATGCAGCTAATTTTACAGAATCACCAGGATCATAGTTATATCCAATTTTCTCAGCATTCACCATATCCATAAACTCCTTATTAAGGCTGCTATTTAATATAGGTAAACTAGCTGATAAAAAGTCTCCAATTTTATTTGTAATACTTTGTTGCGCACCCTTACTGATTGCATTGGCTGCTATATCAGAACGTACTAAATATGGAATCATCTCCTCGTATTTAAAATGTCCCATAAAATCGACAGGTGCATCCAATTGTTGGGCCAACTTTTCAAATTTTGGCTGTAAGGGTCCTGACCCGAATACTTTAAACACAATATTGGATTTCCCTTTGTCTTTTAGCATAGAGACTGCACGAATCACTGTTTCCAGATCATAACTATAGCTAATGGTACCAATATAGGTAATCCAAAATTCATTTGGTTCTTTCTTTACATGATTTTTTTTATAGTTATCAAAAACGCCTAGATCTGTTCCGATAAAAATAGGTAAATAACTTCTGGCATTTAAATTGACTTTATTTACACGCTGTACATAACTTTTTGAAACACCAACAACGTAGTCTGCTAAGCTGTAGATTTTATTTGCATAGACTGAAAGTGGATATAAGATGACATCCACCAATACCTCCGGAAGAGGAATGGCATTTTTAATTGCCTCAGGCCATACGTCCTGAATATCCATAATAAATGGTATCCGAAGCTTCTTCGCATACCGTCCAGCAATAAAAGCAGCATCCATCATCGGATAGGCACAATATATCACGTCAGGCTTTTGCTTAATATTTTTTAAATATAGCTGCAGTTGTTTGGAAAAGTGTCTATGGCTTTGGATCCGATCAATACCAATATTCTTTTTGTATCCTAGTTCATCCAGCATGATGATTTTATATTTCACGCTTCTATTGATTTTTTCTATTATATTTTTATCGCGAAAGTTTTTATCACTATGTTTAAAATTACTTGTAAGTAATGTTACCTTATGACCCTTGCTGCTTAATTTGTCTGCAATATAAGTGAATCTATTAAATCCTTTTTCACCTGGGAGTATTGTAAAGGGAGCGACTAAAAGAATTTCTCTACTATTTGTTACCATCCTTCCACTCTCCATCCGACCTTAAGTTAGCATTACTACTAGACAACTACTTTCATGGTTTCTTTAGTTTGTCTGGGTTGATTGGTCATAAACAGCAGTACTTCCTTAAGTGTTTCTCTATCTTTATGGATAAAATTTTCAAGTAAGTCTGTAATTTTCGTTAGGTCTACATTCACTGGTTTACCTACGAATATTTTTGGATGGATCTGATAATCCTGTACTTCATTTTGGTTTAGAATTTCTTCAAAAAGTTTTTCACCTGGTCTTATTCCAGAGTAAGTAATTTCTATCTCATTCTCCGAATAGCCGGATAAGCGGATTAAATTTTTAGCCAAATCCACGATTTTTACTGGCTCTCCCATATCAAGAACAAAAATTTCCCCGCCTTGCGCACGTGCTCCAGCCTGTAAAACAAGTCTAGAAGCTTCGGGGATTGTCATAAAATACCTTGTCATTTCAGGGTGTGTAACCGTTACAGGGCCGCCTTTCGAGATTTGTTCCTTGAACAGCGGGATGACACTTCCCCTGCTTCCCAACACATTGCCAAAGCGGACTGCAACGAACCTTGTGTTGCTTTTTTGATTTAGCTCCTGCACAATCATCTCAGCAATTCTCTTCGTAGCTCCCATTACACTTGTTGGGTTTACTGCCTTATCAGTAGAAATCATTACAAAGGTTTCAACACTATTTTCTCCTGCTGCTTCGGCAACATTTTTTGTTCCAATCACATTGTTCTTAATGGCTTCTTCTGGATTTCTCTCCATTAAAGGAACATGCTTATGTGCCGCTGCATGAAATACCACCTTTGGTCTATATTCATTCATAATTGCAGAAATTTTATCCCGGTCCGTAATATCCGCAATTTCAGTTACAATTTGAATGTTATTACCCAATGAGGATTTCAATTCCATTTCAATTGTATAAATACTATTCTCCCCATGACCAAGTAGGATAAGTTTTGATGGTGAAAACTGAGAAATTTGCCGGCAAATTTCAGAGCCAATCGATCCACCGGCACCGGTTACAAGTACCACGCTATTGGAAATATATTTTGAAATCGAATTTGTATCTAATTCAACTGGCTCCCTCCCTAATAGATCACAAGGTTCTACATTGCGAATTTCATTAACAGAAACCTTACCTGTTACTAAATCTTCAAACAATGGCATCATTTGTGTATTAATCTTTGTTTTGGTGCATTCCTGATAAATACTGTGCAATTCTTTTTTATTTAGGGATGGGATAGCAATGATAATATTTTCAATCATTAGATTATTGACTGTATCTTTGAGGGTGTTTAAGCCGCCAAGTACTGGCAGCCCCAAAATTTCTAGGTGCTGCTTTTGTTTATTGTCATCAATAAATGCGACAGGAATAAGTTCCCCGTCACTATGCTTTAATTGCCTTGCAACTAACATTCCCGCTGACCCTGCACCAATAATAAGCGTTCGTTTCTTAACTGCTTTGTTTCCTGAAAAATAGTTATCTTTATAAAGACGCCACGAAAACCGTGAACCACCAATAAAGAACAAATGCATCATCCATGTTGTAGTCAATATTCGAAAATATATTTGCTGGCCAATAATAAATTGAATAATCGCTGCCGTTATGATTGATAACGTGACGGCCTTTAGAACGGTTATCAACTCACCGACACTAGCATACTCCCATGCACTTTTATACAGCTTATATTTATAAGCAAAGAAATGATGGCTTAACAGCAAGGTTGTTGATACAAGTATCAAATGGACCTTAGGAACAACACAGCCTGAGAACAATAGGAAACTGCATATATATGCGGATGTGAACACGATTAAAGAATCCACCACTACTAAAGAAAGAAACCGTTTCAGAAAACTCATTATTGACCACTCCTTTCTTTTTTCATTTTCAAAAAAACTTCGTATCGTTCTTATTAAAGAACACACGGACAAATATCGCCCTTACCTACGTAGCAATAAAATGCTGCTTTCTTTTACGACTTATAAAAGATTGGATTGTTTGGATGACCCGTGATTGCTCCTCTTCTGTCATGTTCGTCCCTGAAGGTAAACAAACTCCTTTTTCAAATAAACGATCAGCAACGCTAAAATGACTGGAATGCGAATAAAACCTGTATCCACTGAATAATGGTTGTAAATGCATGGGTTTCCATACTTGTCTCGCTTCAATGTTTTCTTTCTCAAGTTCCTGTATTAACTCAAATGGTGTGAAAAATGGGTGTTCCGTATCGATAAATAAAGTCGTTAACCAGCGATTATGACGTGTTCCCCGGTATTCCGGCATAAAAACAATTTCTTTCATATGACTTAGTTCACGGACATATCTCTGAAAAATTGCCTGTTTTTGTTTTACTCTTTCTTCAATCACTGCAAGCTGGGCGATTCCTATTCCCGCCAAAATATTACTCATCCGATAATTATAGCCAAGTTCCCTATGCTGATAATATGGTGTATTATCACGTGCTTGCGTAGCCAGAAACTTCCCTCTAACTAATGCCTCTCGATCATCCGAAACAAGCATTCCCCCGCCTGAGGTAGTAATTATTTTATTACCATTGAAGGAATACACCCCAAATTTACCTATAGTCCCACTTTTTCTCCCCATGTAAGTGGAACCAAGTGACTCAGCCGCATCTTCAATAATCGGAACCTGATAGTAGTTGCAAATTTCTATGATTTCGTCCATTTTGGCATTCTGGCCATATAGATGAACGACAATTACAGCTTTGGGCAGGTTTCCTTCTTGTTCAGCGTCCATAAATGCCTTTTTCAAAGCTATTGGTGACATATTCCATGTATCAAACTCTGAATCGATAAACACAGGCTCAGCTTGTTGATAAAGAATAGGATTCGCACTAGCTACAAATGTAAGTGTGGAGCAGAAAACTTTATCTCCTGCCTTCACATTCAGTAATCTTAATGCCAGGTGGATGGCGGCTGTACCCGAACTGACTGCAAGAGCACCGGCTGCACCAACATATTGAGAGATATCCTTCTCAAACCTATCTACATTTGGACCTAATGGAGCAATCCAATTAGTTTCGAATGATAAATTGATGAATTTCTGTTCATGACCGGTCATATGCGGTGATGAGAGAAATATTCTCTTATTATTACTTCCCATCCAATCACATCCATCCTTAAAGGCATACTTTCTACTAGTCTTAAAAAGTTTAGATTATTGATTACTTAGAAGATTTTGCAGGGCCAAATCTGGATGTCTATACATAGGAAAATAATCACCAGCGACTGGAAGGTTCTTTATTAGCTCATGATAAATTTCCTCATTACGAATTCTTTTTCCAATGTAAAAAGGCAAATCTCCATATTTATTAAACCGTTTTTTAAAGCGATACAAGGTGTCGCTATCTCCTGCATATCCTCCGCCTAAATGTAAAATTTTCTTTCCTTTTGACTTTGCCCATTCCACAACGTAATGAATTAAAAAATTATTAGGTGCGTATTTTAGATATTCTTCATCGGAACCTAATAATTGATAATGGATGAATTCACCATAATGCATAAAAAAGCACGACATGATTACTTTATCCCCCATCACCACCTCGATTAATTCCAAGTGATTCTGTAAAAGTTCAACATTATTTTCAAAAAAGCTTCTCTGAAAATAGTAATACTCATAAGCGTTTTTCTTATCCATTGTTTTATAATATAGATTCATAAAGTTTTCTAATTCACTTGGCGATCGATGGACCATACTAAAATATTCATTTGTTTTTGCCTTCCGTAATCTATTTCTGTTTTTATTATCGTAATTTGCCCATATGTCTTCCAAGTCTAAGGATAAATCAACATAAACAGTATGACGATTTAAAGTGGATTCAATATCTTTATAATCCTGATCATTTCGAATTAAGGGGTGAAATCGTACAAACTCGGTTATTATGTTTTTTTGATAACAGTACGATCGAAATGAAGCCTCAAATTGGCGAAATAACTGTTGTTTCCTAATCTCATCCTTTGTATTTGTAATAGGCCCGCCATAACCGTATGGAGTTGTAATATCATACAAATCCCCATATTTTCTTTTTACATCCTCTGCAAATTTTAAGTCATTAAGTCCTCTCAATAAAAACGGGTAATAAACGAAATCCTGACCATCTTCGTATATGAAGAGCTGCGCCTTCCCGTCCCCATTTCTCTCATAAACTTCTAAATATTCAGGAGTAAAATATATATCCTTTCTTATGGACTGGTCTAAATATTTATGCCAGTTTTCTTTTTCACATAAGTCAAATGTTTTATAAACCACTAAAAGGCCCCCACATAATTAAATTTAAAAGGTTCATTTCGACCCAACTCAAATTTCTAAATTCATCCTGTTGCTTATACAAGCCAATGTGAAGGTGTTGTCGTCAGTGAATACTTCGTTTGTCAATAGAAGCAGTTTTCTTTTTGGGTCTATCTGATAAAGAAATTGAAGCAAATCCAGATCTTGGAGGAATTTAGGATTCGTTAATCGATAGAATTGATTTTTAATCCTGCCTATTTGGTAAACTCCCTTTCTAGTTGTGCAAGTAAACATTGAAAAATCATAGGCCTTTTGCTCTGCTTCAGCATTGGGATAATTCTCTATATAAGATTCATAAGTATCGATTCCAGACGTTAAAGGGAGCTGCTCCTTAACATACCAGTAAGTAGAATCCTTTTTTACAAAGCCAATTTTTTCATACCAATTAACTGCTTCTGAGTTGTTTTCAAAAACATCAAGTGACATCATAGATTTTCCGTATTTATCTAATAACTTATATCCGTGTGTTACTAAAAGCGATTTCCCTATACCCATTCCCTGATATTCAGGGAAAACATAAATATTATTTAAAAAAAGATTATTTTCAAATATTCGCCATTCTGTATATCCGGCCATATGGTCATCAACAAATGCTCCATACATCTTCACTCTTCGATTTTCTTCAGGAATTGTAAGCAAATTCTTTATATATTCCCCGTAACCCTTTGCACTAAAAATAGTTAGTGAATAAATATCCTTATTCATTCCTGACTCAATCAGTATTGGAATTAAATGGGCATTGTTCATTCCTAACGGTTCAATACGTATTTTCATTGTGATATATTCCACCTCTAGAAAACTAAGCTTTCATCCGTCGTTCCACGTCAAAATCTAACATTTGCTGATCAGGTACATCAGCAATCCCATCCCGTATTACTGTTTTACTGATTGTCTTAAGAATAATTTTCAAGTCTAAAAGGAAAGAGAGGCTTTCCACATATTTAACATCTAACGTCAATCTGCTGTTCCAATCTAACAGATTCCTTCCTTCCACTTGGGCATATCCGGTAATTCCTGGCCTAACGGAATGCCTTTTTCTTTCTTCCACTGTATAGTAAGGTAAATATCGAACTAGCAGGGGACGCGGCCCAACCAAACTCATGTCTCCTTTTATCACATTAAATAATTGTGGTAACTCATCTACACTTAATCGTCTTAGCAAAAGTCCGACTTTGGTTAATCGAATGGAATCCGGTAAATCGGTCCCAGCTTCATCCTTTTCATTTGTCATTGTCCTAAACTTAAATAGTGTAAAAATTTGCTCATTATATCCCACTCGTTTTTGTTTAAAAAGAATCGGAGAGCCTAATTTCACCCTGACCACAATGGCGACTAGAAGCATGATTGGCCAGAAGAGGCACAGGAGAAATAAACCCGTAAACAAATCAAATAATCTTTTCATAGTCCCTCCACAAAAACACGATATAAAGCTTATAGATGTTCTAAAAAAAGAACTGTTCATCGAAAATTTTTTTGCTGCCTCTATTTTGCAATTTAAAATGACTGTTCTACAAAAACAATATTATTGGTAAATTCTAATCAAATATTTTAGAGATATTCAGGGGTCTTTTTCTATGTTTTTGAATGTTTCAAAAAAGCGTGAAGTGAATAATTTGCAAAATACCATAATGCAGAAGGGATATTGATGTTTTCAATCTTCCTATACGTATTCCATGTTTTCCGAGCAGATTTTAATTTGTTGCTCGATAGTGAAACTTCACACTTTCTGTATACTGCTAACTCCTCATTCAAGCCATATGCTGAGATTCCTCTTGAAAGGATAGTAAGCCAGAGTCCATAATCCTCGGAGCAATCCCGATGTAATGGCATTTGTACCCTCCCTACCTTTCTTTTATCCAGCATCACTGTTAATGTCCCAATCATTGTATTTTTTAATAGGGATTTATAATCCATCTTGACTGGTACTCGCAATACTACGTCCGTTCTTTCCCCTTCTTCGCTCATAATCCTGTAATCAGAATAAGTAAATGCAAAATTATTTTTTTCCATAAACATTAATTGCCGCTCTAATTTCCGGGGAAGCCAAAGATCATCACTATCTAGAAAGGCAAGATAATTTCCCTTTGCATAAGCTATCGCCCTATTTCTTGCAATGGCAGGTCCACTATTTTTTTTTAATTCAATCAACTTAATTCTAAAATCATCCATCATTGCCTTCTTGACAATATTAACAGTGTTATCTAATGAGCAATCATCTACGATAATCATTTCCCAATTTGTAAAAGTTTGTTCTTTGACAGAACGAATGGTTTCAGTAATAAATTTTGCAGAATTATATGATGGAGTGATAATTGATACAACCGCTTCGCTTGAGGATTCCATTTTCGTTTTTCCACCCTCTCCTAGTAAATTTAGGTATTTGTATGCCGCGCCCCCACTGTGTTAACCTCTAAAAAGAAGTATTCTAATGATTAATCACTTTGTTTTGTTCAAGTTTATTTAGCAACTTCTGGTTGTGAACATTAGCTTCTTTTACTCCTTGAGCTTGTTCAGGCTGGAGAACAACTCTAATTGTTTGAAGTAGAATTTTCAAATCCAACAAAAGGGAACTATTACGAACATACAATAAGTCAAAGCGCAATTTATCTTCTACAGGAGTCGTATAGTTAGCCAGCACTTGCGCTAACCCTGTTATACCTGGCTTAACCGTTAATCGATAGGAGTATTCAGGGAGTTTTTGTTTAAATAGATTAATAAAATGTTTACGTTCTGGTCTAGGTCCAACTAAGCTCATATCACCTTTTAGAACATTAAATAATTGTGGAAGTTCATCTAAACGAACAGCCCTAATTAACCGACCAATTAATGTAATTCTTGGATCTTTAACTGAAGCAAGTACTGGACCTGTCTTTTTTTCTGCATCTTGAATCATACTTCTAAACTTATAAACCCAATATGGATTCCCATTAAGTCCTATACGCTCTTGTTTATAAACAGCAGGTCCTTTTGAGGTGAGCGGAATTAATAAAAATAAAACCAATAAAAAAGGACTAGTAATAACCAATACAATTAACGAAATAACCAGGTCAAACATCCGTTTATAAATCTGTTGACCTACGCTTAAACGGGGAGGAGTTATCGAAATTACCAGCATATCATCAATTTGCTGTGTATTACCACCAAGAACTGACAATTCAAAATACTGCGGAACCAGCAATATTTCTTTTCCATGTTTGTTACAATAGCGTACAATTTCCTCTTTATCCTCCATTCTAATCGTAGGACTAATAAGGAATAGATCACACTTCGTCACATAATCATTGATAAGACTCTTTTTGGCTATAGGGATAAATCCTAATATTTCAAACCACCCCTTCTTTTGATGATTTAGAAATTTACTAGCGATATACAGCCCTGTGTTTGAATCATCACCGATAATATAGACTTTCTTCTTACCGTGTAATTTCTTGTTAATATACCAAATACATACACGCGTACAGGTTAATAAGACCGTCTGAATAAGAAATGCTACAAAAATAAAGCTTGGCTTGAAAGCTAGATTGAGTGCCCATATTGAAATTATTACTTCTATTCCTGTGAAGGCAGCCATCGATAATACAATTGAATATACTAAATGCTGAATACTTTTTCGGCGCCAATCTGCATAGAGGTCATAAAGATAAAAGACAAAAACTGAGGTAGCGGCTAGGAGCATTAACGATGAATAAGTACTGAAAGATTCCATGTTCTCAATCGATAAATGATGTAATACCCAATTCGCAACAAAAAATCCACCATACATTAACGTAATATCGACAAGTGCAAGGATGATTTTTAAAAATTTTCCTTTATAGTCTTCATACATTACGATTCTCCTTTCTATCAAGCTGCCTATAAATTAAAATTCATGAAACTTCAACTACAGTTCAAGTACTCTTTTAACGTATTACTTACCATTTGCTCTAACGAAAAATCAGTCTGGACTTTGCTTAAAGCATTTTCAATCAATTGCTTCCTAATCACTTCATTTGCTTTAATATCTAAAATCTTTGAGCAGAAGTCTTCTACTGAATGCTCATTAATAAGGAAACCAGTCTTATTTCCAATTATCGCTTCACCAATCCCGCCTTTATTTATGGAAATGATTGGTGTTCCAACCGCCATCGCCTCTAAAATAACCATTGGGAATACTTCTCGGTAGGATGTAAGTAATAAGAGATCCATCTTTTTAATGAACTCCTCCGGATGGTAAACGGGGCCGACCATCTTGATCTTGTGAACAAGATTTTGTGATTGGATCATATCTTTTATCTTTTCTTTTTCAGGCCCATCACCTGCGATATAAAACATGATATTAGGTATATCGCGAAGCTGATGGGCAATTTTGATAAATAACGCATGATTCTTTTCTTCTGATAACCTCGCTAATATCCCAACCTTGAACGACTCACCCTTATCTTTGTTGTGAAAAGCGAACTGCTTTAAATCAACACCATTATAAACGGTGGTAATTTTACTCGGGGTTATTCCAGCCTTGGCGAGATTTTCCTTTTCAAACTCACTGACAGTGATGATTCTTTCAACATAGTTATTTAATATATGTTTAAAAATAGACGGATATTTTTCCTCAAGAACCGTAATATTATGTTTTGTATAAACAATCTTGAATTTCTTTTTTGTTAACTTCTGAACTGCAATACAGTAAAGGACCATTCTCAAGCTATTCGCATGGATAACGTCTATTTGTTTGTAACTAATCAAATTCCGCAGTTTTTTTAAATTGTGCAGATGCTTTGTTCTACTCATTTCAATAAAGTTGTTCTTATGTTTGATTTTCTCGTACAACTCTCCAGAACCAGCGGCATAGTGAAAAGAAATACTAGGGTGCTGTAATTGATTCTCTAATTTACAAAAATACATTTCTGCCCCGCCTAAAATTAACTTATCGGTTATGACTAGAATATTCATTGTTTCCATCGCTCCGTCCATAATTAACATTCAATTTTATTTTTGGTTTAGAGGAAGTTATGGCAGAAAAAAAAGATGCCTTTTTCTTTTCATTTTTTAGAGAGTATTTTTCTTTATTTAAATAAGTAGCCAAAATAGACAGATACATAAAAAACATGTCGTTAATAATGACCGAAAGGAATGCCATTTGAAGAATGAACCCTACAAATGTTAAGAATAGGTACGGTTTCTTTTTAATTAATTTAATTTGGTAAATTTCAACAAACACTAATAAGATAAATAGACAAAAGCATGTTATTCCTAATAACCCCGACTCCGACAATATTTCCAAAAATGTGTTATGAACTAGCAAGTTAGTTCCATATTGGAAAAAGTTGTAGTCAGAAAAATTAAAGGCTCCAATTCCAAAAACCATATGTGAAGTAAAGTAATCCCATGCTCTCCCCCATAATTCTAGCCGACCACTTCCACCATCCTGTGATAGGTCTCCAACTCTCGATTGTAAAATTCCGAATATATCAAAATGCAGATAGACGATTGTAATATACACAGATACCAATAGTGAGACAGTTAATCCTACTATTAATTTTAATTGCTTCATTGGGTTATTGATTACTATATAAATCAGTACGAGAAATGCCATGATTAATATTCCGCCTCTGGAAAAGGTTAATAGATTTGCAATAATGCAGAGCAGCAATCCAAGCTTATTTTTTAACGACTTAGAGTTACAAAGAAAATAAGAAAAGAAGAGTGTATTATAAAACACAAAGAAATTAGGATCCTGCAGCAGTCCAATTAATCGGGGGTAATCTCTATCTAACAAAACTCCGAATTGGTAAACTCTATCTCCTTCAAACACAAAACCAAGACTTTTTAATCCAACAAAATAAAGAGTCAAACTTGCAACATTAAACAGGATTCCAGCATCTGCAATAGCTCTTTCAATCACTAAATCTCTTGCGTTTCCAATAACAGATTTCATAATAAAATAACAAAAAATATAAAGGATGATTCCACAAATGATTCTGATACTTGAGGCAGGATATAAGGCAAAGGACCCAGATAAGCTATACATCGTGTAAAATAACAACATTGCCATTTCAAACAAATGAAGTCTTTGGAAGTAAAATGAACCGATATGAACTGTTAAAAACAAGATCAAGAAAATCATATACGGCTTTATTGCAAAACCTACATAAATGTAATAGTTTGCCAATGTTACTAATAGAAAAAGAAGGAAGATTGAAAAGCTGTAGTAATAAGATTTTGGAGTTAATTGATTATTCACCTTAAACCCCCTCAGGTTTCTTCGTTTTCCATCTTTGATTGATTCCTAATGTTTTTACATACCTATGGATCTTTTCTCTATTCTCTTTATCGACTAAAACCAACAATGACAATAAAACAAAATGGACCGCCATTGCTAAAAGAGGGAATGCTCCTAGAAAATAGTCGATGCTGCATAAGCTAGCAATAAAAAAGGATACGTAAGGTACGATTACCCTTTTGGCAATAATCCAGCGATTAGGGATACATATCCAAAAGCCGCAGAAGGCAATTGCTTCTATCACGACACCGGCAAAAGCTGCACCAACAACGCCAAAAAATTTACTAAATAGGATATAAAGAAAGACGCCAGAAATGACCGAAATTAATTGAACAAAAGTCCGATATGTTTGTAATGCTCGTGTCGTTAATCCATCAGCTAGTGCAATATTTATCGCCTGTATTGTGAGGAGTACAGACAATATTTTCAGTGGAAGAGCGGCTTGAATCCACTTATCACTGAACAACAAGTGAATAACAAAATCTGACATGTAATAAAATGGTATGGTCATGGCCATCCCGACTAAGGAAATGATTTTTAGCAGCGCAATATTGTGTCTTAAATGATCATCAAAACGATTATTATTAAAGGCTCTAAACATCACTGGGTAATAAGCCCCGGCAACTATAAATGGAATTTGCTGCAATGCTTGGGGAATTCGATAAGCCACAGCAAAAACCCCAACTTCTTTAAGGCTTATAGTGTTTTCCAATACTAGTGGTCCTAATTGCGGAAGCAATACAAATAGTAATCCACCTAACGTAAAAGACCCTAAATTTTGTAATAGTCCTTTATGAAATCGACTTTTTAAACGGATCTTCACATTTTTACTCACTAGGTAAACCCCAATAATACCAGCCGTTAAATAAGAAAGGCCATATAATGTGCACATAATCAGTGGATCAAAATGAAGGAACATTCCTAATAAAAGAGTCACTACTAAACAAAAGGAAGAAATAATCCGGATTAATCCGTTATATTGCATTTTCTCAATCAGTTGAAAATAAGTAGTCCCAATACTTTGTAAAGCAATGCCTGAAACCATTGGAATCATTAAAATATAGGCTGTTTGTATTAGTTCTGGCTGTCCCGGGTGAATTATATGAAAAATAATAAATCCACATAGAAATGATGCAAAAAGCAAACCCATTCTCATTTTTACATAGGAGGAAATAAGGTTGGATATATCAACCTGTTTCTTTGAACCCTCTCTTAAGACGATGACACTTAGTCCTGCATCTGAAAAATAGCCCATAATCATGGCAAAGGCTAACACGACGCTAAACATACCATAAGCGTTTTTATCTAAATAATGAGCTAAAACGATTAGTGCGATTGCATTTAAGCCATTGGATAATGCTGTGCTATAAAACAAATGTAAGATATTCTTTACGATCGAATTTTTCTTTGATTTTTCCATGAGATAGCCACCTTATTTCAACACCTTGATTCTGTCATCCAATTCCTGCTCAGCCTGTTTGATAAATGACTCCGAAAATTTTATTATTCGTTCTTTCTAAATTTTCCTTTGTTTTAAGAACCTCTTCTTTCTTTGTTTTATTTTCTTTAATCACCAGAATAACTCCATCACATTGACTTGCTAGAACTTGTGAATCTGCTGCCGTTAAATAAGGAGCAGCTTCAAAAATTACGACATCAAATTCTGATTCACAATTCCTAACCAATTCTATTACTTTATTTGTTACCCAAATTTCTGAAGGATTTAGAGGAATAGGACCAGTTGGCAGAATAAACAAGCCTGGAACATACGTTTCTCTAATATGAAGTTTGATCTCGTCCTCATTTACAATCACATTCGTGAACCCACTCTGATTTTGCATCTGAAACCAATGGTGGAGAGATGGGTTACGGGTATTGGCATCAACTAATAGTACTGATTTTCCCTGTTCTACAAAGGAAATGGCCAATTTAGATGAAATGATTGACTTTTCACCATCTTCACTGGTAGAGGTTACCATTAATATCGCAGACTTACCTTCGGAAATAGATTCTAAATTAGTTCTTATTATCCGAATTTGTTCATTACTTATAGGATCTTGCATTATTTTTTTGGTTTGATCTTTTTTCTTAAACACTAATTTGCCCCCTTTTATTTTCAGTTAAGATGGCCGCCTGTTGCTTTCTTCCCTTACTTTTATTAATAGATTTTCGTTTAATACTTTTTAATTTTACTTCCCCTAATATTGGTAATCCTCCGATACCTTCAATCTCTTTAACATCCTTAATCGAATCGTCCCAATACTCCCTAAACATCGCAAGGGCAACTCCAAGAAAAATTCCGATTACGATTCCGATTGCTACATTTAATGTTAAACTCCCAACGCGCTTAATAGAGGGATCACCATTTACAAGTGCTATATCTTGAACATTTAACTGTTCACGCATTTTATTTACAGATGTATTAGCAATGATATCGGCGCGCTTTTTAGCTTCATTCTCATCGTGATCTCTTACCACTACATTGACTATTTGTGAATTTCTATTGTTTTGAACGACTATCTGTTCCTCTAATTTCTCCAAGTCTTTATCATTCATATCCAGCTCTTTTTGAACTGAATTCAGCACAATCGGACTTTTGATTAAATCCATGGTTGTGGCCAACAGGGTACTAAGTGCTTGTGTATCACTATAATTACCATCATCCTTTGTGAGCTTGCCAATTATAATACCCGCAGTTGCATCATAAGTTGGCTTTAATATAAACAAGGATATGCCCACAGTAATAAGCGAAACACATATTACGGTTACAATGATGGTGACAATTCTCTTTCTAATAATGCGAAAAAACTTTTTCAGATCAATTCTTTCGTCCATATTGACCTCCAAAATTCAAAAATTTTTATTATTCTGGTAATTTTATAGAGACTGGTTTAAATGGTTAATAGTCTTTTTAATTTGAGGATATATACTACTTCGAACTTTTTGCGTTCTCCTCCGGTGAAGAATAATAATTATGCAACCCTTTATCTTTAATATAGGTTGACTCAATATTCGAATATAAACTATTCCTGGTTGAGGCTTTTGAAAATTCTATTATTTCCTTTTTCGACTTTAAAATATGAACATCCCAAATGATTCCTTCGAATTTATTATCTGAACCACTTACCTTTATTGCATCTTTTGTAATTTTGGAAACTTGAATTTGAAGTCCGCTAAAATCATTACCAGAACTTTCATTTGGAACACTCATCGAACTTTTAATGTCAATGCCTGTTATACAATCATCCAACGTAAGATTAATAAAGCGATTTCCGTTAATGAAGCTATATTTATCATCCTTTGGTTTTACAGCTTCCAATTTAACTCCGGTATGGAAGCCTGCAATTTTCAAGTCAGAAAAATTAACAAAGCAAATGAAATGACCAGGTCCACCTGCGTAAAGATGAAGGGCTGTCCCCTTATGTGATCCGCTATTGTTTAAGATGGTTACATTTTTGATTTGGGTTCTATCCGCTGACCAAATTTTTTGATTACCGTCTAAATAAATAACATCTAAATCAAAGTTAGAATGATTTATTTCGATAATCCCATTTGTGATGGACGCATTTTTTTTCAGGACAATTGCCTGGAAGTTGCCTTCTATACTTAATCTAGTATTTTGATCAAACTCTAATTCAACACCCTCTTTTAATACTAGCCCTTTCGTGATAATATAACGCTTATTCCCTTGCAGCCTTACTTTTCCAAGTTTCGAATCATGGCTATAATTTATGGCGTCCTGTATGGCTTTATAATCGTCTTTTGAATCTTCACCATTGGCTCCAAATTCATCGACATTAACATAATCGTTTTGCACACTACCTGCCCTTGTTACCTCCAGTTTTCCCTTGGTCATGTTATCCTTGTCAATGATATAGAAAGCAATAATGACTGCTGATAAAATAATCGCTGAAAAATATAGAATTGTACTCCTTTTGTTCATAATTGCTCCTAACAGTTCATAATTTACACTTTATATAGATTGTAAGTATCCATTAAAACGAACGAAGAATTTTATTTATTCCACCAATAAGTACTTTTTCTTCGATTCTGTTTCGAACCATTGATAAGTTTTAATTAAACCCTGTTGAAAGTTATGAAGTGGTTCCCAATCTAGATCCCTTTTCATCTTTGAATTATCCAACCTTGAAAATTTGATATCACCTTTTTTAGGCTCTTGATAGATTACTTTCTTTATATTGGCCAAATTCTCCAGGATATAGATTAAATCATTAACACTTGTCTCAGTATTGGTGGATAGATTATAGACCCCTTTTAATTCAAATTGGACACCGCGATAGATAGCATCAGCAACATCTTCTACATATATAAAGTCCCTTGTTTGCTCCCCGTCACCATAAACTTGAAGAGGATGCCCCGCTAAAACACTATTAATAAATATTGAAATAACCCCGCCTTCGCCCACTGTTCCTTGTTTTGGACCATAAACATTTGAAAAACGGTAGCTGAGGGTTTCGATACCAAATACTTCCTTCCATTTTTTACAGTAAACTTCGCCAACCCATTTATTGATTCCATAAGGGGATAGAGGGTTGCACAATGCATCTTCCTTTAATGGAATTTCTTCATTAAGCCCATAAACCGCTGCCGAGGAGGCAAAAACTACTTTTTTAACACCGTATTGCTCTGATAACTGCAGAATGTTGGCTAAACCAAGGACATTTGATTGAGCATCCAGGTAAGGGTTATCCATTGATTTTGTTACATTCACTTGTGCTGCCAGGTGTATGACGACATCGAATCTATTAGATTGAAATACTTCCTTACACATTGGATCTTCCACACTTAATTGATAAAATTTATGTTTGAATTTTACATTTTCCGGATTTCCTGTTGAGAGATTATCAATTATGGAAATTTCGTGACCTTCTAAAAAAAATTTTTCAGCAACAAAAGAACCAATAAATCCATACCCACCTGTTACTAGTACTTTCATGATTTCACCTCTGTATCCTAAAATAATTGATTTATTGGGCATATCTATTTTGTTTGTAATATAGAACAGATGAGGTAAAAAAATATCGTTGCTCCCTATCTAAAATTAAATTCGTTAATAAGAACATTATAAACCCTCAAATCAAAAAAGCAACCTCAAAAAAACCGATTTTCGCTTGTTTTTTCGTAATTAATGGCAATTTTCTCTTAAAAAATCGAATTTTCTATATTTTTTGTTCTTTAAAATGAACTAATTATGTTGTAAAATATTAAAAGATACATGATATTTTGATATATATATATTGAACATTGATTCCAAAAGCTTTCTTTTTATGAAACACTTGATAGGTTTATATTAAATAATTATGGTAATGAGGAGAAACTTATGATTGGAGAGCGAATAAAAAAATTAAGAGACGAAAAAGGGTATTCCATTACTGAACTTGCAGAGTTGGCTAATATTTCTAAATCCTATTTAAGCTACATCGAACGGAATCTTAATAAAAACCCCTCTATTCATTTTTTAATGAAGCTAGCGAAGACTTTAGATGTTTCCATGGAGTATTTACTAACTGGAATGAATCAGACAGATGATCATACTATGAATTCAAATGGAAAGGACTTTTTGGATAAGGAGTGGCAAATTATTATCGAAACAGCTATTAAAGAAGGAATGAATAAAGATGATTTCAAGGAATACATTAACTTTATTAAATTTAAAAACTGGGAAAAAAGTCGGTGAAAGCGCTTTATCCAATTAAATGGTTAAAAAACCAATTGACACAACGTCCTCCATGTAGTAAATTTTATAAATAATCTAAATATTTATTTTCTTATCAAGAGAGGTTGAGGGAATGGCCCGAAGACACCTCAGCAACCTTCAATGGTTTTTTTCATTGAAAAGGTGCTAAGTCCTGCAAATTATTTGCTAATTTGCGAGATAAGAAGAATGACAATGTGTTCGGCTAACAAAAGTCTTCTTCTTATAAGAAGGCTTTTTTTATTTATAAAAACAAGGAGTGTGCGTTATGTACAAAATTGATACGAAACTTGCCCAAATTGGAAATCGCAGTGAAACAACTACTGGAACCGTGAACCCGCCTGTTTATTTTTCAACAGCCTTCCGCCACGAGGGAATTGGGCAATCTACTGGGTTTGATTATACTCGAACAGGGAATCCAACACGCCAGCTCCTTGAAAAAACGATTGCCGACTTAGAGGGCGGCGATCAAGGCTATGCTTGCAGCTCGGGAATGGCAGCTATTTTAACGATCCTAGCTTTATTTGAATCAGGTGATGAATGGCTTGTTAGCGAGGATTTATATGGAGGAACTTACCGTTTATTAGAAAAAGGTTATAAAAAATGGGGCTTAAAGAGTCAATATGTTAACACCTGTTGTCCGGAAGAGGTCGAAAAGAAAATCACATCGCAAACAAAGGCCATTTTCCTAGAGACTCCTACCAATCCACTGATGCAGGAAGCAGATATTGCAGCAATCTCCAAGATTGCCAAACAACATGACATACTGCTGATTGTTGACAATACTTTCTATACTCCACTCCTACAGCAGCCCATTGCACTTGGCGCAGATATTGTGATCCACAGCGCAACAAAATATTTAGGTGGCCATAATGATGTTCTTGCTGGGCTTGTTGTAGCCAAAGGGAAGGAACTTTGTGAAGCATTAGCCTTCCATCATAATGGCGCAGGTGCCGTATTGAGTCCATTCGATTCCTGGCTATTAATGCGCGGTATGAAGACTTTATCCCTTCGGATGAAACAGCACGAAAAAAATGCTAAGGCTGTCGTAGAATATCTTGGCAAACATGAAGGGGTTACAGATGTCCTTTATCCAGGTCGAGGCGGCATGGTTTCTTTCCGAGTTAAAGACGAATCATGGGTTAATCCTTTTTTACAGAACTTAAAGCTGATTAGTTTTGCCGAAAGTTTAGGCGGTACGGAGAGCTTTATTACTTATCCAGCAACACAAACTCATGCGGATATTCCGGAAGAAATTAGGATTCAATCTGGTGTCTGCAACAGATTATTGCGTTTTTCAGTCGGAATTGAAGATTCAGAGGATATCCTTTTTGACCTTAAGCAGGCATTTGCCAAAGTAAGTGAAGGAGTGATTGTGTAATGGAGTCGGAAGAATATTGTTTTGAAACGAAGCTTCTTCATAATAAACACAAAGTTGATCCTGTTACTGGTGCGGTAAGTGTGCCGATTCAGCATGCCTCTACTTTTCATCAGTTTGATATCGATCAGTTTGGTAAATTTGATTACGCACGCAGTGCAAACCCTACTCGTGAAGCACTTGAGGATGTGATTGCGGAGCTTGAGGGCGGAATAAAAGGATTTGCCTTTTCTTCCGGAATGGCTGCTATATCCACAGCATTTCTTCTGTTATCTTCTGGGGACCATGTTGTTATCACTGAGGATGTGTACGGCGGAACGTTTCGCATGGTAACGGAAGTTCTGACTCGATTTGGAATTGAGCATACTTTTGTCGATATGACCGATTTGGATCAAGTTAAACAAGCTATTAAACCTAATACAAAGGCATTTTATGTAGAAACACCATCAAATCCTTTATTGAAGGTAACGGATATTCAGGCGATTAGTGTGCTTGCGAAGGAAATTAATGCTTTAACCTTTGTGGATAATACTTTTCTTACTCCTGCCTTACAAAAGCCTTTAGAGCTAGGCGCAGATGTTGTGCTCCATAGTGCGACTAAGTTTTTATCCGGACATAGTGATGTTGTGGCCGGTCTTGCTGTTGTAAAGGACGAAAATTTGGCGAAGCGGCTTTATTTCCTACAAAATTCGTTTGGAGCAGTTCTTGGGGTTCAGGATGCATGGTTAGTACTAAGAGGACTGAAAACTCTACATGTCCGTCTCGAACAATCACAAAAATCAGCCAATAAGGTTGCTCAATTTTTACAGGCAAATCCGCTTGTTAAAAAAGTTTATTATCCAGGACTTGAAAATCACCCAGAGTTTGAATTGCAGAAAGCCCAAGCTATCGGCGCTGGCGCTGTATTATCATTTGAATTGGCTGATGAAGATGCCGTCCGATCGTTTGTTTCAAACGTAAAAATTCCTGTTTTTGCGGTAAGCCTTGGAGCAGTGGAATCGATTTTATCTTACCCGGCCAAAATGTCCCATGCAGCCATGCCGCAAGCGGAGAGAGAAAAGCGCGGAATCAAGAATAGTTTGCTGCGGTTATCTGTTGGTCTTGAGAATCCTGATGATCTGATTAAGGATTTTTCACAGGCGTTGGCAATGCAGTACCAAAACGATTTGGTCTATTAACGAGGAGAATGTTTATGAGCTTTTTAGAAAAATTAAAAAATCAAATCTTAATAGCCGACGGAGCCATGGGTACGCTTCTTTATTCGTATGGGAAAGACAGTTGTTTGGAAGAATTAAATCTTTCCCAGCCAGACCACATCCAAACGATCCATAAATCCTATATTGATGCAGGTGCTGACGTTATCCAAACCAACACATATGCGGCAAACTATTTGAAACTGCAAAGATATGGCTTGGAGGATTCTGTAAAG
Organism: Neobacillus pocheonensis; assembly: GCF_050477905.1. Lineage (NCBI taxonomy): Bacteria > Bacillati > Bacillota > Bacilli > Caryophanales > Bacillaceae > Neobacillus > Neobacillus pocheonensis. The sequence continues at coordinate 346,230 of NZ_JBCNAD010000020.1, read as the reverse complement.
GAAATTAACAGTGCTGCAGTTACAATAGCTAAAAAGGCTGCAACCCATAACAATTCGTACATCCTTGGAACGATTGGTGGAAATCGAGGAGTTAAGCCGGATTCCATTTCTATAGAAGAATTAAAGCGAAGCTTTCGTGAACAGTTATATTGCCTGCTTCTTGAGGGAGTGGATGGATTACTACTAGAAACCTTTTACGACCTCGAAGAACTTGAAACCATTCTGACGATTGCCAGAAAGGAAACCAAACTGCCAATTATTGCTCAGGTCTCCCATCAGGAGCCAGGATTTTTGCAGGATCGAACTCCTGTCAATGATGCCTTAACACGACTTGAAGCACTTGGTGCCGATGTCGTCGGCCTTAATTGCCGTCTTGGTCCTCACCATATGCTGTTAGCGCTAGAACAGATTGAATTGCCATCATATGCTTTTTTATCGGCCTACCCTAATGCCAGTCTACCTGCGTATACCGACGGAAAATTCCATTATGAAGGAGATGCAGATTACTTCCGAAAATCGGCTCAAAGCTTTAGAAATGAAGGCGTCCGTTTACTAGGAGGCTGTTGTGGTACCACACCGGCACACATTAAAGCCTTTGCTACTGAACTAAAGAATAGTGTCCCTATTGTCGAAAAAGTAGTAAAATTGAAACAAAAGAAAATAATCGTTGAGTCCTTGGCAGCGAAAAGGGATCTTGCTCCTCTACAACAAATTGTGAAAGAAAGACCATCTGTAATTGTAGAATTAGATCCTCCTAGAAAGCTAGATACTACTAAATTTTTCGAAGGGGCTAAAGCATTAAAGGAAGCGGGAATTGATGCGATTACACTTGCAGATAATTCGTTAGCAACGGTTCGCATTTCCAATGAATCATTGGGTTATTTAGTAAAACAAGATTTAGGAATGCGTCCTCTCATTCATATTGCTTGCCGCGACCGTAATATTATTGGCTTGCAATCTCATTTAATGGGGCTTCACACGCTAGGGATGAATGATGTTCTCGTTATAACAGGTGATCCTGCTAGGGTTGGAGATTTCCCGGGTGCTTCATCTGTATATGATGTCTCATCGTTTGAGCTTATCAAAATGATAAAGGCAATGAATGATGGGTTGTCATACTCCGGAAAGGATTTGGGACAAAAAACTGCTTTTAGCATCGCAGCAGCCTTTAACCCAAATGTCCGCTCTCTCGAGAAAGCAGTTAAAAGAATGGAGAAAAAAGTTGAATTTGGAGCCGATTATTTTATTACACAGCCTGTATTCTCTGAAGAAAAATTAATTGAAGTCTATGAAAATACTAAGCATTTGGAAGCACCTATTTATATTGGCTTAATGCCTTTGACTGGCAGTAAAAATGCGGAGTTCCTTCATAATGAAGTACCTGGAATCAAAATAGCTGATTCCATACGTGAAAGGATGGCAATTCTGAATGACCATCCGCAACAAGCAACCCGCCTTGGCATTGAAATTACAAAGTCATTAATTGACACGGCATTAGATTTATTTAACGGAATTTATTTAATTACACCATTTTTACGTTATGAACTAACCGCTGAACTGGCCCAATACGCCAATCAGCGTGCAAGTCAAGTGAGGAGGAACAACATTGCCGAAAACATCATTCTCTGATCAATTAAAGAAACGAATCCTCGTTATGGACGGTGCCATGGGAACCATGCTCCAGCGTGCCAATCTTACCGCAGATGATTTTGGCGGCGAGGAATACGATGGCTGCAATGAAAATCTAAACTTAACCGCTCCATCGGTTATTGCTAATATTCACCGAGAGTATTTACAAGCAGGAGCAGATATTATCGAGACTAACACATTTGGGGCAACCAGCATTGTCCTCGATGAATATGGTCTCGGCTACAAAGCCTATGAAATCAATAAAATCGCTGCGATGATTGCGATTGGTGAGGTACAAAAAGTTTATTCCGAGGAATGGCCTCGCTTTGTTGCGGGTTCCATGGGGCCGACAACGAAAACGCTAAGTGTGACCGGGGGAACAACCTTTGATGAACTTGCAGCCAGCTATGAGGAACAAGCGCTTGGTTTAATTGATGGCGGCGTAGACCTTCTTTTGCTAGAAACAAGCCAAGATATGTTGAATGTTAAAGCTGGGTTTGCAGGCATTCAAAGTGCTTTTGCAAAAACTGGTACAACACTTCCGATTGTAATATCTGGAACAATTGAACCAATGGGCACTACCCTTGCCGGTCAAGCTATTGAAGCATTCTATATTTCGGTTGAGCACATGAATCCCATTGCTGTTGGACTTAATTGTGCTACTGGTCCTGAGTTTATGCAGGATCATATTCGTTCCCTTTCCAATCTTGCTACAACGGCTGTTAGCTGTTATCCAAATGCTGGCTTGCCTGATGAGGATGGACACTACCATGAAACACCGGAAATTCTAGCGAAAAAATTATCCGATTTTGCGGCCCATGGTTGGCTAAATATTGTTGGGGGCTGTTGTGGAACAACTCCTGAACATATTAAAGCAATTTCGGATGCCATGAAAAACTATAAACCAAGAGAAACGAATCAGTCGAATGTTCACATGGTTTCTGGTATTGAGCCGTTTGTATACGATGATCCTACACTAAGACCAATCATGGTTGGTGAACGAACAAATGTTATTGGGTCTCGTAAATTTAAACGACTGATTACTGAAGGAAAATTCGAGGAAGCTTCTGAAGTTGCTCGTGCGCAGGTTAAGGGTGGAGCACATGTTATTGATATTTGCTTAGCTGATCCTGATCGTGATGAAATTGTCGATATGGAGAATTTTATTAAAGAGGTAGTGAAGAAGGTTAAAGTTCCACTTGTTATCGACTCAACTGATGAAAAAGTTATTGAAAAAGCTCTTAAATATTCGCAAGGAAAAGCGATTATCAATTCGATTAACCTTGAAGACGGTGAGGAGCGTTTTGAAGCGGTTGTACCTTTAATTCACAAATATGGAGCAGCTGTTGTCGTTGGAACCATTGATGAGAAAGGCATGGGGGTTACGGCTGAGAAAAAGCTAGAAATCGCTAAGCGTTCCCATGATCTTTTAGTAAATAAATACGGTCTTAAATCCCAAGATTTGATTTTTGATCCATTAGTTTTTCCAGTCGGTACCGGTGATGAACAATATATTGGCTCGGCCAAAGCGACTGTTGAAGGAATTCGGTTAATAAAAGAACAACTACCGGGGGTTCAAACAATTTTAGGGATTAGTAACGTGAGTTTCGGTCTTCCTCCTGTTGGAAGAGAAATCCTTAATTCTGTGTTTTTGTTTCACTGTACACAGGCAGGATTGGATTATGCAATTGTTAATACGGAGAAACTTGAACGATTTGCTTCTATATCCAAAGATGAAGTTGCTTTAGCAGATGATCTTCTTTTTAATACCACAGATGCAACATTAGCCACTTTTACAGAATTTTATCGTGGTAAAAAGAAAGAGGCTAAGAGTACCCTACCAGATATGACTTTAGAAGAGCGTCTCTCCTATTATGTCGTCGAGGGCACAAAGGAAGGCTTACTTCCGGATTTAGATTTAGCGCTAGAACGCTATCCTGCCCCGCTTGATATCATTAATGGACCATTAATGGACGGGATGAAGGAAGTTGGCCGGCTTTTTAACGATAACCAATTAATTGTTGCCGAGGTTCTACAAAGTGCTGAAGTCATGAAGGCATCCGTAGCTCATTTAGAGCCACATATGGAAAAAGGCGATGTTTCCTCCACCAAAGGAAAAGTTTTATTAGCAACAGTTAAAGGGGATGTCCATGATATTGGCAAAAACCTTGTTGATATCATTCTTAGCAATAACGGCTATGATGTTCATGATCTAGGTATCAAAGTGACTCCGACAGAATTGGTTCAAGCCATCCAAAAAGAAAAACCAGATATGGTCGGGCTTTCTGGGTTGCTCGTAAAATCTGCTCAGCAGATGGTGTTAACGGCCCAAGATATGAAGGAAGCTGGTATTTCCTTGCCGATTTTAGTAGGCGGAGCTGCACTTTCCCGAAAGTTTACTGATACCAGAATTGCTAAAGAGTACGATGGGCTTGTTCTTTACGCTAAAGATGCGATGACCGGTTTATCACTTGCCAATCAGCTGCAAACACCTGAAGAACACGAGAAACTCTTTGCAGAAAAACAAGAAAAATTGGCTGCCGCTGATATTCCAAGAGATATTCCAACCCGTTCTGCGGTATCTGTTGCTGTAAAACCAAAACCTTCTGTATCTACAACGGTCCCGGTTTTTACTCCAATGGACACTAAAAAACATATTTTAAGGACTTATTCTTTGTCACATATCGAGCCTTATATTAATATGCAGATGCTTATAGGACACCATCTTGGGGTTAAAGGAAAAATTGCAAAATTACTAGCTGAAAAGGATGAAAAAGCATTAAAAGTAAAAGAAGTGGTTGATCAATTGCTGGCAGATGCAAGTGCAAACCATTGGATTACGCCTCAAGCAGTATATCAATTTTTCCCTGCTCAATCTGATGGTAACAAAGTAATTATTTTTAATCCTGAAAAACCAGATGAGGTCATTGAAACGTTTGACTTCCCTCGTCAGGATTCTGCACCGTTCCTTTGTTTAGCAGATTTTATCAAATCAGTTGACAGTGGAGTAAAAGATTATGTTGGATTTTTCACTGTAACTGCTGGAAGAGGAATTCGTGAAAAAGCAGATCAGTTTAAAAATGATGGACGTTTTCTTGAAAGTCATACTCTTCAAGCTTTAGCACTTGAGACCGCAGAGGGCTTCGCCGAATTGATTCACCGTCAGATGCGCGATCGCTGGGGATTCCCGGATCCACTAGATTTCTCAATGCAAGATCGCTTTACTGCTAAATATCAAGGACAGCGCTTCTCGTTCGGTTATCCTGCATGTCCTGACTTAGAGGACCAGAAAAAATTATTCAAACTGATTCAGCCGGAAGAAATCGGAATTCAGCTGACAGAAGGCTGTATGATGGAACCAGAAGCGTCAGTTTCAGCAATGGTATTTGCACACCCAGAGGCAAGATACTTTAATGTGTTAAGATAAGTTATTATTTATTCCGCGGAAATCAGTGGTTTTTCCGCGGATTTTTTATTTTATTTCCGCTAAACTAGTCCCCGCTCCTATTTGTGATCATTCCTTGACAATTATTATAAAAAGGAATATAGTTACCTAGGTAACTAATTGGACTTTGGAGTGAATCCACATTGAATACCCACGAATTATTTCATACACTACATCAACTTTCACGGCATCTTACAAATACCCTTAATGAGGCATTGAAACCATTAGGCATATATGGCTCACAATGGTCGGTAATCTTCGTTCTAAAAACCAAAGGTTCATTAACTCAGAGAGAATTGTGTGATTACCTATTTGTCGAAGCACCGCCAATGACACGTACAATTCAACGACTAGTTAAACAAGGATACGTCAGGCAGGTTCCCGGAAAAGACAAACGCGAGAAAATCATTCAGTTAACCGATTCAGCATTAACAGAGTATCCAGAATGGGAAAAAGCTGTATTTGAATCGAATGATTCTTTATTGAAAAATTTTCCTGTATCTTCCCAGCAAGATCTTTTAACATTGCAAAAAAGCTGGCTGCATCAGCTTAAATAAGGAGTGCATCAAATGAATAGCACAAAATTATGGACGAAAGATTTTATAAGTATCTCGCTTAGTAACTTCTTTCTTTTCCTAACCTTTTATTTTCTACTTGTTACCCTGCCAAATTTAGCCCTGCAAGAATTTCACAGTAGTGCATCTGAGGCTGGTTTGATGACTACTGTATTCTTAGTCTCGGCAATTATTGCCCGTCCCATTACCGGGCAATGGCTGGAGAGGGCAGGACATCAAAAGATTCTTTTAACAGCTCTTATTATTTTCTTTGGAGCATCGCTATTTTACTTTTTCCCAAAAACAATTTCTAGTATGCTAATGATTCGTTTTTTACATGGGATTGGTTTTGGAATGGCAACAACTGCTGCCGGTACAATTGTCGCTGATATTATTCCCAATTCACGCCGGGGAGAAGGCATGGGGTACTTTATCATGTCTGCCAATCTTGCAATGGTCATCGGTCCATTTATCGGCATTACTGCTATGAATCAATGGGGACCAAAAGTGTTATTTACACTTAGTGTAATCGGTGCATTAGCATCCTTCATCGCAGGTCTATTTGTAAAAGTAGGAAATAAATTTCAAAATCAACAGAAGGTTGCATATTCTACTTTTTCATTTCGTAACTTCTTTGAGGCTTCCGCCGTTCCAATTTCAATAATTGGTGCTTTCTTTGCACTTGTTTATTCATCGATTCTTTCCTTCGTCAATGTCTATGCAAACGAAGTTCACTTATCAGCCGTATCAAGTCTTTTCTTTGTAGTTTATGCAGTTGTCCTTTTGATTTCTAGACCTTTTACAGGTAAATTATTTGACCTTCGCGGGCCAAATGTGATTGTGTTTCCTTCCATTGTATTATTTGCAATCGGAATGTTTTTCTTAAGTAATAGCGGTACAGCCGGAACTTTCCTTTTCTCAGCAGCTCTAATTGGCTTAGGATGGGGAACACTTTTTCCGACGTTTCAAACCATCGCCCTTCAAGATGCCCCTCCTAAAAAACGCGGGCTTGCGACCGCTACCTTCTTATCGATTTTTGATACAGGTATTGGTCTAGGTTCCTTCGTTGTTGGCTTGTTGGTTGCAAAAATGGGCTTTGGTTCGTTTTACTTCTTAAGTTCATTTTATATCCTTGTCGGGATTGTCCTTTATTACTTCCTTCATTCGCGGAAGCAAGAGCCTGGAAAGGAATATAAAGAGCGTATAAATTAATAAATTTTATTAGCCCTCCTTGAGCTTCAAGGGGGGCTTCATATTGAAATTATTTTTTTAGAATCTCATTTATTTTCTCATATTCTTCGACATCAATTTCTCCAGATGCCAATCTTTTTGCAAGGATAAACTGTGCATCTCCGTTACCTCGGAAGCACATTCTGCCCCTGCGACGCCACATGATCAGATTAGCAACTAACAATCCCATGAAAATTAAAGGAAAAATAAAAAAAAATGGAGGAAAAAATCCCCAATGATGCATTAAAATCATCTCCTATATATTTTTCTATAATGCGGTCGAACCTACTCTTTTTCCCCATGGTTTAATGACTGAAATAATGTACATTAATACGAGTGAAATGATTTGAATAATAACTCCTGTCCAAAGCTCAGTCTTAACGTAAAAAAGATCATTGTTTTTGCTTAAAGCCCGCAATGTCCAAGAATACATTCCCCAAAAGTTAAGACCTATACAAAGTACCGTTAGCCCTTCTTTAGCGATGATCCAGTAATATTTGAACAATCCCCATTTTGTCCAGACGGAAAGAAGGATACCTGTTACTGTCGTTCCGATTGTTGATGCTCTCACTGATGTTTTAGAAAGAATATGCATTGCCTGAAAACATGTTTGAACGATGCTTTTATCACTGGCAGCGGCTGCTGTAATATTAAAAATTAGAAAAGCCGTCATATTCCCAAGCATGATTGCAGCAAATATAATGTGAAAAATCAGCAGCCACCTTTTCGATGTATGTGAAAGCTTCAGCCCCATCACCTCCTTTGTTGTTCTACAAGGATTAGTGTAAACGGAATATCTAAACTCCCTCTTAAGCAATTCTTAAATATTTCTAAACTTAATTGGTTTTAAGTATGGGTAAGAAAAAAATAGAACCCGTAAACATACATTACGGGTTCCAATCGTAAAAACACATTTAAAACTAATCTTGATACCTGCCAAACAATCCACTAACATGTAACAACCTGTCAACTACTTCTATTTCTTAATGCCTCGCGATCAACATTCTGAGGCGGTTGTTCCAACCATCTGTTTTTAATCATCAACTTAATGCCATCATCAGCATATTGCATGACTTCTGACACTAATCTTGTGTAATGCCCACCTAAATCCTTTCTTAAGCTTGTTCCTATAGCCGTTCCATATCCAGTAACACTAAGTTCAGTTAGGCTGAGAACTTGAAACATCATTAACTTATCTGAAAAGGGTGCATCAATGGATTGGGATATGGTTGAATCCCATGAACTTGGCAGTGGCACACCATCCTCTATTAATATTTCTCGAAAAACGGTTTCATGTTTGGCAGCGATTTCTGTACCTCTCTCCATAAATTTTCTTACCTCGGGTACTTGAGCTGTTTGGGAAAATCCTGTTATAAATGTTCTGCCTATCGAATTCGTCTCACAATTTTTGGAAATATGAGCTAATTCTATGACCGTTAAAGGTCGATGTTTACCAATTAATCCTGATAAAAATGATTCATCTTGCAGATATTCAGGTTTTTCCATCGGAGGAATGGTAGGTGAGCGAATAAATGCCCCCTTCTTTAGAAGAATGTCGCAAGCATCGTTGTAAAGCTGCATAAACATCTGGGAAGTTTTCGAAAATAATTCTCTCACATCATTCCTAGCCAATACCTCAAGCAGCGCAGCGGCCGCAGCAGTCCCAGCCGCAGCCATGTATTTTATGTATCTTAATGTAAAAAGATCGGAATAAACTCTCTTGGCTTTCAAGTTTACATCCTCTTGAGTAAAGCCAATTGGTATTGCATGATTTTCCTTTTCAAAGAATTGTTTGACCTCCTTCACAACATAATTGCAGTTCGTTAAAGCCGATTGAATAATTTCCGTACAATCCTGGTCCTCATTGACACTTTCAAAATGTTGAAGAATACATGAAGCCATTGAATTTTGCATATAGGCACTCCATAAAGCGGCCACCTCTGAAGACACCAGTTTTGCGTTATGTTCCATTTTGCTTTTGCTCCTTTATTTTTTTCATATTTTGCACGGAGCAATAGTTAATATTCATTGCAATGTAGTTCTTTAGACTTATAAAACTAACCCGTTCTTTTATCCTTTAAATCGGTAGCCTGCTCCCCAGACTGTTTCAATAAATTGAGGATTAGCTGGGTCTGATTCGATTTTCTCGCGTATTTTTCGCACATGAACAGTTATCGTGGCCGTGTCGCCCATCGAGTCCAGGCCCCAAATTCGTTCAAACAAGTGCTCTTTCGTAAAAACCTGATTAGGATGAAGGGCTAAAAAGGTCAATAAATCAAATTCCTTGGTTGTTAAAATGACTTCTTTTTCATTAATAAAAACCTGTCTTGATGATTTATTAATTTGCAGGCCACGAATTTGAATTTCGTCGACCGGCGCACTTTTCCGGATCAGCCTCTCATACCTGGCCAAATGCGCCTTGACCCTTGCAACCAACTCGCTTGGACTGAATGGTTTGACGATATAATCATCTGCTCCAAGACCAAGGCCACGGACTTTTTCTATGTCCTCATTCTTTGCTGTAACCATAAGGATTGGGATATCTTTTTCTTTTCGTATTTGCTTACAAATCTCAAATCCATTCATGGTTGGAAGCATTAAATCCAGCAATATTAATCTATAGTTTTGACGAAGAGCTGCTTCAAGTCCAGTTTTTCCATCAGTGGCAATTTCGATCTCAAAACCTTCAATTTCTAAATAATCACGTTCTAATTCCGCAATACTTTGTTCATCTTCTATAATGAGAATGTCACTCATAGGTTCCACCTTTATCCTTTGATTTTGGCAGAGTAAAATGAATCCCTAAGCCGCCCTCCGGAGAGTTTTCAGCCCAAATTTTACCGCCATGCGCTTTGATTATTTGCGCAGCTATCGCTAGTCCCAGCCCGCTTCCACCTGTTTCTGAACTCCGTGAAGGGTCGCCGCGGTAAAAGCGGTTAAATATGCTAGCTACTTCTTTAGCTGGCACGCCTGGCCCATTGTCAATGACTGTTACCTTTAACAAATCTTCATGTTCCTGCAAATTAATTTGAATAAGACACAGACCTTTGTCCCGATACTTTACACTATTAAAAATAATATTGTTCATCACCCGTATGATTTTATCACGGTCAATCATAATAGGTGAGCACGAATTCGCCTCCATGGAAATCAGAGTAGCCTTATCAGCCAAATCAAGTCTAATTTCCTCAAGAAAATCCTCTAAAAAGGCTTTCAACTCAACCTTTTCAAAATGAAAAGGTACACTTTTTACATCTAATTTTGAAAATAGAAAAAGCTCATTGATTAAACAATCCATATGTGTGGCTTTCGCATGAATCGTATTAAGGTACCGTTGGAGCTTTTCTTCTGTATTGGCAACCCCATCCTTAATTCCTTCAACATAGCCCCGAATTGAGGTAATTGGAGTTTTTAAATCATGTGAAATATTGGCGATCAGCTCGCGCCGATTATTTTCATATTGTTCTCTTAGTTCGGCTGATTTCTTTAATTTCACTCTCATTTCATCGAATGATTTTACTAGTTTCCCTAATTCATCTTTACGGATTGGTTCCATATGAAAATCAAGATTCCCTGCACTAATTTTGGCAGCAGCTACCGACATTTGCTGAATCGGCTTGAGAATTCGTCTAGACATAAAATAGGAGAGTATCGTATTCGTTAACACCAAAATCAGTACAAAGCCAATGAAAATCAATGGAAAGAACTTTCTCGCAAACTGGATAAATGGCACTCCTTTGTCGAGTAGAAAAATAGTACCTTCTGTTCCATCCCTAAAGTAAAAGTCATGCTGCCTGATGGAATAAGGCCTCTTATCTAGCCAAGCAACTGGCTGATACCCCTCATCACCAAAAGCTGGAAGCCTATCATCTTTCAAATCCTTTATGGCATCTGATAAATATAAAACTTGATTGTTTTTCCGGATAATAATATCGACTTTTTTCTCTTTGACTAAAGTATCCATGAATGAAGGATCGGTTAATTTTTCTGTTTCTAAGGCTGCAGTTTTCTTCAACTGATTAAATAATTCGATATTCTGACCGCCTGCCCCTGTTTGCCACCCACGGTGATAGTTGTTGCTTAGAAGTTTAAAATCACCACTGAAGATGATATTAAGTAAGGTAAAATAAAGAATGAAGATAATAATGGGCATTATGACCATTGCAGCATTCGAAAGAAAGAGACTTTTTCGGATTGACATGAAAATCCACCTTTAAAATTTTACTAATACCTTAGAATAAACCTAAATTCTAAAGAACTCATAATCAATTTCTTAAATTTTTATAAATTAACTATTCGCTTTAAAGATAAATGTTATATAATGGAATGAATCAAAATTTAAGGAGTGATTAATTTGGCCAAATCCAAAGCCAAAAAATTACGCGAAAAGCTTGCGCGTGAAGGAAAAATGAATCCTGAAGTAAAACGCAGTTCATTTGTTTTCGCAGACATGAGATTAAGGGTAACGAAGACGAAGAAAGACCATTTATTTCAATTTAAACATAAGAACCATCAATCCCAGGACGGAAATGATGGTTCTTTTTATTATGCCGTTATTTTATATTAAAATTTGGTTTATGAGTCAGCTCGATTTTAAGCAGATGAAGGTCCTCGCCAATGTTCTCTTCCTGTAAAATGATGGTCCAGTTTTTAGCAATCATTTCTTTAAGAACATAAAGATTGTTAGCGGTCATTTTAACAGCATCTAAAAACTCTCCAGTATCAACGAAATCTTCACCTTCCTTCATCGCAAACTTGATTGTCAACAACGACTTGAGTGCTCCCTTTGTCAAAAAAGAAAACTCATATCCTTCGTGAAGGGCTTGGTGGCATTTATCTTTATTCAAACGATAATAGTCGACCATCGCTTTCCAAGAAGGAATCCCCTCTCCTATGCTTTCCAGAAGTTCTTCTTTCCCCTCACTTAAGAGCGCAGCGATGGTGGGATTATTGTATCCTTTTGCTTTCATCATTTCTAGCATAAGGGCATAATTTAATGCTAACTTTACCTTTTCCATACTTCCATCCACCTTTTTAATATAAATGGCATGCTACAAGATGTTCTCCATCTACTTCCTTTAATTGAGGATCTTTTTCTGCACAGATTGGCTTTGCAAATGGGCAGCGAGAACGGAAACGACAGCCTGTTTCCATTTCAATCGGGCTTGGAAGCTCGCCTGTGATTATTTCGCGCTTGCTATTCTGTGCTTTAATCGGATCCGGGATTGGAATAGCTGACAATAATGCTTGAGTATAGGGATGCAACGGTTTATGGTACAACTCATCGCTCTTCGAAATCTCAACAATTTTCCCTAGATACATAACCCCAATACGATCGGAGATATGGCGGACCATGGATAGGTCATGTGCAACAAATAAATAAGTAAGCTTCATCTCACTCTGTAAATCTTCTAACATATTAATCACTTGAGCCTGAATGGAAACATCCAAAGCGGATATGGCCTCATCACAAATAATGAACTCCGGATTTATCGCCAATGCCCTCGCAATTCCAATTCTTTGACGCTGTCCGCCACTGAATTCATGCGGGAATTTTTCCATATCTTCTTTTTTTAGGCCTACTTTTTCTAAAATATCGGTAATAACTTCTTTTCTTTCATTTTTTAAGAGAGTGGTGTGAATCTCCAATGGTTCATCAATGATTTCTTCCACATTCATATATGGGTTTAATGATGAGTATGGATCCTGAAAGATCATTTGCATTCTTTTTCGATAGGGTTGCAGTTCTTTATTATTTAGATTGGCAATATCCTTGCCATCAAAATGAATTTCTCCAGATGTTGGGTCGTATAAACGATTAAGCGTTCTGCCCAAAGTGGATTTGCCGCACCCAGATTCCCCAACAAGTCCGAAAGTCTCCCCTTTGAAAATATGAAACGAGACATCATCGACTGCTTTCACAACTTGTTTATTTTTACTAAAAAGTGAAGTTTTTAATGGGAAGTATTTTTTTAGATTGTTTACTTCAATAAGTTTTTCCTTTGTCTCAATCATCCAGGTTGTCACCTTCCCCTGTTAAAAAGCACATGCTTTTTTGCGTTGATGAAAAGCGCTTGTATTCTGGTACTTCATTAAAACATTTATCCATTGCAAACTCGCATCGTTCGGCGAATGGGCATCCGTTCTTTATATTTTGAAGTGATGGGGCCGCCCCTTTAATCGGCTTTAATCTCGTTTTCTCCCCGTCCACTCTAGGAATAGAATTCAGCAGCGCCTTTGTATAGGGATGCTTCGGTGAATAAAAGATTTCATTAACAAGCCCTTCTTCCATCACCATTCCCGCATACATGACCAAAATTCGGCTGCAAATGGTCGCTACCACTCCAAGGTCATGGGTGATGAACACGACCGACATATCATTTTCTTGCTGCAGTTTTTTTAAGAGTTCAAGTATTTGTGCTTGAATGGTGACATCGAGGGCAGTTGTTGGTTCATCTGCAATTAAAAGCTTGGGATTGCACGCCAATGCCATGGCGATTAGTACCCTTTGCCTCATTCCACCGCTAAATTCATGCGGGTATTGATTCACTCTCGTTTCAGGAGAAGGGATGCCAACCATTCTCAGCAGTTCAACAGCCTCAAGCCTGGCTTCCTTCTTGTTCAAGCCTCGAACCCTTATTAACAATTCAATAAGATGATCTCCAGCTTTTTTTAATGGATTTAGGGCAGTCATTGGGTCTTGAAATATCATCGCAATATCTCGGCCTCTAATCGCCCTCTTTTCTTTTTTTGATTGATTCTCTAGATGCTTGCCATCTAAAACAATTTCTCCCGCATCCACTTTCGCATTACTGGGGATTATGCCGAGAATGGATTTAACCATAACGCTTTTTCCGCTACCTGATTCACCAACAATCCCAAGTATTTCACCCTTTTTTACATTAAAGTCAATTCCTCTAATCACTTCCATTTTCACATTGCCATTGTAAAAGTTGGTACGGAGGTTTTTGACGTCTAGTAAATGATTATTATCTTCGGTAATGTTACCCATTTCATCCATACCTCCTTGTTATTTCCCACTCGTCTTCGGCTCGACAACAGCACGAAGAATATCACCTAGTCTATTAAACGAATAAACAGTCAGTACAATGAGAAGCCCAGGTAATATCGCCATATATGGAGCATTTCCTAGATTTCCTTGTGCATTTTGGAGCATGCTTCCCCATGAAGATAAGGGCTGTTGAATTCCGAGCCCTAGGAAACTTAAAGCCGATTCCATTAAGATTGCATTGGCAATACTAACGGTGGATGCAACGATAAACGTTGGAAACACTGCTGGGATTATATGCTTGATAATGACTCTTGGCAATGACTGCCCCGATGATTTTGCGTATAAAACATACTCTCTTTCTTTTATCGAAAGTGTCTCCGCTCGGACTAGTCTCGCGGTGCTCATCCATGTAAAAAGTCCAATGACAAGAATAATCGCTTTTAGCCCTGGTGTAAGATAGATACTTACAACCGTAACAAGAATCATCCATGGGATTGAAGAAATCACATCAACTGATCTCATTAAAAAGTTGTCGACCCTGCCGCCAAAATAGCCGCTTATCGTTCCCACTAATACTCCAATACTAGTCGAAATAAGCATCGCTAAAATACCAACTGTAAGAGAGATTCTCCCGCCAAATAATGCTCTTGTAAAATAGTCTCTGCCTAGCTCGTCTGTACCAAACCAATGGTCGGCGCTAGGTCCTTGAAGCACACTCGTGACATCGACCTTATCAGGAGGATAAGGTGATAAAAAGGCAAAAATGGAAATCAGCAGGATGAGAATAAGGAAAATTAGAGCAATAGCCGCCGTTTTATTACGTTTCAGCTCATCTTTAAATTGTTTTACTCTTCGATTTTTCTTTCCGGCCATGTTCTATTCCCCCATTCCCTTGATTCTCGGATCTACGATGCAATATAAAAGGTCGGACACTAGATTACCGATAATCACAAGGCTTGAAGAAAGCAGCATGATGGCCATGACAACTGGGTAATCAAATCCTTGGATGGCTTTTACAAAATACGTACCAATTCCCGGCCAGCCAAAAACTGTTTCTGTTACGACCGCTCCGGTGACAAGCATCGGAAGACTCATCCCAACAATCGTAATAATGGGAAGCAGCACATTTCTAAGTACATGCTTAAATAAGATCCAACTAGAAGCGGCCCCATATGCCTGTTGGACCATAACATAATCTTCTGAAAGCTGCCCTATGGTTGATGAGCGGACATAACGAACAAGCTCTGGCATGAAAGAGAGCGTTAACACCGTACACGGCAATACCATATGACTTAGCAGGTCGGAGAATGACTCTTCATTTCCAATCGTGTGCATCCCAAGGATTGGAAAAATATTTAAAAGATAGCCGAAAATAAACACAAGAATCATCGCCATCCAAAAGCTTGGGATCGCAATCCCGAATGAACTTAGCCCATCAATGATTTTATCCGCTGCTTTCCCTTTATTCGCTCCAGCCACTAATCCAAGAATGATAGATAATAGTAAGGCAAGGATGTAAGCCGGAAGAACAAGTAGAATCGTATTTGGGATCCTTACTGAAAGATCATTGGTAATACTTTCATGCGTGACGATTGAGTAACCCCACTCACCGGACAATATCCCTTTTATCCAATAAAAATATTGCATATAGGCTGGTTGGTCCAATCCATATCTTGCTTTTATGAGGTCGATTGTTTTCTTCGTCATGTTTGGTGTTGTCATCGCATCGACTGCATCATATGGAGCCAATTGGATGAGTGTAAAGCAAATAATCGAAATAATAAAAAGCAAAGGTATAGCCTGTAAAATCCGTTTAAATATATACTTTAGCAAAAATAATCCCACTCCTTACGTCCCTTGAATGCTCATAGCCTAGTTGAAGACAGTACTTGCATTATTTTACTCTATTATTTTATTACTTTTATTCTTAATAAATAAAGATAAACAGCGAACTGTTTATCTTTATCTACTAAGCACGTATTTTTTTAATAAGATAGTTTTGACATATCTTCAAAGGTATAAACTGGAACTAACGCTGCTTCTTCGATTCCTTTGATTCTAGAATCAATTGAAAGAATCCGTTTGTTTTCTGTTAAAGGATAGAAGGCCGCATCTTCGATAATGAGTTTTTGAATTTCCTCATAAATCGCTTTACGCTTCGTATCATCTTTTTCTACACGGCCTTGATTAAATAACTCATCCACTTTTGGATTGCTATAATGCATGTAGTTTGCCTCACCATTGGTAACAAACAAGGAATTAAAGGTATCTGGGTCAATTCCCATGATATATCCACTTAGATACATATCAAAGTCCGTTTGGACGCTTTGAAGCTTCTTGCTTAAAGCTGTTGCATCCATTCCGACTAACTCAACAGAAACGCCTGCCTCTTTTAAGTTTTGTTGAATGACAGCTGCTTGCTTTTGCTGGATTGGATTATTGGCGATAAACGCAAGTTTTAATTTTAAATCGGATACTCCGGCTTTTGCCAGCAAGTCTTTTGACTTTTTCGTATCAAATTTATGTTTTTCTACCTTATCAGTAAAGTAGGTTGCTTTTTTAGGCAAGAAAGAATAAGCTGGCTTTGAAAAATCAGTAGAAACGTAGCTTGCTGTATTGATTTCCTCACGATTCAATCCGTAAGCAATTGCTGTCCTTACGTCCTTTGACTGCACTGCTTTTGAGCTTAAGTTAAATGCTAGGTAACCAATTCGACCTTCATCATATGGCTTAATTGAAACATTGGCGTTACCTTTAAATTTACTTGTATCTGATGGCTGAATCGCCAGGGCATTAATTTCCCCTTTTTGCAGAGCTAATGTCGCTGTATTTGGATCCATGATAATACGGTAAACAACTTTTGCGATTTTAGGCGCGCCTAGGAAATAATCATCATTCTTTTCAAACGTGACACTTTCACCGGCTTTATATTCTTTTAATTTATATGGGCCAGTACCAACTGGAGTGGCATTTTTTGCGCTGTTCGCAATATTTGCTTCACCTTCGTAAACATGTTTAGGCATGATGAAGATGTTTCCTAAAGCTTCCATCGCACCCATGCTGACTGTTGGAAGTGTGAACTTAACTGTGTAGTCATCTACTTTTTCAACTTTTACAGGCTGGTTATTAAAGATTAGCTGGCTTCTTGCCCAGCCGCCATTTTCTTCTTTTAACATTTGTTCATATGTGAAGACAACATCATCAGCAGTAAATGGCTGTCCATCATGCCATTTTACGTCTTTTCTTAATTTTGCAGTATACGTTAAGAAATCCGCTGAAGGAGTCATGCTTTCAGCCAAGAAGTACTTAACATTATCCTTTCCATTATACATATACAATGGAGAGTAAAGTGTTTTGATTTCCATTAACCCGTAACGGTCACCTGTTGAGATGACGTTTACTGCGTTACCTGGATCCCCGTCAATTCCATAAATAAAGGTATCTGGTTTATTTGCAGTTTCACCTTTATCTTTCGTGCCCGCATTATCCTTCGTTTTCGAAGAACATCCTGCAAGTACTAATAAGATACTTAGTAAAATGGCTACAAGAATATTTACATTTTTACGAACCAATTCTTCTTCCCCCTATGATGAATTTATAATAATAAAAAGAGAATAGTAGAATTTTTTAATTCCTACTATTTCGATATGTATTATACAAAATTATTTTACCTGATAGTGTTCCATTAGTAAATAACAAATGATTAGAATTGATTTCCATTATGCAAGAGGTTGCACAAACTTTCACAAAATTGTACTGTTTATTTTGCGGCCAGTGACAAATGCTTTAATAAAATCTGGTTTTGTAAATATAATCGCTGCGCTTCCTCTATTGACACTATGGAGAACTGTACCACAGTGTCAGGCACCGCCTGCGCAAGTAGTGGTATATCTACAGAAATTACGGTGCCAATTCTGGTGTAGCCGCCAGTGGTCTGCCTTTCAGCCATTAAGATAATCGGCTGCCCGCTTGCTGGTACTTGGATTCCACCTAATGGAATTGGATCAGAAATAATATCCGGACCATTTATATGTTTTAATTGGGGGCCCTTAAGCTGATAACCCATTCGATTAGACTGTGGTGTTATCACATATTCTGCTGTGCAAAATTTCTTGAGACTCTCTTTTGTAAACCGATCTTGATGGGGTCCAGGAATAAACCTGACTTTGATTTGCTTTTTATACCTAGGAATAAGTTCAGGAATTAATGATTTAAAAGGCTTCTTTATCAACGGTTGCCCCCATAATATATCGCCTCTTTGTAAGGCACGTCCGTCATACCCGCCAAATCTTCCATGCATAAAGGTGGATTTACTGCCTAAAACATCAGGGACATCGATCCCCCCTGAAATGGCAATATAAGCTCTTGCACCATATTTACCAGAGCCTGCTGATAGAATTTGTCCCTTCTTAATCAGAAAACTCTTCCATATAGGAGCTTCTCTTTCGTCCACTTTTGGAGTAAAATCCCCGCCGCAGATTGCTAAGGTTATATCACTTAATGCTTCTAAAACTGGTCCAATAATGGAAGCTTCAAGGACTGCTTCACTTGCAAGATTCCCTACAAGGATGTTGGATACTTGCATCGAGTAAGTGTCCATTGCACCTGAGGGACTGATGCCGAATTGCTGATACCCATATCTACCTAAATCCTGAACCGTTGTTTGCAGACCAGGCTTTAACACTTTAAAAATGGCCGTTTTCATGGATTTCCCCAGCTTTTTCGAAGGGAGATATTTTCTTGAACAAGTGCTTGCTTTAATTGGGTGACGAATTCTAACGCTAGTGGCTCGTCTCCGTGAACACATATGGTATCAGCCTTTATATTGATATCTGTTCCATCAACCGTCTCTACTTTTCCCTCTTTTATCATGCGAATCACTCTTTTGATTGCAGAATCTGAATCATGGATAATGGCGTTTTTCTCCTGACGGGAAGTCAGAGTACCATCGGCCTGGTAGGTGCGATCGGCAAACACTTCCTCCGCTACATGAAGGCCTTTTTCTTTCCCAGCCTTCACTAGTTCGCTGCCGGCAAGACCAAATAAAACTTGAGCTGGATCGACATCAGCAATTGCAGCGGCAATGGCAGCCGCCATTTTCCGATTTTTAGCTGACATATTATACAATGCACCATGTGGCTTCACATGTGCCAGTGCTATACCATTCGCTTTACAAACAGCAGCCAAAGCCCCAATTTGATAAACAACTAGATGATAAACCTCTTGCGGAGAAATAATCATTTCTCGTCTGCCAAATCCAGCGAGATCTGGCAGACCAGGGTGTGCGCCAATAAGGACGCCAGATTTTTTCGCGAGCCTAACAGTTTCAAACATGACATTGTGGTCACCAGCATGGTAACCGCAGGCAATATTGGCACTTGAAATATAGTTTAATACCTCTTGATCATTTCCAATCTTAAATGGACCGAAGCTCTCACCCAGATCGCAGTTTAAATCAATTACTTGCATCATTTTCCCCCCTTTTGTAAAAACGGACATGAAATTTATTTTCCTCTACCAATTGATTGATTCTAGCATATTCTTGTTCATCAATCGGATAAAACTTAATATAATCGCCTGCCGAAAAAAGAATCGGCGAAGAATTATTTAAATCAAAAAGCTTTACAGGGGTAATACCCAATATCCTCCAGCCTGAGGGAACTTCAGATGGATAAATTCCCGTTTGATTGCCGCCTATTCCCACCGAGCCTGCTGGCACTCTCGGCCTCGGATGTTCTAGCCTTGGTACTGCAAGTTTCGGTGAAAGTCCGCCAAGATATGGAAACCCAGGCACAAAACCCATCATATAGATGAGGTATTCCTTATTGCTGTGCATCGCAATTACTTCATCTACACTTAGTTGATGATAATCTGCTATAAAGGATAGATCTGGACCTCCATAATAAACTGGAATCTCAAAGACGATTGGATGAATGGCTTTTACATTATTTTTATGAATATAAATTTCCTTTACTTTTACTGCCAAGTTGGCAAAACTGATGATTTCTGGTCGATAGTAAATGGCAACTGCATTATAGGTAGGAACCCATTCAACAATCCCCTGCACCTTTGCAGCTTTCAGCTTGGCAATAAATCCTTGTATTTCCCAATGAATAGCTTCGTTTATTTCATTGCCAAAAGATACTCGTAAGGCCAGATCACCGAGCGGGACAATCTCCAACATGTCAATCTCCTTTTTAGTTTTACAGTATATGTATGAGAAAAATAACACAAGAGTCTTTTTTAATACTTCGATTTCCCAATATCTCAAAACATGCATTTTATTTTACTTTCATTTTTTGTTACGCTAGGATAATACTGTTAATAATTTTATTAATGGAGGTTTTGTAGATGTTTGATGTTGTGATTATCGGTGCTGGACCTACTGGGGCAAGTGCTGCCTTATTTACGGCGAAAGCTGGAAAAAAGACACTATTGGTAGATAATGATAAAAGCGTTACCAAGAGAGCATGGATTGAAAATCATTACGGTATTTTAGAAATCTCTGGTCCAAATCTTGTTGAGACTGGTAAAAAACAAGCAAGCAAATTTGGTGCTGAACTGGTTACAGCCACTGTTACTAATATTAGCAAATCAGATAGCGGCTTAACAGTTGAAACCGACCAATCTACATATGAAGCAAAGCATGTCATTGTGGCAACAGGAATGATGGCTGACTTAGCAGAGAAAGTTGGAGTAACAACCAAGCCAGGAACAGAGCCGAGAATTAAAACCATTATTGACGTGGATGCTCAAGGTAAAACAAATATTGAAGGAATTTGGGCTGCTGGAACCATTGCCGGAGTCAGCATGCATACCATCATAACTGCCGGAGACGGTGCAAAGGTCGCTATTAATGTTATTAGTGAAATGAACGGCGAGCGTTATGTTGATCATGATGTTTTAAAATAATGGATGGTTTAATCCCCTTAAAAGTAGGGGATTTTTTTTATCGCTATAATTTTGATTCAAAAATTTATTTTATGCCAGCCATCAGTTAAAATAATCTTCAGGAGGAGGAATCCTTGGCAAGAATTGCCAATACTTTTTACTTTTAGACCATATTAAGGAGATTTTTATGATTAAAAAAGACCAAAATATTAAACTTGTTGTGACAGGCTTACTATTAGCTATTTTGATGGCAGCCATGGACAACACGATTGTCGCAACGGCCATGGGAACCATCGTATCCGATCTTGGCGGCCTCGATAAATTTATTTGGGTAACGTCAGCTTACATGGTTGCCGTTATGGCTGGGATGCCGATATTCGGTAAGTTATCCGATATGTACGGCCGAAAACGCTTTTTTATTTTCGGATTAGTCGTCTTTCTCCTCGGGTCGGCCTTATGCGGGATTGCCCAAAGTATCGTACAATTGAGTGTTTACCGCGCTATTCAGGGGATTGGCGGCGGAGCTCTTATGCCGATTGCCTTTACGATTGTTTTTGATATATTCCCACCTGAAAATCGTGGAAAAATGACTGGCCTGCTTGGTGCCGTATTTGGAGCATCTAGTGTGTTAGGACCGCTTTTAGGTGCCTATATCACGGATTATATTAGCTGGCATTGGGTTTTTTATGTGAATGTTCCAATAGGTATCGTTTCGATTATTTTGATTGTTCGTTATTACCATGAATCATTGCAGCACTCTAAGCAAAAAATTGACTGGGCTGGTGCGATCACGCTGATAATTTCGGTGGTAAGCTTAATGTTTGCCCTTGAACTAGGCGGTAAGGAATACGACTGGGATTCCATTCAAATCATCGGCTTATTTACAAGCTTTGTTGTCTTTTTTGTTGTTTTTTTCATAGCCGAATTAAAAGCTGCCGAACCAATCTTACCGTTATGGCTGTTTAAACGACGCTTGTTTGCTACCTCGCAAATCCTCGCCTTCTTATATGGTGGTACGTTTATTATTTTAACAGTATTTATCCCGATCTTTGTCCAAGCAGTTTATGGGGGCACAGCTAAGAATGCAGGACTTATTTTGACACCGATGATGCTGGGGTCTGTTGCTGGCAGTTCAATCGGTGGTATTTTCTTAACGAGAACCTCTTATCGAAATTTGATGTTTCTTTCAATTGTTTCATACGTTGTTGGGATGTATCTTCTTGGTACGTTAACGGTCGATACCGCCCGCTGGTTATTAACCATTTATATGATCCTTGTCGGTTTCGGCGTTGGCTTTTCATTCTCGTTATTGCCAACGGCATCGATGCACAATTTGGAGCCGCAATACCGCGGGACTGCCAATTCAACCAACTCATTCCTTCGTTCTTTTGGCATGACGCTGGGTGTAACAATCTTTGGCTCTCTTCAAAACAATTTCTTTACGGACAAACTTAAAGAGGCGTTTAAAGGTATGCAGGGTGCGGGAAGTCAAGGTTTCCAAATGGGCGATCCAAGACAAATTTTCCAAGCAAGTGAGCGTTCGAAAATCCCTAGCTTTATTTTGGATAAAATTGTTCACGCGATGTCGGATTCGATTACACAAACCTTTATGCTTACGTTAATCCCAATAGCTCTTGCTGCCATTACCATCTTTTTCATGGGCAATGCCCGTGTTGTAGTGCAGAAAAAAGATGAGGCGAAAGGGTAAAAAACAAGCACCGGTCCATTTTGGTCCGGTGCTTGTTTTTTCTTATACTTCGAGACTCTGACCTTCCTCAACAATATGAAACAGAAGGTGGGCGAGGTGATGGATTGGTCCGTATTCTTCGTCCTCTTCTTCCATTTCGTCATTATATCCAAGGTCACTTAGGTAAAGGGCCATAAACTCGTAAAAATCCTTCAGCTGGAACGAATAACAAGCAACCGGTTCTTCATTATCTTCTTCATATTGCAAAACCATGTATGAAACCAGTCCATCCGCATCCTCCGCATCAAAAAAGACAAAAAAGCCAATGTTTGTATCCAGCTCAAATAAATGCCGCGTCCCGCCTTCGGATGCTTTATCAAAATCCTCTTTGCTTAGTTTTTGTATTTGCATCGCATCTACATTGTCTTCTTGATGAAAACCAACAACAAATGATTTCATTATATCCTCCTCAATCCTCTTCCATAATTTATCAACACATATGATTAGGATACCCTTATTTGTGTCAGTTTCATTCCTTTTAAGGGACAAATAAATTAGCATTTTCTTTAATGATTTCACTTCCGCCTGCAGCTTCCAATATTGCTCCTAGTGCCTGAATCCAATCACCCGTTACTGCTAATTTTTGGGCACCAATACTAACTTCGGCGCTATCAATACCGATTTCTTCAGTGACACCAATTGCTTCTAAAAATGTTCCGAGCGTTTGCAAGGATGCACCTGTAAGAATTTGTTTTTCAACAATGGGTTCCTCTTCATCACTAATAAGATATAGCCTGTATAAGCTTACTAATTCAATTAATTGTCCGACCGCTTGGATCCAAACACCCATAGCAACCTGTTTTTCAAGCTTAATGATTGCTTCTTCCTTTTCAGAAAAAACTTGCTCATTTTCATTATTTTTACCCATTGCGATACCCTTTCAATGAAATACTTATTAGTATCTTTATTCAATTTTGTTCGAAAGGGATATCACTTTTTTCATAAAAAAATCCCTGAAAAAATTCAGGGACATTTCATTATTATCCAATTGGCGGCTGAATTGGATGTTCACTTGGCAGTTCAATTGCTACATTATTAGAAGACCTTTGAACTTCAACACCCTTGGCTGATACAACAGGAACAAGTAAAGCAAGTGAAAATAAAAGAACAACAACCTTTTTCATATTGACCCCCTACGTAATTTTATTTAAATAATGAACTGTTTCAATGACCATTCCTTTTTCATTGTAATAATCGGCAAGCATTTTATAAAAACGGGTAAGGTCATCAAGATGTTCATTTGCTTCTTCAAAATATGGGATAACCTTTAGTTCTAAAAATTTGAACCCTTTTACTGGTGAGGTCATCAGGAATAGATAAAAATCAGCTAAAAGTCTATATTTTTTTACACCTAAATCCTTAGCCAAAGAATTCACTTCCTGAAAGCACGCCCTTGCCTTATCGAATGAATTTAAAGAATAATATAGTTCTCCGATAGTATACAAGGTCACTAGATAGTGCTGATTGAAATTGGGCTGTAGGGCCAAGCTTTTCTCGTAATAGTATAGCGCTTCTTTAAAATTCTTCATTTTATTCTGCAGATGCCCCATATTATGATAGATTTGTGGAAGTAATTTTTCCTCTTTTATTAATTCTGCATTTCGAATTAGGTGCTGAAAACATCCATGAGCAACCTCATAAATATTGGAGTGAGTATAATTAATTCCCAGCAGCATAAGTGTGTGAAGAATTCGGATGAAATTATGTTGATTCATAAACATTTGCAGTGCCATTTTCCCAAAATGAATGGCATGTCCTGATTGCTCAAGTGAGCTCTTCACGAGGGCTCGATGGTAAAGGAATTCTCCGTCAATGGTTTCGATACTATTCTCTGCATGAAGAGCATCGAGTATATCATCTGCATTTTTATTTTGACCCTTCCACATTAAAAATACCGCATTATAGTAGCGAAATAAATAATCTTCATGTTGGGAAAAATTTTTCTTATGCTTATATAAAAGGTCTCTTTGACTCTCGGCCTCAGCAACCAATCCTTTAAAAATTAAGTATCTAAATTTATAAAATTCCCAGATATATATATACTTTGAAAATGGAATAAGATGCTCTATTTCTTTTAGTTTCTGATAGGTCTCTTCGATTTCATCCTTTAGATAGAAATTAATCCCGTTAGCCAGCTCTCTTAGTAAAACCTTAACTCGGTCTTCTTTTTCTTCCATCTCTTCTAAACTAATATTAAGTCTTTCAAGCAAAAGTGAGACCGTTTCCTCGTTAGCTTCTTTTGAGTTATTCTCAATCTTGCTTAAATGCGGGACAGAACAGATTCCCTTTGCAAGCTCTGCTTGCGTCATTCCTCTTTGCGTCCGATAGAATTTAATAAGGGCTCCAAATTCCATATATCCACCTAGCTTGCCTTTCTTTTTTCCTTATTTTACAACAAAAGGAGCCCCTTTTACATATTTTTTCAGATTATTTTTAAGATATAGAATTTTAATCAAAGTGAATATAGACCTATTCTAAAAAAGCCATTTGGCAGGAATGCGCCAAATGGCTTTTTTATCATTCTACTTTACCCGAGGGAAGCCGAAGCCTGATGCATAGTCATCCCCTGCAGCCGCTCCCGTGCCTCCTTTAATATCATTTACTTTCGCACGATTTTGTAATTCTGTCCGTAACTGGGTATTTGACCAATTTAGATTTGCAGCCCAGATTTTCGCAGCAAGACCTGATACGTGCGGGGTAGCCATCGATGTTCCGCTAATCGTATTGTAGCCTCCGTCATTCCAAGTAGATTCAATTGCTCTACCTGGGGCCGAAACCTCTACATCTCGCTCTCCAATAACATAATCGGCGTCAGTAGCCGGATTTCCTCTTGATGAGAAATCAGCAACACGGTAGGTGCCATTTTGCTGAACATTTTCCAAAGCTGCTACGGCCACAACGTTTGCTAATCCTCCGGGATAGCCAATTGTGTTTGTTCCAGGACCATCGTTACCGGCGGCTGCTACAACAAGAACACCTTTGCCATACGCATAATCAACCGCACTGGAAATCAAGGAATCCTTTGTACTAGATCCAAGCGACATCGAGATAATCACGTGGACCCCAAGCCGAACTGACTCATCAGCAGCCTTGCGGATTGCTGCCGCAATATCATCTGAGTAACCAGAACCACGATTATTTAGGACCTTATAGGACCATAAATTTGCTTCAGGCGCCACCCCGTATATTCCCTTTCCTTTGTTGCCATTTGCCAGAATGGTGCCAGAGACATGTGTTCCATGCCCATTCCCATCAGCACAACTGTTTTCTACTAACGGAGATTTATTTTGGGAAAAATCCTTACATTGCTCTACATTCGCCGCCAAATCTACATGAGTTTTTAAAACCCCAGTGTCAAGCACAGCAACCTTTATCCCACTTCCACCGGAAGTAGCCGTTATGTTAGGATCATTATAGATTGCTTGAATTCCCCAAGGTGTTGAATCACTAAGAACGGCTGTCGCTTTCGTCACTGCATCTTGATTTACACCCAGTTGTAGTTCTGGAAGCCTCTCAATCTTTAGGTTTTTATTTTTCAAGAGTGCTTGATATTGCTGTCCGTTAACCGTCGTTGTGAAGCCTTGCCCCTCAAACTCCCAACGTGCTCCATAGTTTGCCTTAGCTTTTGCCCTCTCTCCAGATGGGCCTTGGATTAAGACGCGATACGTTTCCTGACTGGCTGATTGCTGACCAAATGCGGCTGTTGCAAACATTGAGATTCCCAGCACTGCACTCATAACTGCAGCCCCTAGTATTTTCCCTTTTTTCATTAAAAAACTCCCCTCAAAATTGATTGACAGCCGATTTGCTGATGTTCTAGCCTATTGTTAATTTTCTTATAAAATAACAATCTATCAGCTTTCAATGTTGGGAAAATTTTTAATTTTCTATCAAAAACCCTTAGGGATTAATAATTTTATTTTTCGATTCAATTAAAAATAGGGAAATTTTATCATTGAAAATAAAAAAACCAGCCAAATGAATGGCTGGTAATCTAGAAATATTTCTTTTTCCAAAAAATAAACGCTGTTAAACTAGTTAAAAAGGCAGAGATGATTAGCGGTATTGCATAGGAATGGGTCGCATGCTGGAATGGAATATCGACATTCATTCCGTAAAAGCTTGCTACCATCGTTGGGAAAGACAAAATGATCGTAATCGAAGTTAAAAACTTCATCACAATATTCAGGTTATTGGAAATGATGGAGGCAAAAGCATTCATCATCCCGCTCAAAATCGAACGGTAAGTTTCCGCCATTTCAATTGCCTGGGTTTTTTCAATCATTACGTCTTCCAATAAATCCTTATCTTCTTCATACATTTTTAAATAGTTAAACCGCAGGATTTTATCGAGGACGACTTTATTCGATTTTAATGAAGTTGTAAAGTAAACTAAGCTTTTTTCTAAGGCTAAAAAGGCATATAGTTCTTTATTCTTCAAAGATTGGTGTACTTCACGTTCAATTTCATTTGTTTTCTTACTGATTTGCTTTAAATAACGAAGATAATAGGATGATATCACAAATAGAATTTGCAGAGCGAAGCGCGTCTTTTTAAAAGTAAAAAATTCTTTGACGCGATTTTTCCGAAATTCTTCAATTATTGGAGAATCTTTTAAGGAAACGGTAATGATATTGTCCTCTGTTAAAATGATGCCAATCGGAATCGTTTCATAAACTGCAAGACCCGTTTCATCATGAATAATATAAGGAAAGTCAACGATGATATAAACTCGGCCATCGTCCCGTTCAATCCTCGGACGCTCTTCATCGTCCAGCGCGTCTTTTATAATATCAATATCTACTTGGGCATCGTTTGATACTTTAGCGATTTCTTCGGGTGTTGGAGCATAAATATTGATCCAGCAGCCCTTTGAAATTGTATCGACTTGTTCTAACACCCGCGAATCTGTGCTTTTAAACATTTCCAGCATGCCAAAACCTCCTCACTCACTTTGTTTGAGGAAGCCAACATCCTTTTCTAGAGATGATATTCTTGATATTCAATTCAATCAAATCAAAGAGTACATTGACTTCCCCGCGCCTACTTGGGTCCGGGTCAACGGAATAACTCAAAAATATCAACTCCTTTTAACTTTTTTATATCCTATCCTATCATAAACCCAAATGTATGAAAGTACAAAGGAGTTTTTTTGGAATTTACTTGGTTTCGGGGAAATACGGATTTAAATGAATTAAAACTTCATCAATGTTATCATATTTATCCATGAGCTTCTGTTTGATGGATTTGGCGAGATCATGCCCTTCCTTGATTGTTTTATAATGATCGATTGATATCCGTAAATCCACGAGCACGTAATGACCATGTTCTCTTGCACGGATTCGGTCAATTCGCTTTACGTCAGAGAATTCATTTATTATTTTAGTATATTCCTGAATAGTCTCCGTGTTAATGTTTCGCTCCAATAATATATCAAACGCCTCTGTCAGCATTTCCTTGGCTATTTTAAAAATTAAATAAGCAACAAATATACTGGCAGCTTTATCACCATAAAGAAGAAGGTGAATATCGAACCGTTCTCCTAAAATGGAGATAAGAACTCCGATTGCAGCAGCGATTGAAGCGACGATATCAGCTTTATGGTCAAATGCAATGGCCTCAATGGCCTTACTGTTATGCTGCTGAGCTACTTTTAATGAACTGCGGTATAAAATAATCTTCATAATATATGAAAAAAGTGCGACCCACATTGCCAAAAGACTCGGTGATTCCACTTGATGGAAAAATCCGCTGATTCCTTCATACACAACATAAATAGCTACAAGGAAAAGTAAGATTCCCACAATCCCTGAGACAATGACTTCTGCCTTTCCATGCCCGTATGGGTGTTCCTGGTCAGCAGGTTTATTGGCGATTTTAATGACCAATAAAACAATGACGGATGCAAACACATCAGCAGCTGAGTGAATCCCATCAGCAAATACGGCATCACTATGTCCATACCATCCAATAATGATTTTCCCTAAAGTTAGAACTATATTACTAATAACACTAATCCAAGCGACTTTTTTTGCCAGCGTTTCTCTTATTACCATATTAAACCACCTTTAAAATACCTCTAAAAATCATAGCAAACACACCCTTGATGGGTCTAGAGAAAAATTCTTGCCCCCGTTCAACATTCATTGCCTGGAGGCAACATTTTCTTATTCTTCCTGACCCTCTTTTTCCATTTTTACCATCTCAACTTCCTCAATCACGGAAATCCTATTTATCTGATCATGAAGATAATGAAAGGCTTGGTCCAAGTCTTCTTGAGATGGAAACTCTTTATTTTTCTGCATATTAATCACTTCCTTCATTTTTTTAGGAGTAATTCAATTAAAAAAAGAAAAAAATACCTTTGTATTGAAAATAAAAAGGAGGAATACAAAATGGACAAACAGAAAGTAAATCCGAATAAGGAAGTTGCTGGAAGCTTTTTTCATCCAAGTTATTACCAAGAAAAAGATCAGATTTCATCAGGGCTTTCCACTACACATGAACAAGTAAGTGATGTGTACGCTGAAGGTGATGTCACTACAGGTGGCGAAAATGAAGCAAAATAAAGCAAAGCAATAACCAGAGAAAACAGCTCTCTTTATGAAAGCTGTTTTCTTTTTTAAGTAAGTAATTAATATTTACTTTGAGAATTGTCCAGCTCCAGCGCCCAGCGACTAGTGGCCAACCCACTCCTCCCTACGATAAGTCAACATCGGATCGCTGGCGCTCTCCGTGTTTCCTTTATCTCAGTCGGATCGGGCCCCTGGCCATACGTCGCTAACCGGGCGCTTCCGCTTTTCTACTTATCGTCGTCAACATAAGGGTCATGTTCAAACGCAGGTAAATCACCAAAGCTTGTCATGATTCCTTCCTCATCAAGGGCATCCTCATATTGTTCATGCTGGGCATTCGGGTAAACGGTAACATTGTTCCCGTATATATCATTTCCCACAAAATTCTCATAATCCTCGACATAACCAATATTTTCATCCGATTCCTCATAGATATCTTGGTAATTATCCTCGGAAAAAGCTAAATCGGAAGGAGTTTCGCTCGTGCCCCACTGGGCCACGGTTTGCCAGGAATCTTCGGCATCGAAGGCCACATTTTCATTCTTTTCATCCATATCGAATTTCCCCCAAGGCGGCATTAAAACGCCTTCTTCAACAGGGCGGTTATGTGAGACAATTTGGTCTGGGCTGTGTTCAATACAATAGGTAGTATTAGGTAAGGCTTGCAGACGTTCTAAAGGAATGTCTTTGCCGCACACCTCACATTTTCCATATGTTCCTTTTTCCATTGCTTCCAAAGCATGATGGATGTTTTGAAGCAGAAGTTCATAATGCTCATTTAGGGCAATATCTTTTTCCCTTTCATACAGCTCTGTCCCTTCATCTGCTGGATGGTTATCATAGCTCGACAACTCCCCTACCGATTCATGAGCATGGCCTCTTTCTAAACCAAAGTGGTCATTCTGTTGTAAATGTTCCTCCACTTCACTCTTTTCTTGTAATAGTTGTAGACGTAACTCAGCTAATTGCTGTGTCGATAGCATAAGATAAACCCCTTTCATCGAAAAGCGCGATGGTCTATATCTTATATTTTCAATTGTTAGGCGGTTGATTATGTAATAAATATTTAATTCCATCAAAAACCTATTGAAGTTCGACGAAACAATCTGAATAAGAACGAACCAAGGGTAAATCTTAAGAAGGAAAGTTGATAAGAAATGAGGAGAGATTAAATGGTAAATGAAAATTTTTATAAATTTAGGCAAACCCAGCGCGAGCATAGGGCACAGTATATAGGCAGCGGTCAACCTCAAAAGCCTGGACTTAACGATGAGGAATATAACAATCAAAAGGATACAGATAAATCACCAGGTGCCACAGGCCGCACATTGTAAAAAGGAGAAGGTTTATGGTCAAATCAAAAGCGGGGGCCGAGGAGAAAAACGATATGAAATGGTGGCAGCTCTCTTTATTTGGAGTGGGCTGTACAATTGGTACAGGGTTTTTCCTTGGCTCAAGCTTAGCTATTAAGATGACAGGGCCATCCATACTTATTGCCTTTATTATTGCTGCTATTAGCACCTATTTTGTATTTGATGCTCTTTCAAAAATGACCTCAAAAGAGCCTCTAAAAGGTGGTTTTCGTTCCTATGCTAAGAAGGCTTATGGGAGATGGGCAGGCTTTAGCAGCGGCTGGGTCTATTGGTGCTCCGAAGTGTTGATTATGGGAAGTCAAATGACGGCCCTTTCGATTTTTTCACGATTTTGGTTTCCCAAAGTACCTTTGTGGCTCTTTGCTGCAGGCTACGCCATCCTTGGACTTGCGATTGTATTAATTGGAGTTGGCGTTTTGAACAAATTAGAAAACATTCTTGCTCTTTTAAAAATATCTGCCATCATAATGTTTATCATCATTGCCTTTTTGGCCATTTTTGGGGTCATTGATGGAGATCGTCCTATTCAATATCCGAATAACAAAAATGACATTTTTCCAAGCGGAGTAAAAGGATTGTGGTCATCCGTTATTTTTGCCTTTTATGCGTTTGGCGGTATTGAGATTTTAGGCTTAATGGCGACTAAATTGAAAGATCCAAAGGAAGCTCCAAAAGCAGGAAAAGTGATGCTGTTTACTCTTATGTTCATTTATATTTTATCCATTGGACTTGCTGTCATGATGGTACCTTGGGGCAAATTTAATGCAAAAGAGAGTCCTTTTGTCATTGCTTTAGATGCCTATCATCTTACATTTGTCCCACATCTTTTCAATGGCGCTTTAATCATAGCCGGATTTTCGACGATGGTTGCTTCTCTTTATGGAGTGACAAGCGTTCTTGTTACCCTTGGTGAAGAAGGAGATGCGCCAGTAAGTTTTTCGAAAAAAGGGAAATTAAAGGTACCACTACCAACACTCATCCTTACCATGCTTGGCATTACTGCTTCAGTGGTGTCTGCCTTGTTGATGCCCAATCGTATTTATGAGTATATTACAACGGCCGCTGGGTTAATGCTTCTTTATAATTGGGTATTTATTCTAGCCTCATCAAGAAAAGTTTTGGGATTGAAGGCATGGGACAAAATCAAATATTCCATTGGAACACTCCTTATACTAATTGCTGTCACCGGAACACTTTTTCACGATACAAGTCGCCCCGGCTTCTTTATTAGTTTAGCCTTTGTTGGCGTTATCGCCATCTTAACTCTCATTATGCATTTTAAATGGAATAAGCATAAGAAAAAAGTGCTTAAGCCATGGCCCACTGCATAAAGCTGGCATCCTTATTGCCAGCTTTTTTTATACAGATAACACTCTGTACGCCTGTATCCCAAAATATAATCCGAATCCAACAAGTGATACTCCTGACAAAAGGGAAATAATAACGAGTAACCTGGAAGTTACAAAATTTCGGAAACTGCTGGCAATGCCCGCCATGGTGATATCCCATAATAAAAGCCCAATAAAAATTGCGCTGCTATAAAAAACTAATTGACTTGTATCATAAGCGGAAGCCGTTTTGGCAAGGACGGATCCGTAAATCCCTAACCAAAAAAGAATCGTTAATGGATTCGAAATCGACATGAAGAAGCCTGAAAAAAATGATTTTATTAGCGGTTCCCTTCCTCTTGAGTCTTGTAAATGAATATGTCCAGCCTTTATGATCGTTTCAACCCCAGTGTAGATAAGCACAAAGGCTCCAAAAAGCCAGAGAAA
Source organism: Neobacillus pocheonensis (assembly GCF_050477905.1). NCBI lineage: Bacteria > Bacillati > Bacillota > Bacilli > Caryophanales > Bacillaceae > Neobacillus > Neobacillus pocheonensis. The sequence continues at coordinate 313,999 of NZ_JBCNAD010000020.1, read as the reverse complement.
AGTTTGCATAAATGACGTTTCAAGAAAGTTGACCACTCCTATGTAAACCACCAGCATATAAATCCCATCCGCAACCACTGCACCTACGCCAATCAGCCATGAATGCATGAACCCATTTCGAATTCCCCGGTCAATTTGCGCTGCATTGATGGGCCCAATTGGAGCAGCTAGCGACAACCCTAACAATATATAGCTTAAAAATACATTCATTTTCATCTCTCCCCCAACCCAAATAAAGCCTGTCTCCTTATTTTTATTCAGGTTGGAGGGGTTGTACGACAAAAAAGAGCCTCCGAAGAAACTCTTTTATTTATTGGAATCTGAAATTTTTCTAAAATCAAGGCTGTCATCTGTTTGCTGCAACAAACGATGCCTAGAGAACGGCAAATTAAAAGAATCGATATCAACAATATACTTAGGACGCTGCTTCGCTTCTTTATAAATTTTTCCGACATACTCGCCAATTAAGCCGATGGCGATTAACTGCAGGCCGCCAATTAACCATATCGAAGTGATCAGTGAAGTCCAGCCTGTTTCGGTATCCCCAAAAAATTTTAACGTTAAAAAGTATCCCCCAAAAACAAGGCTCATAAAGAAAGAGACCAATCCAAGCATTAACACGAAACGGATTGGGGAGATAGAAAAGGAGGTTATTCCGTCAAAGGCAAAGGCAAGCATTTTTTTTAATGGATACTTAGTTTCACCCGCCTGCCTTTCTAAACGGTCATAATAGACCACGTCTGTTCGAAATCCAAGCAGTGGCACAATTCCTCTTAGAAAAAGATTGACCTCATTAAATCGTTCCAGTGCTTGAAGAGCCCTTCTGCTCATTAGCCGAAAATCTGCATGGTTATAGACGAGATCAACACCTAGTATTTTCATCATTTTATAAAATCCTTGTGCCGTACTTCGTTTAAATAAGGTATCGGTTTCGCGTCCTTTGCGAACACCATAAACGATTTCACAGCCTTCATGAAATTTCAGGATAAACTCGCGGATAACCTGAATATCATCCTGCAGGTCGGCATCAATGGACACGATACAATCAGAAAGGTCTTTTGCGGTAAATAAGCCAGCTAATAATGCATTTTGGTGTCCGACATTGCGGGATAATTTTAAGCCTCGAATATACTCGCTTTTTAAACCTTCTTTATAAATCATATCCCAAGTCCGGTCCTTGCTGCCGTCATCAACAAACAAAATTTTGCTTTGCTTCGAAACAAGCTCATCGGCCATTAATTCCAGCAGCAGCTGCCTAAGCTTATGAATTGTATCAGGCAATACTTCTTCTTCGTTATAGCAAGGCACCACAATAGTTAGAACTGGTTCCATCATCTGTTTTAATACCCCCGATGTCTACAATATCTTATATAAGTAAATTTTCCAGGCAGATTTTTTCGATTTGAACACTTTATCTAGAACTAACTGATTTTGCTTAGCATTATCGATGGGAAGAGCAGAAAATATATAACGACCACCCATTTCCTTTAATATTCCTGTATTAAGCTCCAGTTTTTTCAAATGTCGCTTGGTGTCCTTTTTGATCATAGATCTTTTTCCAAGCTGAGCTGTATACAAATAACATCTTCCCCCCCATTTATCGAAATAGGTACGAATCGTTTTATTTTTTTCTAATTCCTTTTCAATTATTTTCCTAAATTGATGCTTATAGGCTAATGGATAAAAATTATTATAGGTATCAAGTGTGTAAAAGCCATTGTATTGAGAAATAGCTGGATGGATTCCGATACTTGCGACTCGATATTTCTCCTGTGGCAGGGCAATATGCTCTTTAATTTCCTTGAACAAGTCCTCTGCATAAAACTCCTTTACAGTCGGTTTTTGCTGATAAATAAATTCATCATTGCATAGTCCCAAAATGATTATTTGCATAATAGCAACCCACTTCGCCGTTTTCATCCAGCTGTATCCTTGGAGTGAAAGAATCTTTAAGGCAAGTGCAAAACTAGCATAAATGACTAAGGGCCTTAAGAAATGATAGCGGGCAAAATTAAAGGTATTCATAAAATGAAATCTTTTCGTTAAAGGAAGCCAGCCCTCATAAAACCAAAACGCATACCAGACCGACAATAAAATGTTGAACACAAATAAAAAAACAAAAATTTTCTCTTGCTTCCAGAGTCGCTTAGAAATTACAAAATAAATAGCTATAAATGTAGCAGGTAAAATAAATAAAGTATGTATGGTGAGCACATGTGTATGTCCCAACAAGTAATTTTTAAAAAAGAGCCGTACAGCACCCCAGAAAGGCAGGTGTGCATGGAAATACTCATCTCGGCTATTAGGCTCAGCCGTAAACAGAAACGAATAGACAAGTCGATATTCTACCAGAGTAAAAATAAAAGTCATATAAACAATCGAAAACAAAAAGCGAAGGTTCCAGCCTTTTTTTCTTACTACATCTGTCAGCCAAAAAACTCCCATTGCGCTTAAGAAAAAGAAAAAACCTAAGACAATACTTGCGTATAAAGGCAATAAGGTAAGCACTAAATAGTCCTTCCATGTGTCCTCTCGGTTTCGAAAATTAAGAAATGCCCATAGTGCGAGCGGCATCCCTAAGGTACTTAGCATCCCTGATGGCCAAAAAGGAGTTAAAGCAAAGGCAAGTGCGACAACTATTTGAATTGGAAGCCATCTTTCCCCCGGAAGTAGATGCTTTTTCAGCAAAACATACATTCCAAAGAATGCAACAATTCTTGTAAGAGCTTGACTTAATCCATAGGCTATCATCGTTGGAAGAAGGGCATATAACCAGACGATAATGCTATATTCTGTCCCAAAAGCGTTTCTTGACAGAAGCCCATTAATGATTTGGGGAATTGGCGCTTTAACGGCCCCAAACAATTCGCCGCTACTTGCAAGCACTTTATACCAGGCCAAATTAGAGTCCAAATTATCATGAACTCGTATATGAGCATTTTCTTGAAGAATAAATAGCGGGGAAAGATAGATTGCGATAACAATCAGAGCACAGAAAAGATATCTTCGCTCATTATTTGTTTCAAACTGCACTCTTCTACACCTCATAAATCTTGATTTAAATAGTCACTTTGGTTTAAATTTTACATTTTAGATGAAAATTATTCCTGAAGTTGGCTAACCATAATAAAAAACCTTCCAAATGCTTGGAAGGTTTTATTGTTTAACCATTGTATTGTTATAGGTATTTAAAAGGAGATCAAGTTTTTGGCTGCACTTAACGACAGAAGGATTCGAATATCCGTATTTATGGGCTAAATAAATCATTTCTAGTCTTGTTTTTTCAATCGATGATAATAGAGATTTCATTCCCGTTGTCATGCGCCGACCTTCTTTCTTCTTTATGACTGTTATCATGCTATTAATCATAATTTATTAGTTTTTTATAGTGAAAACAATCCCTTTCACAAAAAATATAAGAACCTTTTGTGAACAAAGACCCATTAGGAAAATACCAGTTAGGATTATTAGATTTTTCATTTTCGTCCATAATAGGAATCAGTAGAAAGGAGGGAAGCTTATGCCAAATAGAGTTTATATCAGCTTTTTACGAATGCCGCTTCTAGTACGGATTTTAATAATTGCATTGCTTGTTTTTCTTATATTTGGTATAGCTATTCATTTATTAGAGCCCGAAACCTTTCCTACTTTTTTTGACGGAATTTGGTGGGCCATCATTACTGCCACTACAGTGGGGTATGGTGATTATGTACCCCATTCTCTCTTTGGCAGACTTACCGCATTATTATTAATCTTGCTGGGTGTTGGTTTTGTCTCCTCCTATTTTGGAACACTGGCAGCAGCGGCCGTTACTAAACAAGATGCTTTATCTGAGGGGAGAATTCCTTTTAAAGGTGAAGGGCACATCATTATCATTGGCTGGAATGAACGTTCCAAAGAATTAATTAGTAAATTGACAAATGCTAATTATTCTCAAATGATTGTCTTAATCGATGAAACTCTTGAAGCCAATCCTGTGAAATCAAAATTTGTCCATTTCATTCAAGGAAAAGGACATGTAGATGAAACCATCCTCAAAAGTGATATCGAAAAGGCAGAAAAGGTTTTAATTACAGCAGACAGAGGAAATGACGAACTCCAGGCCGATATGAATAGTATTTTAACCTTGCTGACGATTAAAGGACTATGCTCCAAGGTCAAGTGCATTGTTGAAATATTAACCGCTGAACAGGTGATTAATGCTATTAGGGCAGGCGCAGACGAAGTCATTCAATCTAATAAACTGACAAGTGTTTTTATGGTGAACAGCCTTCACTCAAATGGGGATGGACTTTTATCAAATGTTGTTCATCAGCTGCAGGAAAGCCGATTAACGTCTTCGTCGGTAAATGAAGCTGATATTGGAAAAACCTTCATAGACCTTTGTCAAGAACTGCTAATAAAAGGTTTTCTCCTAATCGGAATTAAAAGAGGGGAGGATACCATTCTTAACCCTGCCCACTCTTTCAAAATTGAAGCAAATGATCAACTTTTGACGTTTAAATAATCCTAGTCGTTTAACAGCAAGGACTCCAGTTCGGCCACCAGCGCTTTGCCCGTATCAATATACTGCTCAGGAAAGCTGGCATCCTTATCAACAGGCCCTTGAAATTGATTAAATGTACCTCCACCTGAAGAACCGAGTTCATCCAGATCTGATTCGAATACATGTGAGAGTAGAAATGGTCTTTCTAATTGAACCGTACAATTTCTGGCATCAAGCTGGCCGTCCACGGCTTTAAATGGCAAGCGCAGAAACTCATAACTATCATCCTCATTGATTTTATAATCAAATGCGCCGTGGTCGTAATCCCAATTTCCGCCAATCGAATACCCGATTGGTTTTAATTTCTGTTCAAGCTTATATAAATCAAATTGCTTTCCTTCTACCTTTGATGGTAATTCAATCATGAACATTTACCCCCTTAGCAACGTTAACATTAGTTTCTCCAATTTCAATAAAAAAAGTGCTGATTGAGTTAAAATCCAATCAGCACTTTTTATTATTTTAATCGTTTTTCGAGTTCAGCTTTCTTCTCTTCAAATCCTGGCTTGCCTAGTAAAGCAAACATATTAACTTTGTAGGCTTCAACACCTGGCTGGTCGAATGGATTGACACCAAGCAGGTAGCCGCTCATTGCACAGGCTTTTTCAAAGAAATAAACAAGATAGCCAAAGGTATATTCATCTAATGCAGGAATGTTCACAATTAAGTTTGGAACTCCGCCATCTGTGTGAGCAAGCATCGTGCCTTCGAACGCTTTGTTGTTAACAAAATCAACCGTTTGGCCTGCTAGATAATTGAGCCCATCTAGATCATTTTCCATTGCTTCAATTGTCAGCTCATGACGTGGTCTTTCAACCTTGATAATCGTTTCAAATATATCACGACGTCCTTCTTGAACATATTGTCCCAGCGAATGAAGATCGGTTGAGAAGTTAGCTGAGGAAGGGAAAATTCCTTTTTGGTCTTTGCCTTCACTTTCGCCAAACAGCTGTTTCCACCATTCTGAGAAATACTGCAGCCCTGGCTCGTAGTTAATCAGCATTTCAATGGTTTTACCTTTATTATAAAGAGCATTCCTAACTGCCGCATATTGGTAGGCTGCATTTTCTTCAAGTTCGGAATGACCAAAGTCCTCCTGAGCTTTGGCAGCGCCTTCCATCATTTTTTCAATATTGGCACCACTAACAGCGATAGGAAGTAACCCGACTGCTGTTAAAACAGAGTAACGGCCGCCGACATCATCTGGAATGACAAATGTTTCGTAACCTTCTTCGTTCGATAAAGTTTTTAATGCGCCTCTTGCTTTGTCGGTAGTCGCATAAATTCTTTTACGCGCTTCATCCTGGCCATATTTTTCTTCAAGCAGTTTGCGGAAGATACGGAAAGCGATTGCGGGCTCCGTTGTCGTTCCTGACTTAGAAATGACATTAATAGAGAAGTCCTTTCCTTCAAGAAGATCCATCACATCAGTCATATAGGAAGAACTGATATTGTTTCCGACAAAAATAACTTGCGGAGTGCTACGTTTTTCCTTTGGAAGCGCATTATAGAAACTATGCTGCAGCATTTCGATTGCCGCTCTTGCTCCTAGGTAAGAACCGCCGATTCCGATGACAAGAAGAACATCAGAATCAGATTTAATTTTTTCAGCCGATTTTTGAATTCGAGAAAATTCTTCTTTATCATAATTAGTTGGCAGTTCAATCCACCCTAAAAAGTCATTCCCCGCTCCTGTTTGCTCATGCAATGAATGATGGGCAACCTTAACAGCATCGCGTAGATATGTAAGTTCATGCTCTCCAAAAAAAGTTAAAGCTTTTGAGTAATCAAAACGTACGTGTGTCATGCCGTGATCCTCCATTATTTTATTTACAATTACCACTTTATCGAATGATGGGCGGGATATCAAGGACGGCCCCTTCATGTAAGCGTACCCATTTTCGATAAATTTCTTACTTTATATGTCGAAAAAACTCGGACACGCTGTGCCCGAGTTTTTTTGCTTATAATGAAGCCCGATAAATGGCTAGTGTATCTTCCCGGTTTAGCTTTTTGAAATTACCGAACTCTCCATACACTATTGCCTTATCTGCCATTACCTCTAATTTGCTGTCATCGATATCATAATCAACTAAACGTGCTGGGGCACCTATGCTGCTCCAGAATTCACGTAACTTTCGAATTCCTTCAAGACCGGTTTCTTCGGCGCTTTTCCCACCAGGATCCACTCCAAATACTCTGACCGCCAGTTTCTTAAAACGTTCTGGTTTTACAGAAAGATTGTGCTCCATCCAGTGCGGAAACAAAATTGCCAGTCCGCCACCATGAGGGATATCGTAAACGGCCGATACAGCATGTTCAAGATTATGTGTTGCCCAATCGCCGCGGTAGCCCATATTTACCATACCATTTAGAGCCATGGTACCGCAGTAAAGAATCGTTGCCCGGTGTTCATAATTTTCTAAATCAGCGAGCAATTTCGGTGCTGTTTCCATGACGGTCGTAAGCAAGCCTTCACACATGCGGTCTTGAAAATCAGTATTCTCCTCGAGATGAAAATAATGCTCCAATACGTGAGACATCATATCAACCATTCCATAAATCGTTTGATCGCGTGGTACCGTAAAAGTATTAACTGGATCTAAAATCGAGAATTTCGGGAACGTAACAGGGCTTCCCCAGCCATATTTTTCGTTTGTTTCCCAATTTGTAATAACAGAACCCGCATTCATTTCTGAACCTGTTGCCGCCAGTGTCAACACTGTTCCAAATGGAAGAGCATCCTTGGCAACCGCTTTTCTTGTAACTAGGTCCCAAGCATCGCCTTCATACTTAGCTCCCGCTGCGATTAATTTGGTACAGTCGATGACGCTGCCGCCGCCAACCGCTAATAGGAACTCAATGCCATTGGTTTTACAAATTTCAATTCCTTTTCTAGCGGTGCTAATTCGGGGATTGGGTTCTACACCTGGAAGTTCAAAAACCTCAGTTCCAATTTCTTGTAAAAGTGTAGTCACCTTTTCGTAAAGTCCGCTGCGCTTGATGCTTCCGCCGCCATAAACAAGCAATACCTTTTTCCCAAATCGTGGAACCTGTGTTTTTAATTGTTCAAGCTGGTCTTTACCAAAAATTAATACGGTTGGATTCCAAAATGTGAAATTTTCCAATCTAAACACCTTCCTTTTCACTCTACATTATTATGGATTAAAAAGTATTTTGCAAAAAAAATCCCCTACATCCCGAAAGATGCAAGGAAAATTTTATATCCAGCCTCGATAGGATGAGGCTTCTGCCATTTTCCTAACACCAACGATGTAGGCAGCTAAACGCATATGAACTTGTCGGTCTTGTGCGAGTTCGTATATTTCATTAAATGACTTAACGAGCCTAGAGCGTAATTTCTCTTCTATTTCCTCTTCGCTCCAATAATAACCCTGTTTATTTTGGATCCATTCAAAATAGGAAACCGTTACACCTCCAGCGCCAGCCAGCACATCTGGAACGAGTAATATTCCTCTTTCTGCGAGAATCCTAGTCGCTTCAAGCGTAGTGGGACCATTCGCAGCTTCCACTACAATTTTTGCTTTTATACTCCCTGCATTTTCAACTGTAATTTGATTTGATATTGCTGCAGGTACTAAAATATCACAGTCTTGCTCAAGAAGTTCCTGGTTTGATATCGCACCTTCGAAAAGAGTAGTTACCGTACCAAAGCTATCGCGACGATGGAGGAGATAATCGATATGTAAACCATCTGGGTCATAGAGAGCTCCATAAACATCTGAAATCCCAACGACAATCGCCCCTGCTTCATGCATGAACTTAGCGATGAAGCTGCCGGCATTGCCAAACCCCTGAACAATTACTCGCGCTCCCTTTAAGTTAACCCCACGTTTTTTTGCTGCTTCCTCAATACAAATGGTTACCCCTTTTGCACCTGCTTTTTCGCGGCCTTCAGACCCACCAAGAACAAGAGGTTTACCCGTGATAAAACCGGGAGAGTCAAATTGGCGGAGACGGCTATACTCATCCATCATCCAGGCCATAATCTGCGAATTGGTATACATATCTGGAGCCGGGATATCCTTTGTAGGACCAACAATTTGGCTGATGGCGCGGACATACCCGCGACTTAGGCGTTCCAGTTCGCCAAAAGACATGGTTCGTGGATTACAAATCACGCCGCCCTTTCCTCCCCCAAATGGTAAATCAGCGATACCGCACTTCAAGCTCATCCACATTGACAACGCTTTTACATCGTCCTCTTTCAACTGGTGATGAAAACGAACACCGCCCATGGTCGGACCAAGTGCATCATTATGTTGGGCTCTAAAACCTGTAAAAATTTTCGTCGAGCCATCATCCATACGAACCGGAATCCTGACTTCGAATGTTCTTAATGGTTCTTTTAACAAATGGTACATTCCTTGATTAAGCCCTAGTTCATCAATGGCATCACGAATAACAATCTGTGTTGATGTAAGAAGGTTAAAAGTTTCTTTTTCTATTTCTTCTCCTGCTCCATCAATTTTCCCCATCTTGGCACCCCTAGCTATCCCCATTTAACCGAGAATCTTTGTGATTCTTTCAATCGCCCAATCTAATTCTTCTTTCGTGATCACAAGCGGCGGTGCGAAACGGATAACGGTATCATGTGTTTCCTTACATAAAAGGCCTTCTTCTTTTAATTGTTCACAATATTTCCGGGCAGGTTCTGTTAATTCTACTCCAATAAATAATCCCCGCCCGCGAACTTCTTTAATGTTTGGATTCTTAATTTCTTTTAATTTACTTATAAAGTATTCACCAAGTTCGAGGGATTTTTCGGCCAACTTTTCATCGACAAGCACATCAAGCGCAGCAATAGAAACAGCACATGCCATTGGATTTCCCCCAAATGTCGAACCATGGGATCCGGGATTAAATACTCCTAAAATCTCCTTATTGGCAACCACACAAGAGATCGGGAATACACCGCCTCCAAGGGCTTTTCCAAGAATATACATATCAGGTTCAATGCCTTCCCACTCGCAGGCAAACATTTTTCCTGTTCGTGCTAATCCTGCCTGAATTTCGTCCGCAATAAATAGGACATTGTTTTCCTTACATAGCTCATAGGCAGCTATAATAAAGCCTTCAGGTGGAATGACTATACCAGCCTCCCCCTGAATCGGTTCGATTAAGAAAGCTGCTGTATTTGGCGTAATTGCCTGCTTCAACGCTTCCAAATCACCATATGGAACAAGCTTAATTCCTGGAAGCATCGGTCCAAATCCACGCTTGTACTCGGCTTCTGAAGATAATGAAACTGCCGTCATCGTACGTCCATGAAAATTTCCAATGCATCCAATGATCTCTGCTTGGTCTTCCGCTACTCCCTTTACATCATAGCTCCAGCGGCGAGCTGCCTTAACAGCCGTTTCAACAGCTTCTGCCCCGGTGTTCATCGGAAGGACCATTTCCTTATTGGTTAATTTATTTACTTTTTCATACCATGGTCCGAGCTGATCGTTATGAAAGGCCCTTGAAGTTAACGTCACCTTGTCCGCTTGATCCTTTAATGCTTGAATAATTTTTGGATGGCGGTGCCCCTGATTGACAGCCGAGTAGGCACTTAGCATGTCCATATATTTGTTTCCTTCAGGGTCTTCTACCCAAACTCCCTCAGCACGTGAGATGACGATTGGCAGGGGGTGATAATTATGTGCCCCGTACTTCTCGGTTTTTTCAATAAGTTCATTTGAATTAACGTTTGCAGGCATTTTCAAATTCCTCCACTTAAGATATGTATACTATCTTTATTGTAGCCGAGCCTGAAAAAAGAATGAACTTTTTTATATAAAAAAATAAAGCCTGGTCCAAACTGCTAATGAACAGTTGTTACCAGGCTTTATGATTGTTTATTTTTTAATTAAGTCTTCGCGTTGTGATTGATCAATCCACTCTTGAAGCTTATCTTTTAACGTATTAAATCCTTGTTGTCCCTCAACTTCAGGAATGATGGCAGCAGCCTGGCGCTTGCGAGGCTTCTTAATCTTTGCCGCCTGCTCTACAGGAGCTTCTTCAGTAGCTCGGATGGAAAGACCGATTTTGCCTGCACCTTCGTCTACCGACAATACTTTAACCTTGATTTCATCGCCAACTTTTAGATGGTCGTTAATATCCTTCACATATCCGTGCGTGATTTCCGAAATATGCACAAGTCCTTGTGTATTTTCGTCTAAAGCAACGAACGCTCCATACGGTTGAATTCCTGTTACTTTACCTGTTACAATACTTCCTGTTTCAAATTTTCCTGACATGAAAACACTCCTAAGTAAATATTATTTTATCCCTTATATACGCATTATAAGATTATACCATAAGGAACAGCTTTAATCAAAAAAAGCTATTGCCATATACTGGAGTGCTCCGTGGAATGAAAAATTGTCAGTAAATCTTAACATGTGAAATTAGAAAAAAGTAATTCATAATGATAAACTAAGAGTGAGGTAATATAATTTTAAAAAGAGGTGAACAGTATGAATAAAATCGGCCAAACAATAAAAACCGCACGTGAATTGCGTAATATGACCCAGGATGAACTAGCACAAAAAGTACGGGTAGGAGCAACAACAATTGAAAAATATGAATCCGGTGAACAAATCCCAAGTAGTCAGACCATCTTAAAATTATCTACTGTCCTAGATATCCCTGCCTCTGAGTTATTAGAATATCATAAAGTTCATACAACCTCATCGCCAATCGATTAATAATATTTTTTTATCTTTGAAGTATAAAAAAGGGGAAATCTGGTAAACCTTAAACCATAAGCTTTCTAGTATTCCCCCCTTTTTGAGTGGACACCTTTTATAAGGATGTCCACTTTTTTTATATCGAACAAGAATCATTCGCCTTAATATCTAAAAGCTCTCCAGCTACTTCTATACAACTTTCCAATGGAATGACCTTTTCAAAAGAAAATTCATAGATGCTTTGAATTCTTTTGGCAAGCGTTAAAGGGTGGTCGAGTTCATGGATCGCCGCAATCACATCGGCTATTTCCGTTTCGTAATTGCTATTTTTCAATTGAAACGGATCCCACTCATTTAAAAGATCCACAAACTTTAAATTCGTCTCAATCTCTTTTCTCATCTTTTTTTGCTCCTATTATATTTACATTTGATTGATTTATTTTATCATAAGAAGCAGAAGGTAAGAAAATATTACAGGTGGTGTGGTGCAAATGTCGATATTTAATGAGAGAATCGATCGTTTAAAAACGTCATCAGTTAAATGGGAATTAACCAAGGATATTTTTGGAGAAATGGATTTGTGGCCGATGTGGGTAGCGGATATGGATTTTAAACCACCACAAGCCGTCATTGATGCGATAAAAAAACGCGTCGATCATGGCGTCTTTGGCTATACATTTGTCCCCCCCTCTGTCTCCGAGGCTATTTCTGCCTGGTTGCTTAAACGGCACCAATGGGACATTCAATCTCCGTGGCTGTTATATTGCAGTGGTGTTGTTCAGGCCATTAGTACTGCTATCAATGCGTTTACCAATGAGGGTGACAAGGTACTGCTTCAATCCCCCGTATATACACCCTTTTTTGACATGATTGAAAAAAATAATCGGGTGGTCGTAAATTCGCCGCTTGTGCTGGACGAAAATAGATATCAGATAGATTTTGCTCAATTTGAAAAAACTTTACAACAAGGCTGTAAATTATTCTTACTATGCAGCCCACACAATCCTGGCGGCAGAGTTTGGACAAAGGATGAGCTATTGAAAATAGGAGAATTATGCCTTGAGTACAATTGCCTTATTCTTGCAGATGAAATTCACTCTGATATCGTTTATAAACAGTACCATCATATTCCGATTGCCTCATTAAGCGACCAACTGTCTGAAAAAGTGATCACCCTGATTGCTCCTAGCAAAACCTTTAATTTGGCAGGGTTACAGGCGTCTGCTGTCATCATCAAAAATAAGGCAATGAGAACCCAATTTCAAGAGCAGTTAAAACGCCAAGGTGTATTCACCTTAAATACATTCGGGATCATAGGAATGGAAGCGGCCTATCGTGAAGGCGAGAATTGGCTTGATGAGCTGATTGATTACTTACAGGATAACAAAGAGTATACGATCCAATACTTAACGGAACATTTCCCGCAAATTACCTGTATCGATTCTGAAGGAACCTACCTGCTTTGGCTAGACTGCAGGGGGCTTGGTTTAAGTGATAAAGATTTACGTAACCTGCTGATTCAAAAGGGGAAATTGGCTTTAGAGCCTGGTCCAAAATTTGGCCATGGCGGGGAGGGCTTTGTTCGCATTAATATTGCCTGCCCGATGGACGATTTAATCGAAGGTCTGAATCGATTTAAGAATGCATTAACCTAAAGAAAGACGGGCTAAAATATAGCTCGTCTTTTGTTGTTATTTCAACACATATTCAGCTAACACACTCTGAAGCTCATAAATGTTTAAGTTTTTATTAAATTGCTTTTGCAACGGAAGGGCATTTCCAGAGATCCAAATTTTTAATTCCGCATCCAAATCAAAGCTCCCTGCAGTTTCAATACTAAAATGGGTTATATTTTTATAAGGAATGGAATGATACTCGACCTTTTTTCCGGTTAACCCTTGCTTATCGACTAAAATTAAGCGTTTATTTGTAAAAATAAACATATCCCGAATAAGCCGGTACGCTTTCTCGATCCGTTCACTCGGAGCCAGAACTCGTTCAAATTCTTTTTGTACTTCTTGTGCATTCACTTCCGAAGCATTGCCCATTAAACCATCTAAAAAACCCATTAATATCACCCTCTCATATCACTCACTTAAGTATACAAAAAATTACCATATAATAAAAAGCCAGACGCAGATTTCACGTCTGGTTAACCATTTATCCCGCATTAACGGGCAGTAAGATCCCCACATTGAGACTTTAAGGAACTAAAAAAGGATAAGTGGGGATCAACTGCCCGTAAAAGCCCGATTGGTTCAACTAACAATCAATGGGGGAGACCCCCCCACTGATTGAAGTTTCACCTTATTTTTCTAGCCACTCTGTATGGAAAGTTCCTTCTCTGTCCACCCGCTGATACGTATGCGCCCCAAAATAATCCCGCTGAGCCTGAAGCAGGTTCGCTGGGAGAATTTCTGAGCGATAGCTATCATAATAGGAAAGGGCGGTCGATAATCCCGGAACAGGGATACCCGCTTTAACAGCAATAGATACAACTTCTCTTGCCGCATCCTGATAATCAGCAGCAATCGATTGAAAATAAGAATCCAGCAATAAGTTATCCAAATTAGGATTACGATCGTAAGCATCCATTATATTCTGCAGGAATGCCGCTCTTATAATACATCCTCCCCGGAAAATCTTTGCGATTTCTCCTGGTTTTAAGTCCCACTGGTACTCTTTGGAAGCTACCTTGTATTGGGCAAATCCTTGTGCATAAGAAATAATTTTACTAAAATACAAAGTTTTCCGAATTAATTCGATTACATCCTTTTTATTACCCAAAAATTTATTTTCACTAGGTCCTTTTAGAATCTTGCTTGCTCTCACGCGCTCATTCTTCATGGCGGATAGGTAACGAGAAAAAACAGATTCCGTAATAATTGATAGCGGAACACCTAGATCAAGAGCACTTTGACTCGTCCATTTTCCAGTTCCCTTTTGCCCGGCAGTATCAAGAATGACGTCCACTAATGGCTTGCCCGATTCCGGATCTATTTTTGTAAAAATATCTGCAGTGATTTCAATTAGATAGCTGTCAAGTTCGCCTTGGTTCCATTCGCTAAATACTTCATGAAGTTCGTTCACTGACAACCCCAGCAGAACTTTCATTAAATGGTAGGATTCACAGATTAACTGCATATCACTATATTCGATTCCGTTATGTACCATTTTTACATAGTGTCCAGCACCATTGGGACCAATATATGTACAGCATGGCTCTCCATTTACCTTTGCTGAAATAGCTGTTAAAAGAGGGCCAACAGCATCATAAGCTTCTATTTGTCCACTCGGCATAATGGCGGGACCGGTCAGCGCCCCCTCTTCACCGCCAGAAACACCAGCGCCAATGAAAAGAAGCCCTTTTTCAGCGAGGTGAGCATTTCGACGGATTGTATCTTTATAAAAACTATTTCCGCCATCAATTAGGATATCACCTTTATCTAAATACGGTACTAATGATTCAATCGCTTTATCCGTAATCTCACCGGCATTCACCATTATTAAGATTTTTCGTGGAAGCTCCAATGATTGAACAAATTTTTCAATATTCGTTGTCCCAATTATATTTTTCTCTTTATTATGTTCTAAGATCTCGTTCACTTTCTCAGTGGAGAGGTCGTATACGGAAACAGAGAACCCTTTGCTCTCAAAATTAAGTGCAAGACTTCTTCCCATTACCCCTACTCCGACAACCCCTACTTGTTGTTTTTCCAATCTGAATCATCCCTTCAAGGTTTTAAAAAAATTTTCATTTATTTATATTATAAAAGAAATATTTTTTCGCACAACACCTTAAAACAAATTTTATAACTATAGTGTTAAAAAAAATACACTTTTTTATTAAAAAAAGTGCATCAATAGGATATTTGGTTCATTCCAATAATAACTGAAGTAATTCATCCGCTGGAATTAGTGCTTCCCCTCCCCCCTGTGCAAAGGCAGCATTTCCTCCCCCCTTTCCATTAATGTGAGGAAGTGCTTTTCCGATGATGTTTTTCATATTTTCATCTCTTTTTCCCCCTCTTGCACCTACTAACTGTAGTTTATCTTCATTTTTAGATATAAACATAACCAGTGCATTATCATTTTCAGCCGTAATCAAGCGAGCTATTTTCTGAAGCTCTTGTATGCTGCGTTGATGGAAGATTTCCGTCACCAATTGGTCTGTGTTATTTTTATGGATTAATTCCTTTGCTTCATATTGCAATAAAGTTTCTTTGGTTTGTTCTAAAAGTTTTTCTTGCGATTTCCCACTTTCAAGTAGACGATTTACGGCTTTCACCATATCAACTTCAGGAGCGTTTAATAGTTGGGTTAATTGGAGAATCACCCTTTGTTTTTCGTCAAGCTGTTGAAGGACTCGATGACCACACACGAATTGAAGGCGAATATTTTTTCTTTGACGTTCCCAATCTAATATCTTAATCGCACTAACCTCTGAGGTAGATTTTGGATGTGTCCCGCCGCAGCCATTATAGTCAAAGTCTGGAATAATAACGAGCCTGATATCCTCTTTCACCTTGGTCTCTTTTCTTAATGGATATTGTGATAGCTCTTCTTCTGTTACCCATTTCACTTCTATAGGCCGATTCTCTAGGATTATTTGGTTTGCAAACTCCTCCGCTTTCTTTACCTCTTGTTCAGTTATATTTTCAGTCTCTAAATCAATCGTGACTATATCATTTCCTAAATGAAAGCCAACCGTCTGATAATGAAATAATTGTTCAAATGCGGCAGATAAAATATGCTGACCTGAATGCTGCTGCATATGATCGAATCGCCGCTTCCAATCGATGACACCGAGTACCGCTTTATCAATAATGAGCAGTGGTTCCTCAAGATAGTGGCGTATCTCTCCCGCTATTTCTTCCACATTTATGACCTTGATTTGGTCAATCATGCCGATGTCATGCGGCTGTCCGCCTCCAGTTGGATAATAAGCCGTTTGATTTAAGACAACGTACCATTGACCCGCTTCATCCTTCTCTTGTTTTAAAACCTGAGCTGAAAATGATTGTATGTATGGATCTTGATAATACAGTTTATTTTCCATTGTGATGTACTCCTATATTTTTTATAAACTCATTGTCTAGAAAAAAGGAGTAGAAAGCAAGAAAAAACCTGCCCTCAAAATTTCTTAGAGCAGGTTTGCATAATTAATTGCCACTACTTGTTTTTACGTTGGCCAAATGTAGGTGGTTTGGTTGTTGGTTGCTGGCCTTGTTGAAAACCGCCCATTCCTTGTTGGAACCCCGCTTGCTGTCCTGGCATTCCCTGCGGAAAGCCTGTTTGCTGTCCGCCCATCATTTGCGGGAATCCGCCAGGCTGCTGAAAACCACCCATCATATGTGGATAGCCATGCTGATATCCTCCCATTTGTGGATAGCCGTGATGATAACCTCCCATTTGTGGATAGCCATGATGAGGATAACCTCCCATCATTTGCGGGTATCCGCCCATCATTTGCGGATATCCTTGCTGGTATCCTCCCATTTGTGGATAACCTTGTTGTCCGGGAAAACCTCCAAATTGTCTTTTTTCCATCAATTATCGCCTCCTAACAGTCTCCCTGCTAGTGTATGTCCACTTGTTGGATAAGCTTAGATTCTTACCCAGAATTAAGAAATTTTAATATAAAAATAGCCACCTCAAATTGAGATAGCCGCTAAAGATTTATTGTTTTTCATCCTGAGCCTTTTTTTGACCCTCTTTATTTTTGTCCTTTGAAATTTCGCCGCAAGCAATTCGGTTTCCGGAATTCCCTGCTGGCTGCGTCATGCCGTCATCTTTACCTTCATGAACAACAATCGATGTCCCCTCTTTTGTAAATAAAGATTTCTTCCCATCCTTTAAGGTTACATTTGGTGCCATGAGATCCGCCTTCACAGACCCATCATCTTCGACAATTAAATTAGGCAGGTCACCAGCATGAGCGCCCTTTGGATGGAGGAGTCCATGTTCTTTTTTCTCGGGATTAAAATGATTTCCCGCGGATTTGAAATCGGGGGCCTCACACGTCCCTTTTTCATGAAAATGTATCGCATGTTTTCCTGGCGGCAGGCCCTTTAAATCCACAGACATTTTCACACCGCTCGCCTGCTCCTGCAATTTTACAGTTCCCAGTGAATCTCCAGCTGCATTATACATTTCTACATCAATTTTTGTGACGTTCTTTTCGGTGCACCCGGCTAGAACGAGAAGCGGTATAATGATCCAACTTTTCTTCATATGTATTCCCCCCACAATAGACAATTTGCACTTAGTATAGACTAACTGACTTTTGCCTATTCAATATTTGCGGGATAGAAAAAGGAACAGCTGCAGTTAACTGTTCCTTTGATTCGTATGCTGATTGTTAATGCGATCCTCTAAATCTTTTGTTTTTTGGGCCTCCCGCTTGGAGTGAACAATGATTAGTCTCATCGTCACCAAAGCACCTATGAAAAAAATAAAAAACGTAATCGCCGCAGGAATATATTCTGATTTATCTTCAGGAAAGTATAAAAACAAGGACATTACTAATGATTGAAACATTTTCTTACTTCCTTTCTTTAAAGGACTTGCTCTAATGTTCTATTATAGCAAGAAAAAACGTTTCCTACCATTAATGCTATTTTAATACTTTTACCTTTTTAATAATCACGTCTTTTTCCGGCTTATCTTGTGCACCAACCGGGGTGTCAGCAATTTTATCAACAACATCCATTCCCTCAATAACTTGGCCAAACACAGTATGACGATGATCTAGCCAAGGAGTCCCTCCGTTATGGTCATAGGCATCAATCATTTCCTTCGGGTAGCCTGCCTTTTCCATTTCCGACTTCATTTGCGGATCAAGTGATGTTTTTTGAACAATAAAAAATTGGCTGCCGTTCGTATTAGACCCGGAATTTGCCATCGACAAGGCACCGCGAAGATTGTAAAGATTTTTAGAGAATTCATCTTCAAACGGTTTACCCCAAATACTTTCACCGCCCGTTCCATTGCCGTTAGGGTCGCCGCCTTGAATCATGAAATCTTTGATAACCCTGTGGAAAATTAAGCCGTCGTAATATCCTTCTTCACTATGCTTCACAAAGTTTTCAACAGCTTTTGGCGCATATTCAGGAAATAATTTTATTTTAATCGTTCCCAATGTTGTTTCCATTTCTACTAGCTTTTCGTTTTCAGATACCTCTGTTGAAAGCTGAGGATAGACTTCCTTTGACACTTGTTGATCCCCTTCCTTCTGTTCTGTTTTTGGCGCAGAACTTTTTGGTTTTGCTTCTTCCTTCTTTGACGTGCTTGTCCCACAAGCTGCCATTACCAAAACAATCGTGAATAGAGCAAAAATCATATGTAACTTCTTCAATTATCATCCCTCCATTTTTTCACTTTAACCGAAAATAAATTTTTTTGCACTCTGATTTCAATTTAGTCATAATGAAAGGGAAGAATCAAGATAAAGATTTGGCAGTTAGGGGGTTTTTTTTATGACAGAATTGCAAATTGGTTCTACTGTAACAGCAATCTATAAAACCGGTAAGTATATCGGGGAAATAACGGATATTCGTCCTCAGCACTATTTAGTGAGAGTTCTAGGGGTCCTTAAGCATCCAATGCAAGGTGATCTCCACAATCCAAAAGAAGCGGATGTGCTAATTTTTCATGAAAGACGTGCACTATCCTTCAGGGAGCAGGCCAATATTCCGAAGCAAATGGTCAAACCTTTTGTGGATGAGATACCTGACTACAGAGAGTCATTAAAAGTAGCAGTTGAAAAAATGAAGACTGAATTGACGGATACTCCTTCAAAATGGTCTGAAATGAGTTTAAAAATGGTTGATTCTCTTGAAAAGGATTATTTTAAAGCATAAATCATAAAAGGCCAAATCAGTTTGAGTGATTTGGCCTTTTATGCGAACTCATTTAATAGCTTTGAAAAATCTATCCGATCACCAATGGTAGTTGGTTTTGGTTTTTCTAAATATCGTTTATCCTTTTCAACAAGTTTGAATATATTGTAGGTAGTCATAGCATCGTCCAACGCCCGGTGGTGCCTGCCTGTCCCTTCTTTGCCATATTCCTGAACAGCCTTCCAAAGACCAGTTTGATTTTGGTCCCCGAAGAAGCGTTTATACTCCATTGATAAATCCAATTCTTTTGCTTGAAATGGAAAAGCGACTCCGGCCTCTAAACAATTATGACGAAGCACCTTCATATCCATATTTCCCCAAGTAACAATCGTGGTTTCCAAATTACTTTTGTTGAATTCCTCCAGTTTTCGGATAAAATCATAAAAGGATAGCCCCGTATTGACCTGCTGCTGTGAAATATGTAAGAATGATTTACAGCGTTCAGATAACTTTGGGAACTTTAATGGAGTAACAAAGGAAGAGAACTGACCGTCGATCTGGTCATCAATCACCGATACGATTCCCACCTCGATAATTTCCGCGAAAAAGTCCTTCATGCGGCCATTACGTTCGGGCATTGTGAATTCAAAATCAATAAATAAATACTGCCGCTTATGTTTCATATTTTTTTCACCCCCATTTTAGAAATCAGTTATACTACATTATATAAAGAAACCTGTACAAAAAACTGTGCTATTGTTCTATTTTTGTTCTTCAATTATAACACGATTTCACCTAAATTTTTTAAATTTTTCAACAAAAAAGGAATGGGTAAAAATCCCATTCTCTTTATTTTCTGATTTTTATAACTGCCATGGTACATCTTGAAACACAAATAAGCTGATCTTGTTCATCGGTAATTTTAATTTCCCAAACCTGTGTGGTTTTGCCCTTGTGCAGGACTGTCCCGACCGCCGTAACCACGCCATCACGTTTAGAACGAACATGGTTGGCATTAATTTCAAGACCGGCTACTACTTCCTCTTCTTTATTCACTAACTCGTAAGCGCCTACACTTGCAACAGTTTCTGCCAATGCCACAGATGCGCCGCCATGCAGGATACCAAAAGGCTGGCGTGTCCGCTCATCAACCGGCATGGTCGCGATTATTTTTCCTTCTTCCATATGCGTGATTTCTATTCCTAAGGCTTCAATTAGTGTGTCTTTAATCATTCTCAATCTCCTTGTCCCATAATTAAGTATGTATATATCTAATTCTCTCTTTTTTATCATTTTCCTTTTAATAAATTTTCTTTTAAGAAAAAACAGCCCTAGAGCTGTCTTTTCTCGGATTAATAATAATATGGGGGCACTCCCATTCCAGGGTAGCCAATGCCAGGAGCGCCAAAGCCAAGCCCTGGAGCAAAACCAAAACCTGAACCTGGATAACCTAAACCTGGATAACCAAATCCGCCGTAAAATGGACGGGCTCCAAACGATGCACCTAGTCCGCCTCCGATTAAACCGCCTAAAAAACTAAGCCCTCCAATCGCCAAGGGTAATCCAAATCCTATAAATCTTTGATCCTGTACCGGGTAGGGACTTCGATAAGGGTACATAATTCCATACCTCCTTTTTCGCTATACTTGCCTACACTATTTCATATGCGAAAAGGAAAGGGATGGAATGGGCAATCATATAAAAAAACCCCAGAAAAGATTTCTGGGGTTTTAAAGGTTTATTTTTCTATTGGTTCGAATCGTTCTACAAATAAGGCAAGAGTACGGGTCATTACTCCGGTTGCACCGGCCGGTCCAAGATCATTGCCCTTAGAAGTAGTGGCAGTTCCGGCAATATCCAAATGAACCCATGGAGTTCCTTCGGTAAACTCACCAATAAACGCACCTGCAACGAGCGCATGCCCCTCACTGCCAGGGGAATTGTTTAAGTCAGCTACTTTGCTGTTTCTTACCCGTTCCTTTTCCGTTTCAAACAAAGGCAGCAGCCACATCTGCTCGCCTGCTTCTACTGCTGCACCCAATACCTGTTCATATAGTGAGTCATGATTGGTCATTGCACCGGTTGTATGCAGCCCAAGAGCCGTAATGACTCCACCTGTTAAGGTAGCCACATCGACTAAATATTCGGCCCCGTGGTGTTTGGCATATGTTACGGCA
The DNA here is from genome assembly GCF_050477905.1 of Neobacillus pocheonensis. Classification (NCBI taxonomy): domain Bacteria; kingdom Bacillati; phylum Bacillota; class Bacilli; order Caryophanales; family Bacillaceae; genus Neobacillus; species Neobacillus pocheonensis. The sequence goes on along the minus strand of NZ_JBCNAD010000020.1, from coordinate 292,740 downwards.
TCTGCCAGCACAAGTCTACCTTCCGCATCCGTATTTAAGACCTCGATAGTTTTCCCACTCATTGAAGTGATGACATCATCCGGCTTAAAGGCATGGCCGCTGATCATATTATCGGTTGAAGGTATGACGGCAACAACATTTTGCTCGGGCCTGATTTCGCCGATGATTTCCATTGCTCCAAGCACAGCTGCCGCTCCACCCATGTCTGTTTTCATTCCAACAATACCTGCTTTTGTTTTAATGGAATAACCGCCGGTATCAAAGGTAATTCCTTTCCCGACTAAGCCAATTACATCCTTCCATTCGTCTTTCCCTTGGTATTTCAGAACTATCATCTTTGGCGGTTCTGTTGACCCTTGGTTAACAGCAAGGAAAGCGCCCATTCCTAATTTTTCAATCTCTGCTTTATCCAAAATTTCTAATTCAAAATCATATTGATCAGCCAATTTTTCAGCATAGTTCGCCATATCTGTCGCGGTTAGCAAATTCCCTGGGATATTAACAAGGGTTCTTGCCGAGTTTGTTCCATTCCCAAAAGCAAAGCCGACCGATAACGAGGCATGAACCTCTTCTTCATCGAAGCCTTCACAGTAAACGGTTAGGGACTTCAGTTTTTTCTCTGGTTCATTCGATTTCTGCTTATAACCCTCAAATTGATAAGTTGCTAAGACAAAAGCTTCACTTAACGCATGGGCAGCGTCTAATCCATCTAGTTTCTCTGTAAGGAAGGAATCCAAATAAACCGCAACTTCCCCTAGTTTACATGCATTTACGTCTTTAAAAAGCTTACCAAATGCCTCCCGAATCTTATCAAAGGTTAATTCCTTTTCCTTTCCAAGGCCGACAAACCAAATCCGTTTGGCACCGATTTGACTAAAAGTATGTACTTTATTTATGCTTTTAAACTTTGCGGAAATATCTCCTGATTTGACAAGATCAGACAGTTGTCCAGCAAATCTTTCATCCAGGCTGGCTAAGGAACCTGAAAACTTGTCTGGTTTTTCAAAAAGACCGATGACCAAGCCTTCGTGCTCAGAAGTTAATTCAAATTTTGTATTTACTTGAAACATTGCCATTTCACCTCCGTGTTATTCAACAATATTATACCGAACCTCAAATAAAAAAACAGGCATGCAGCCTGTTTTACCTTTTTTCTGAGCTAATATACTGCTGACGAAATACCTGCAGTGATTTGTCTTCGTTTAATGCCTGTAATTGCTGCTCTGTCAGCTTGCCATTACCTTTTTGAACCACATAGACTTCTAAACTCTTTTTACCCCATTTTTTATAAACATCCTCAACGGTTTCATAATAAAGATCTAATTCATTTCCTTTTATAGCTCCTCCCTTATCAGCAACAACCCCATATCCATAACCTGGAATAAATAGAATTGTGCCAATCGGGAACACGTTTAAATCTGCTGCTACAGTAGAAAATAAATCTCGTTTCACTTTTACACCTGAATAAGTAATCCCATACTCAGGATGTCCTTGTTTTTTTCCAGTCGATTCAAACCCCGCTGTGTAGCCGGTAGCTGTAACAGTTTGTTTGGGATACTTTGACCAATCAAGATCCTCTAATGAATGAGCAGCAGTCCCTGAAACATTTTCACTCGCTGAAATTACGGAAGCAAATTTCGTAATAAGCGAGTCGGCATTAACACCTGAAATGGATTGGAAGGTCGCAAATAATGCCAAAAAGAAAAGACTTATCATGGCAAAACGCTTTATCCAATTTTTAAATATATCCATTAAAATTTTCACTCCTCCAAAAATATTCATTCCCAAGCTGAAAGGAATTATTCAAAAAAGAAGTGAAAAAATTTTATAAAAAAAGACCGATTGCTAAAATGCAAAAGGTCTAAAACATTTGGTAGCCGTTTTTCCGCAACAGCTTTATTGTAAATCCAGCGGCAAAGGCCCCGACTAACCCGCTTAATAAAATAAGAATATCTGCGGTTGCGAGTGAACTGAATTTGTGCCCTAATTCTTGGAAGGCAGCCTTACTATTTGTAAAATACTCAATAAATCTAACTTTATCTACGATTAAAATGGCCACAATAGGATATATTATCGCCATAACCCATGACATTCTCAATAGCATATTTAGAATAAACCCTATTCCAAAAAATAACACAAAAAATAGCAATATCGATATTATTAAAACAACAATACTCATTTGCACACGAGATTCCCCCTTTACGCATCAACAATAAGTGTACATAACGGATAAAAGGGAGTCAATATGGACACAAAAAAAATAGCCCCTCGAATAAATCCGAAGAAGCAGCCCTCCTAATATTGGTACCTACATAAGACATTATTTCTCTTGTTTCTTGCCTGTTCCTCCGCAGCAAGAACAAGTTTCTGAGCCTCCAAGAACCAATTGAAAATATCCGTTCCCTGCACAATAATCACATTTTTGCGAATCCAGCGTCTTGATTGTCATCCATTTCATCTCCCTTGTATTATTAACTTAATTTTCTGATAATATATCAAGGATTGGCTAAAAAGGAAAGGGCTGAATTCGTGCAAATTCCGAAAAGAAAACGGATACATCCGGAGTTTTCTTTTATTTTCTAAGTGTTACTTAAATTTTCAGAAAAATTAAAAAAATAATTTATAAGCCGTATAACCAAATTGATCCCCCGGGTTTAAACCATCAATACCAGGCTTAACAATGGCCTTATTTTGCTTTATGAGCTGGTGAAGAATAATGGAAGCATCTTTTTCCTGTATTATCTCTTCAGGTGCCATAAACCTCGCCTCAAAAAGTTCATTTTCCTGGTGGATAACCTCTTCGGCGCCGAGAGGTTCAAGTAAAAAAAGAATCATATTATCGCTAATTTCCTCTTTAATAACACCTGTTCTAAGCCCAATGAGCCCCCTAACCGTGCAATCAATTCCGGTTTCTTCCTTTACCTCGCGCACAACCGCTTCATCGGCCGTTTCCCCCATCTCAACAAAGCCCGCTGGCAAGGACCACTGGCCTTTTAAGCCACCGTATCGCTTCTTCACCACCAGCCATTTTCCATCCCTTGATGTTACCAATCCAGAAACGGCTAACCACACCTTGCCGCGTTTTTCACGATTGCTCATACTAGCACACCACCTAAATAAATCATAACAAAAAAGGACAGGGTCACTGTCCTTTTTAACTTATTAAAATACGTTGAATTTTCCTTTTTTAAGCACAAGGCCAGCGCCGCCGATCATGTAAAGGGAACGATTGTCGACTACCTTTTTCATAAAGGATGCTTTTGCGCCAGTTATTTTCTTACCAAATACGACACCTATTGCATCATCTTCACCTAGTGAACAAACCGTACCTTTATTATCAAATGTAAAGGTCTCAAGCTCTGTTTTGTTGCGTACAAGCGCTGCTAGGTTGCGAGCTACAAGTTCACCTTGCTGCATTGCAATTTGTGCGGTTGGAGGATATGGACGGTTAATTTCTTCATTGATGACAAGTGAGCTGTCTCCAATAATGAAGACATCATCAAAGCCCGGAACGCGTAATTCTGGTGTTACCTTTACACGGCCTCTCATAGCTTCGAAACCAGATTTTTCAATGATAGAGTTTCCGCGAACACCAGCGGCCCAAACTACTGTACCAGCTTTAATCTCACGTGGCTCATCTTCACCTTTTGCAACAAAAATACCGTCTGGAGTTGCTTCTTTAATAGCGGTTCCTATTAAAAATTCTACGCCTTTACGCTCTAATTGCGATACAGCGTAATTTACTAATTCTGGATCAAATCCTGGTAATACAGTTGGCGCTGCTTCTACACAGATAATTTTTACTTTATTATAATCAACATCATATTCATGGCATAATTCAGGAACTCGGTTTGTCAATTCTCCAAGAAATTCAATTCCTGTAAAGCCTGCACCACCTACAACAATCGATAAACGATTGTCGTTCTTTTCATCTTCCATATTGTAGGTAGCAAACTGATACTCGATATGCTCGCGAAGCTGACGGGAAGAATTCACATTCGTAATACCAAAGGCATGCTCTTTTAACCCTTTAATTCCAAACGTTTCTGGCTCACCGCCAAGAGCAATAACCAGGTAATCATAATTAACTTCGCCTTTTTCTAAAATGACTTTTTTTTCTTCTTTGTTTATTTCCACGACCGAATCTTGAACAAAGTCTACTTTACTGCGGTCAATTACGTCACGAATATCGTAACGAACTTTATCGTGGTGCATCGTACCAGCTGAAGCCTCATGCAGCCATGTCGTTTCATAATGGTAATCATTTTTATTTACTAATACAATATCGGCTTCATTTACACCAATTTGCTTTTGCAAGCGAACCGTTGTCATTAATCCGCCGTATCCAGCTCCGAGAATAACAATTTTAGGCTTTCTCAAAGTAATCACTTCCACCTTTTTAAGTAATTTTTTGAATAAATCCTCTTTTTCTTATCTTCCACTGCTTTAACCCATTTTATTTTTCTAAGTAGAAAAATGTATGTGATATAATTCACGAATAAGGATAAAGAAAAAATAGTCAATCTTAAGTACACCCCGATGACTAAACTGATAATATAATCGGAATAATAAATCGATCTAAAAAATGTACTTAATTTGTCACAAAATCTTAACAATATATCCACATTACATCATATGCTACTTCCAACCGATTTTCAAGCGATTTATTAATTTATTTACCATAAGGATATTAAAAATTTTTCTTTTTATAACTATTGATTTTGAAAAATCCTTTATAAGACCAGCCGGTAAATTGACAGAAAGATGTGAGAATTTCTATAATTTGTGATAATATAGGGAGAGAAGTTGTTACTACTAGTTAGGGGGATACGGCGTGCAAGAAAATCAAAAGGTATATGATATTACTATCATCGGAGGAGGTCCTGTCGGTTTATTTACTGCCTTCTACGGGGGAATGAGACAAACTTCAGTAAAAATCATTGAAAGCTTACCTCAGCTTGGTGGTCAATTATCGGCCCTTTATCCGGAAAAATATATTTATGATGTTGCAGGTTTTCCAAAGGTCCGTGCTCAAGAATTAATTAATAACTTAAAAGAACAAATGGCGAAGTTCGAACCTTCAGTTGCCCTTGAGCAATCTGTTGAAAAATTAGAAAAGCAGGAAGATGGTACATTTAAATTAACAACCAATAAAGAAGTCTATTTTTCTAAAACGGTTATTATCACAGCTGGGAATGGAGCTTTCCAACCACGTCGTTTAGAGCTTGCAAGCGCTGTACAATATGAAAAGAAAAACCTTTACTACTTTATTGATGACTTAAATCAATTTGCCGGTCAAAAGGTAGTCGTATTTGGTGGTGGAGATTCTGCCGTTGACTGGGCTTTAATGCTAGAACCAATTGCCGAAAAAGTAACAATTGTTCACCGTCGTGATAAGTTCCGTGCACATGAACATAGTGTGGAAAATTTATATAATTCAAAAGTAGATGTGAAAACTCCTTATGTACCAGCAGAATTAATTGGGGCAGAAGATGGAATTAAACAGGTTGTCCTTGAATCAGCTAACGGCGAAGGAAAAGAAACTATAGATGTGGATGCCGTTATTTGTAATTACGGTTTTGTATCTTCACTTGGGCCAATAAAGGAATGGGGTTTAGAAATTTCAAAGAATTCTATAGTCGTAAATTCAAAAATGGAAACGAATATTCCTGGAATTTATGCAGCAGGAGATATCTGTACATATGATGGCAAAGTGAAACTTATCGCTTGTGGATTCGGTGAAGCACCGACTGCCGTCAATAATGCGAAATCATTTATCGATCCTAAAGCAAAAGTACAACCCTTACACAGTTCTTCCATGTTTGATAAATAAAACGAAAGGCGCCCACATGGACGCCTTTTATTATTTAACTAGCATTCTTCTGGTGTACCAGCTGCCGTTGCCGTTCGGAAAGAAGAACCGCATCCACAGGAAGCAATGGCATTCGGGTTATCAATCGTAAACCCGCCGCCCATCATGGATTCTTTATAATCAATTTTCGTTCCTTGTAAAATGAGCGCACTCTCTTTATCAACAATTATTTTAATACCATGCTGTTCAAGTTGATCGTCATCTTCTTTTGCCTCATGGTCGAAGCCCATTCCATAGGATAATCCGCTGCAGCCTCCACCCTTAACACTAACGCGTAAAAAAGCGCCCTCTTCCTCATTATGTTTCATCATCTCTTTAATGTGTAAAGCGGCCGCTTCCGTTAAGATTACAACATCCTTGTTCATCATTTCTCCTCCTTTTTAAAGCTTTTACTATAGTATATTTTAAAACATCGGATTTTCCTCTAAATATTGATAGATGTTCTCGACGAGCTCATCGGGTGTTTTTCCTGTCACGACCTCACCATTCACAAGCGCATATAAAGAAGTCGCACATTTACCGCAATAGCCTAAACATCCATATTCAATGATATCCAAATTTGGATCCTTCTCTAATTTTTCCAGTGCTTTTTGCGCACCATTCGCTAGATTGCTGATGCAGAATTCAATGATCGGTTGAATCATTCTTTTCACCTCTCCATTACGTACCTATCCTACTATTTTTACCAGGATACGTCAATTATCATGTTTATGGTGATGTTGTCAAGAATAGCGTGATAAGTGTTGTTATTTCGACATATTTTAGATATACTCATATGTGGTAAAAGAACAGAGAATTATTCTAATATATATCAATTAATTCCCATATGTTTTTGATTCTGAAATGATACTCATGTGAGCAAAATAAAGATAATAGATATTGGTAGAAAAAAGGGGAAATAAAAAATGAAAAACCTTGTAATACTTGGCGGCGGTTACGGCGGGATGAAAATTTTAAATGAATTCCTTCCAAATCATCTGCCTGGGGACGTAATGATAACACTTATTGACCGCGTTCCATATCACTGCTTAAAGACAGAATACTACGCTTTGGCTGCAGGAACGATTTCTGATAAAGAAATTCGTGTAACCTTTCCTGAACACGAGCAACTCACTATTAAATACGGTGATGTCATTGGAATCGACCGAAATGATAAAAAGGTCCTGTTAAATGATGACGAACCAGTGGAATATGATGACTTAATCATTGGTCTTGGCTGTGAGGATAAATATCATGGGGTCCCAGGTGCAGACCAATTTACTTACAGTATTCAAAGCATTGAAAAATCCCGCCGGACCTATTCCGCTTTAAATAATTTAGCGCCTGGCTCTGTTGTTGGGATTGTCGGAGCAGGACTTAGCGGTGTAGAATTAGCAAGCGAATTAAGTGAAAGCCGCGAGGATCTTCAAATTAAATTGTTTGATCGGGGAAAATATATTTTGTCCGCTTTCCCTGAGAGGTTAAGCAAATATGTGGAGAACTGGTTTGTAAAGCATAATGTTGAAATTATTAACAATTCCAACATTACAAAAGTAGAAGAAAATATGCTGTATAACAACGATCAGCCTATTAGGTGTGATGTGATTGTTTGGACGGCAGGAATTCAGGCTAATAAAATTGTCCGTGAAATGGAGGGCGAGAAGGACCGGTTAGGAAGACTTGAGGTCACGACTCATCATCATCTGCCAAATGATGAACATATTTTTATGGTCGGAGATTGTGCTAGCTCTCCGCATGCTCCTAGCGCACAATTAGCTGAAGGCCAGGCCGAACAAATTGTTGAGGTATTAAAGAAGCGGTGGAACGGTGAAGCATTGCCTGAATCCTTCCCTGCAATTAAATTAAAGGGTGTCCTTGGATCTTTAGGCAAAAAGCACGGATTTGGAATGATGGCAGATCGCGCGATTACTGGACGCGTCGCTCGCTTATTAAAATCAGGAATCCTTTGGATGTATAAATTTCATAATGGCTGATATGAAGAGAAGCATTCCGCTTGTTAGGAATGCTTCTCTTTTCTATACGGCTTTATAACCATACTTTTCAAGTTCAGAGAAAATTGTTTTTAAGCGAGGATTCCCTTCCCCTACCACTTTTTCTTTAATCACGACCACGGGATAAAACATATCCTCATCGATGACCCGCTTTGCAAATTGAACTTTTTCACTATCTTTTTCTGGAGGCAGATGGATATCCACATAGGACATTTTAAAAGGCTGCTCGGGAAACTTTCTGGCAATCGCTGCTTCCAGCCATTCAAACGTTTCTTTCGACGAAGGGAGGTTGAGACAGCTTGGGCATAATTGTTCAGCGCCATATAGAATAATTTCCACTTCCGTAAATGTCATAAGACCATTCCAATCTTTTTTCTTTTAGTTTACATTATTTAAATAATAAAAACGAAGAAAATGTCTATAAATGTGCGTTTTCCTATTTTCTGAGAATGGATTTTTAGAGCCAATGACATTATAATATAGAGAGGAAAGGAGACGATTAAAATGGCAGAACAAGAAATGTTTGAACAAGTCCAAGAAGTATTAGATAAATTACGCCCATTTCTTCTTCGCGATGGCGGAGATTGTGAATTAGTTGATGTAGAAGAGGGTATTGTTAAACTTCGCTTGCTAGGTGCATGTGGTTCATGCCCAAGCTCAACTATTACACTAAAAGCCGGCATTGAAAGAGCTCTTTTAGAAGAAGTGCCAGGCGTTGTCGAAGTTGAGCAGGTTTTTTAATAAAATGACAAAAGCGATTGCATTCACTGCAATCGCTTTTTTATGTGTTTTCATTTAAGCATTTACTAATGGCTTCCAATCTTTATTCACAAGTGTTTTAGGCTCGGTACCATCGAGAACAGCGGTGATATTATCGATGCAAAGTTTCATCATATCGGTTCTTGTTTCAACACTCGAGCTTCCGATATGAGGAAGTGCGACAACATTTGGCAGTGTTAATAATGGATGCTCAGCATTAATTGGTTCTTTTTCAAATACATCTAGTCCAGCACCCGCAATTTCCCCTGCTACTAAGGCATCATATAAAGCTTGTTCATCGATCACCGGGCCTCTAGAAGCATTTAGGAAGATAGCTGATTGTTTCATTTTCTTAAAAACATCCCGCGTAAACAGATTTTTGGTTTCTGGTGTTAACGGTGTAAGACAAACTAGAAAATCTGATTTTTCTACAAGCTCTTCAAAAGAAGTAAAGACGGCCCCAAGCTTTTGTTCGATCTCAGGTTTTCTTGTCCGGTTATGATAAAGTATATTCATATCAAACCCTGTTGCTCGTTTTGCAACGGTTTCGCCAATTTTCCCCATTCCCACAATACCGATTGTTTTATGATGAATATCATGGCCTGCAAGTAGCAATGGGCTCCAGCTTTTCCAATTACCTTCTTTGACAAACTCGGCTGCTTCGACAATCCGGCGAGCTGCCGCCATTAGCAGGGCAAACGTTAAATCAGCAGTAGTATCGGTTAAAACATCAGGAGTATTACAAACAGCAATCCCTAGCCTGCTCGCTGTTTTAACATCGATATTATCAAAGCCTACGGCCAGATTGGCGACAACCTTTAATTGATTCCCGGCCGTTAAAATTTCTTCATCAATTTGGTCAGATAACATGGTTAATAGTGCATCTGCTTTTTGTGCTTCTGAAAATAAAACCTCTTTAGGAACTGGTATATCCTCGTGTTCCCACATTTTTACTTCGTATGTTTGTCGAATGGATTCTACGACTGCCTCAGGCAGTTTCCTTGTTATATAAATGTAAGGCTTCATGCTGCGTCCTTTCCTCAATCCTTATTCTATGACTCCTATTCTGAATTGATTTTTTTTAGAAATTTGTCGATTTTATGACGATAATGAAATTATTTAAAAAGCCATTCCGGCTGCGGCAAATTCATTCTTTTAATCGGTGCTCCCGAGATTTGAAAGAATGCTGCTAAAAACTTTTCGTATTCGCCTGATTGCCTCAATATTTTACTTAACTTATCCTCTAATGTTTTCTTATCCTGTTCGGAACGGGTTATATAATAATTTTCGATACACTCAAAATAGTGAAGCGGAAAGATTAAGCGCGAGTATAATAACCGCCACGAAAAGGACGTTAGGGGAGCAACACTTTGGTACTCTTCAAAAAATTGTTTTAAATCCACATCATAGGTTTGAAAATTACGGAAATACCTTTCCCTTGTCCACTCAGCTAAATCCCGGCTGCGATGGTCGAAAACCCAATCAAATGGATTTTTAATAAAATACTGATTGGTGGAAAGGGGTCCCCATGTTTTTTTGGAAAAGCGTTCATGACAGACCGTGCCATTATCCGTTTCACCTGGCTCCTCGTCTAGCTCTGTATCCACTAAGTATTGGATGGCATTCTCTGTTAAGCCCAAATAATAGGGAAATGATTCTATAAACAATCGTTCAAATTCATCTTCTGGCGTTTGGAAAAGGAGACCATTCCATACCTTTTCCATTTGTTCGAGCCGCTTCTCCCATAATTCCTTCCATTTGCCAATCCGGTTGGACCTTTCAATTTGAAAAGGAACTCTTTTGCCACGTTCATGAAATTTAGCAAGTTTTCGCCCTAATTTGATTTTCCGCTGCTTTTCGTCTGCTTGCCGATTGGCTAATACGCAATATTTATTTTGTTCCCACGTCGTAATTAAATTCCCTTCCTTTGATTGCAAAAAGATAGGTACATTTTGGTCGCCATAATTTCGCAGATGCTCTGCAATTTTCCCCAATTCTGAAATATCAGCTTCTTCCCGGCCGGCAGGATTAGAGATTAAATAAAGCCAGCCATTTCCTCTTAACGCATCATAAGTGTCTAATTTTATATATTCTTGTGTCTCAATTCCATATTGATTTTCAAGCATTTTCTGAAGCATTGGGTTCCCACCTCTTCTCCATACCTTTTCTTAAGTCATATATATGTGTGAGCTTTAAAAAACTTGTTGTCTTCCCCGTTTTTTTACAAAATGAATAGGAAAAAGGGTCGAATGGAATGATAAATTTTTGTTTAGTTCTTTACGTGAAGATTGCATATCTTATGGAAAAAGAGTATATATATAGTGAAAATCCAAAGAAAAGGTGATAAAAAGGATGGCTGACGACAAAAAAGTAGACGTAACCGAAGAAACTGCACGCAGATGGCTGAAAGAAAGAGGCGTCGAAATTCAGGATATCGCTGATTTAGTTTTCTATTTACAAGAAAAATATCATGAAAACTTACAAATGCAAGACTGTGTAGCCAATATTGAGCGTGTCCTCTCCAAACGTGAAGTACAAAATGCCATTATTACCGGAATTCAGCTTGATATTCTTGCTGAAAAAGGAATGCTTGAAGAGCCTCTTCAATCCATCATTGCGTCCGATGAAAGCTTATACGGAGTAGATGAAATTCTTGCCTTTTCCATAGTCAATGTGTACGGATCAATTGGATTTACCAATTATGGGTATATCGACAAGCAAAAGCCTGGAATTTTGGCCCATTTAAATGATAAATCAACTGGTGAATGCCATACATTTTTAGATGATATTGTCGGTGCCATTGCGGCCGCCGCTTCTAGCAGACTCGCGCACCGAGCAGCACGGAAGGAAAAAGAGAAAAATTAGAATTTTAAAAGGATGGGAGCTACTCCCATCCTTTTAAAACTCCCATTGATTTAACGAATCGATCGAATAGGTTGGTTTACGATCATAGGCTTTTAGCAATTCCTTCGTCGTTACACCTGTATGAACCAATAATGTGTCCATTCCTGCATTCATACCTGCTAAAATATCTGTGTCATAATAATCCCCAACCATAATGGTTTCTTCTTTTGCCGTTCCTAACACCTTTAAAGCCTGTTCCATAATAATCGATTCTGGCTTACCAATAAAGATTGGTTTTGTTTGGGTAGAAACCGAAATGACAGATGTCAGTGAACCATTCCCCGGCATCAGTCCTCTTTCAGTAGGAATCGCAATATCACCATTTGTAGAAATGAAGGTCGCACCATTGCGAACTGCTAAACAAGCGACAGCCAATTTTTCATAATTGATAGAACGATCAATTCCAACTACGACATAATCAGCATTCTCACCAGCAAATTGGAATCCCTTTTCTTCAATAGCTGAGCGAATTCCTTCCTCTCCAATGACATAAACGGAAGCATCCTTGTTTAGATCGTAAATATAGTTGGCAGTTGCCTGGCTGGTCGTGAATACAAGCTCTTCTTCTGCCGGAATATCGAAGCCACGTAGTTTTTCGGCAACCTGTGCGGGTGTCCTTGAGGAATTATTGGTTACAAATAAATATGGGATTCCATTATCCCGCAATTCTTTGACAAAATCAGAGGCGGCCTCAATCTGTTCTGCCCCTCTATACATCGTCCCGTCCAAATCAATCAAATAGCCTTTATACTTTTTCAAAGATACTCACCTCTGACTTTTAAATGCGGTAACTGGTCCTAATTCATTTATGAGATACTCTCGGGCATTTTGAACAAATTTAGAAAAAGCAGGATGATACTTTGTAAACTGCGCGTATAATTGATGATGGTCGATTTCCGTATAATCTTGGACGAGTATTTTTCGAAAAGGGATAAGCGTTTTTAAAGCGTTACCTGTTTCACTCGAAATAACCCTTTCATCCATTAAAATATCAATGATATCCTCATAGCTCCCAGGATCGCGCATGATAAACCCGTCTATCATCGCATTTCCAACATCAAATACAGATTCAAGCATCATTTGTGTGATTCGTTCCATGGCAGCTTTTTCTAATGGTTCATTCCATTCCTTCTGGCTAATAAATAGACCTATTTGCTTTTCTAAATAGACCAAAGTGGTTTCAATTTTATCCCGGTCAACAAAATACATTTGCTCCACTTCCTTTTATCATGTCTGACTATGTTGCAAATCCGTTAACTAATGCAGTTGGCGGTGAATAAAAATTCCCTTGAGCCAGGTCCACCTTATTGCGTGTTAGAACCGATGCTTCCTCAGCATTTTCGATTCCTTCCGCTACGACTAATGACCCTGCCTCTCTCGCTACAAGTAGTAAACCTTTTAGCATCGATTCCTTTAATGAATTTTGATGGATATTTTGAATCAGAGAACGGTCAATTTTGATGATATCAGGCATGATTTCACTAATGGTACTCAAACTCGAATATCCAGCCCCTGTGTCATCGACTGCAATTTTAAACCCCATTAATCGTAGCATTTTAATATTATAATTAAAATTCTTTAAGCCCTCGATTGAATCGCTTTCGGTCACTTCGATGGTGATCTGCTTAGGGGAAATACTAGTATATTTTAGCATAAGACTTTTTAAATCCCGGGTAAATCTTAAATTGCCAAGGGTAAGTGGTGTACAATTAACAAAAATGTCTTGACGGCATCTCGTTACCTTTATTTGCTCCAATACCTTTTCTATTATAATCATTTCCAGCTCGTAAAGCATCCCTGTTTGCCTGGCGACAGAAAAGAGAGGCATAGGATTTTCTAATCCAGTTCCTTTAGGACCTCGGGAAAGCATTTCCCACGCCCTAATTTCTTTCGTAGCAACATCGATAATTGGTTGTGCCAAAAGTTTAATTTCCTTTTTCGAAATAATTTTCCTCATGGTAAGCACCATATCATTAAAGCCGGTTTTCGCTTTTTTTTCTGCCATATGAACCGCTTGACTGTGGGCTTTAATTACTGAATCATGAATCGAATAATGTTTTTTATCTATAAACATATAACCCGGTTGAAAAATAAGCTCAATTGCGGGGTGAAGGGTTTGTAATTTCTTGTCCATATGATAAGTAATGTTTTTCATCATCAAATCTATTTCCGATAAACAATCTCGATCAAAATTAACTTTTATAAATAATGTAAAACCGTCTCCATAAAAATCATGAAGGGAAATTACATCTTGTTTGGCAATTTCTTTTTCAACAGAAATACGGAAATATTTTTTTATTTGTTTAATAAGTTGGGAATGTTGTGTTTGCCCGAGTAGCCCAGCCAATTCAGCAGAATTTTTTAAATTAAACACGATTACAGCCACCTCATGGCCGGCTTGTAAGGCTTCTGTTACATTCTCTACCACTGGATTCCGCAACATAAAGGGAGGCGGATAAAAGCGAATTGACGAAAGAGGCAACAAATTCTTTCCCCATTGCATTACATTTCTTGCTTTTTCTATGTAACGACGGACCATTAAATTCATCCCTCTTCCAACATTTGAGAATTTAAGTATATTGTAGCATATTTTGACAGATTTCGTATTTTTCCAGGCACGAAATTTTACAAATTTTGCAGAAAATTCTCTACTCCCATCAATTGCATAAATTTGTTACTATAGAGAAGGTGCTTATTAAGTATTTTTGATAAAGGAGATTTTTTAATGAAGGAACGTTTTTTCTTATACGATGATACAGAAAATACTAGAACAAGATTTGTTAGTTTTGTTGGGGAAAACCAGCGCTATGATTTAGCGATTGTTCAAACCGACCGTCACTATGGAAAACCTCTTGTCCTTGATATGCAGGGAAACCGGTTTGCCATTATAGGCCATGATGACTTGCAGGAGGAAGGCTATTTAGAATTTGCGTTTCAATTAAATGAAGAAGATGCAGAGGAATTAAGGTCCTTTTTACTGGAATTAGTTTAAATTTTATCTCATGAAATTCACTCCAAATGAAATACTATATGTAAAGGAGTGAAATAAATGGCGGATAAAGATGCAGAAAAGTATACGGAATTATCCAATGTTGAAAAACAGCATAATTATCTAACGGCTCAGGAATTTCCAGAGGGTCCGTATGGTTCTTCATTTAGGAAAGACAAGCCTGTTCAAAATAAAAGCACTCCTTGGGAAGAAGGACAGAGAACTTATAGTGCTTTTAATTATGAATTCAAATCCTTTCATCAAGACTTGCCTCGACAGATGGAAGGAGCGCATCCCACGCATGATGATTCAGAAACTGATGAACAATAAGAAAAGCGTAAGCGCCCGTTAAGCGACGTATGGACTGGAGCGCACCGTATGAGATAAAGGAAACACGAAGAGCGTAAGCGATTCGATGTTGACTTATCGCAAGGAGGTGAGCGAAGTACACTAGTCGCTGGGCGCTGGAGCTGGACAATTCTAAAATTATATACAAAAAAAACGAAGGGTTTTAGGGAGCCCTTCGTTTATTTTTTAACTTTTTTCAATACAAAATATGCACAGCCGAAATTGCAGTATTCATACAGATATTCGCTTAGAGTGCTAATTTTTGTATCAAAGGTTGCTTTTTGATTTTGATCATCAAAAAACCCTTTTAATCGGAGTTGTCCGTAACCCCAATCGCCGACTATGAAATCATATCGTGATAAAATATCGCTATATCTCGCTTTTAAGGCTTCCTCATTAAATCCGTTCCGATGTTCCTGCACCACTTCATACATGGTGTTGTTAATATTAATCATCCTATTTCACCTCTATTTGCCAGAAACTCTTAATTCCCATTATAACCGATTCACCATCAATTACTAAGAAAAAAAATCCTCCCTTTGGCTATTCTAATAAAAGGAGGTGTTAAGCTTGAAAAAATTGATCATCGTCATCGGATTATGTACGATCACAGCGCTTACAGGATGTTCCAAGGACATGACCAAAAATGATGTTTATGAGGAAAGCGGTAATACCATCAATGTCAATAATAAGCGACACGAACTTTACAACGAAGGAGCAAGCCGCGGGATTCGAGACGTCAGCAACAATTATGGGTATGTCCGACATCAAAAAAGTCCGCTGATGAATGATAACACAGCTAATGATCATTATACAGCGCTTGACCGAGAGCAGCTAGCTAACATCATCAGTAAGTATAGTACAAATATTCCTAATGTAAACGATGTCGCATCACTTGTAACAGATCAGGAAGTTTTAATCGCCTATTCGACCGATTCAAAGAACCGAAGTCTAACGGCTGATCAGGTGAAAAGAACCGCTATGTCTGTTGTGCCAAGATACTACCACGTTTACGTTTCGGACAATAAAGTTTTAATACGGGACGTTGAAAATCTGGCAAATCTGGATTCTACAAGTCGTAATTCCCGGAACTTGGTCAATGGATTAATTAAGCAAATGAAAAAATCTCCTCAGGGTTCGAGAATGAGCGCTCATGAGGACGAAAATGGCCTTACTCCCGACGACCAAAATTATAATCAAAATCGGTAGCTAAACCGTAAAAAGAGTTCAGTCATCCTAGACTGAACTCTTCCTAATTTTAAGCTTGTTTTGTTTCCTTTTCACCAAGTAGTTGCTTATGCTTTGCAGCCGAATTCACTTGCTCATCTGCATGGTAGGAGGAACGAACGAGCGGACCTGCTTCACAGTGACTGAATCCCTTACTGATGGCAATTTGCTGCAGTTCTTTAAATTCTTCAGGGCTATAATATTTTTCAACTTTAAGATGACTTTTTGTTGGTTGTAAATATTGTCCGATGGTCATAATATCCACATGGTTAGCTCTTAAGTCGTCCATTACTTCAAGAATTTCTTCCTTTGTTTCACCAATACCAATCATTAAGCTAGATTTAGTTGGAATGGTCGGCTGCATTTCTTTAGCCCGGCGTAAGAATTCAAGGGAACGATCGTATTTGGCACGTGCTCTCACTCTTGGAGTCAAACGTCGAACAGTCTCAATATTGTGGTTTAGTATGTCGGGTTTAGCATCCATTAACATTTGTAAATTTTCTTCTTTACCGCCCATATCTGAGGGTAAAACTTCAATGCTGGTAAATGGATTTTTACGGCGGATGGCACGTACGGTTTCAGCAAAAACAGCAGCACCGCCGTCCTTTAAATCATCGCGTGCTACCGCTGTGACAACAACATGCTTTAAGTTCATAAGCTGAACGGAGTCGGCCACTCTTTCTGGTTCCTGCAAATCCAGTTCTGTTGGGAGGCCAGTTTTTACGGCACAAAAACGGCAGGCACGGGTACACGTATCCCCTAATATCATAAATGTTGCCGTACGTCTTTCGGCCCAGCATTCGTGAATATTTGGACAGCGGGCTTCTTCACAAACAGTATGGAGATTTTTTTCCCGCATCATTTTTTTCAAGCCCGTATAAGAATCATTCGTGTTTAGCTTTATTTTTAACCAATCCGGTTTACGTAATATTTCTTCTTTCTTGCTCATTTCTACACCCCTTGCATTCCACTTATGTATGGAAAATGAGTTCTTCTGATGTCACTTTATCATACTGCCTGCCTGACGACAAGCAATCAATTCTTCTTACCAATTATTAACCATAATGAAATTGTTTAGAAGACATAAACTAATCTTGTACATTAATCGGAAGGAGGATTCCTGTGCGGGCTGTTCTGATAATTGGAACTTTCCTCTTATTCTTTACCACTACATTTGCTGTCAGGGATGCTCAAGCTAAGGAACCTGATCCCTATCAGGAAAGAATGAAGCTTTACAGAAAAGTGGAAACTGTTACAAATATACCTTGGTACTATCTTGCCGCCATTGATCAATATGAGAGAAGTGTCCGTTTGGCTCGTCGTGATTTACCTAAACCAAATGGCACGATTGCCATATATTTTCGTCCTGAGGAATGGGTTGGCCTGACAAATCCGAACCCTACTACAAAGGACCCCGCTATCATCCAGTTTTTTAATGGAATGGGCGTCGATGGGAATGGGGATGGTAAAGCCAGCATTAAAAGTGACGAGGACGTATTATATTCTTTTGCTAATTATCTACTTTCCTATGGTGTCGACCATGACAATATAAAAATTGGATTATGGAATTATTATCATCGGGATAAAACAGTAGGAATTATCGAGGGAAAAGCAAAATTGTATCGCCATTTTGGAAGGCTGAATTTAGATACACAGGTTTTCCCTGTACCGATTCGCTCCAATCACAGTTACCGCAGTACTTGGGGCGATGCCCGCGGCTGGGGCGGCCGAAGAATCCATGAAGGAACGGATATCTTTGCCGGTCATGGAGTGCCTGTTCGAGCTACATCCTATGGCATAATAGAAATGAAGGGCTGGAACAAGTTCGGAGGCTGGAGAATTGGCATCCGTGATATCAATAATACTTATCATTACTTTGCACATCTTAGCGGCTTTTCCGGAAATTTAAAGGTTGGGTCGATAGTGGAGCCTGGAATGGTTATTGGCAGTGTTGGAAATACGGGATATGGCCCGCCAGGCACTTCAGGCAAATTTCCTCCACACTTGCATTATGGAATGTATAAAGACAATGGAATAACAGAGTGGTCGTTTGACCCCTACCCGCATTTAGCGAAATGGAAACGGATTGAAAGAATGAATTTGCGAAAAAAATAAAGGACCATCCCCGGCGGATAGTCCTTCTTAGTTTGAAGAACTTGTTTTTTTCTTCTCTTCTTGTTTCGGCAATTCGATGGAGGGAAGCGCATTACTGCCATTATTATAGAATTGTGGAACATCACCCTGAATCAGTCTTCCGCCAACAGGGATTTTCTGAATAAGTTTGGTGATTTTCGTCTCAAATGGGGTAATGATTTGAACGGACACTTCTAAATGAATAGCAACATCAATCCATGTATTATTGATTCCCAACGGTTTTGGTGTGATTTTTACGTCTGGACGGACATCGCCAATCGCTTGAAATCGCACTGGAATCTTCGGTCCAAGGTTACCGAACAATGCTAAATTGGTTGCTCTCCCAAGCGGAACGTTCCATACGATTCCATTTGTATTGGTGTTTTTCACATCAATTTCTACGTCAGTTAATTGTTGTAAGGAGGACAGGTCTCCCTTTTCCGCAGCATTCAGATTCTTTTGAATCTGATTAGTGATTTCAGATAACTTTTGATTAACAACCTCTGTTTTTAATGTAGCACTGGGGGGTGCCCCATCACTGCCTGGTTCTAATGCTATTACGTCGCCAACATCTACTGTTTTTTTATTAATAGCTTTATTGATAACCAGTGAGGCTATTTTTTTTGATTGGGATTCAGCATAACTGATTAATGCCGGTTCAATACCTTTATTAATAATCCATAATCCCATGGCCGTCGAAAAAAGAAAAAAAACAAAGGAGAGCAGCATAACATAACGGAAAGGCAGCGGTCCTCGCTTCAAACGTCTTCTGCGAATCTTTGCCAAAAAAATCACCCCTTCAAGCTATATGTATGCTTTTATGTATGGAACTAGCCCATTAAAAAAAGCTTGCCTTTTTTAGCAAGCTTTAAATCATTTTTAACAAGGCGTTTCTGCCGATCATTCCTTGGTGAATTCCCAGTTCCTCCGCTTCAAGTGTCACCGATTCCATTGGTGCATTTAGAAGTTGATCAATGGTTCTTACCCCAACTGCTCTCGCAGCAATAATTTTGCGGTCTTTTAATTTTTCATTTAGTAACCCCACATCCAAAGCACCGCACATAATATATCCTTTATCGCTTGACACTGCAAGCAAGGTTGTTTTTGGAAGTAAAACAGTGACAGCCAAAAAGGTATGGCCGTCTATTTCGATTGGTGAAAGCTCGATCAATTTCTACACTCCTTTCTTCATTATCACATTATGACAAGAATCGGAAAAGAGTGTATTCATCTAGGACATCTGCTGTAATTTCCATTTTAACAAATCCCGCAAAAATTCCGGCAGGAAGTAAGTTTTTTGCTTATGTGGAAGGACTCCTTTGAAAAAATGACCGAAAGTAAACATATCTGGCAAAGCCAATGAGTAGCTATCTTCTAGCACTAATGGCTTTTCATTAATAAAAATCATTTCTTTATGAAAGCGTATACCTTCATACACGAATATCCCAAGAGCTTTTCCTCTGAAACCTAGACCCATTATTTGTTTATGCGGCAAATTTTCATCCCGGGTTTCGACTAGAATTTCTGTTAATTCTCTTCCTGTCAGTTCCACAATACAAGGATTAATCGGATGAGGACAAATGGTTAGTAGGTCATATTCTGTTACCTCACCTGATAAAGGGCCTAAAAGGAGCCCAGCATTAATCATGGCAGCATCAACTTTACACCACTCTCTTAATGCCGAACATAGGATTCTGGAAAAGTACGTATCCTTAAAAGGGTCAACTTTCAGTGGTTCATTTAAAGTGACAATTTTTTGTGCTAATAATTCCTTACCTTGTATTAGGTAAGACTGGATTTGTTTTTGCTCATCTCGTGCCTCAAGTAATTCCTCCACTTTATAAAGAGTGGCTGCCTTACTGTTAATTCTTTTTTGTTCATTCAGCTTTAGGGTGACATGCCCTACGAAATAGCCATACTTCCCAGCGGCGCCCAGCAGTGTTTCCCTGACTAGCTTTCCTTTTTCAAAAAAATGATGCGTATGAGCCCCTAGAATGACATCAATCTCTGGGAATTCACTAGCAATCTTTTCATCATCATGGATGCCAAGATGTGAAAGTAAGATAACGATATCGGATTTTTCCTTTAATATTGGGAGCCACTTTTTTAGCTCTTCTATGGGTTCTGTTAACCTCCAGCCAAGTAATTCATAAAGATGGGCAAAGTTTGCCGTTAAACCGATTACGCCTATCTTTGTTCCCTTATTCGTCTGATAAATCTCATATGGTTTATTCCAACTTGGATATACTTCATTTTTTTTGTAAAGGTTCGCTGCAAGAACATCGAACTGAGCGTCATCGTATAAATGATTCAGCTCTTTATATGGAAGATTGATCCCCTCGTTATTTCCAATCGTGATAGCGTTATATTGGCACTCATTTAATAAATCTATGTTTCCAGTTCCTTTTGTTGCCTCCGTATAGGGATGCCAGCGATCAATAAAATCACCGATATCAAAGAGAAATACTTCTTCACTATTGTTTAGATGCAGTGTCTTCCTTTGTTTCAGGAACTGCCCAATACGGGGCCAATTTTCTAAGTGGCTATGAACATCATTCGTATGATAAATATGTATCGTTTCCATTCGTGTCACTATCCTACAATTCCTTCATAGATTAATCGTACTCCAACAATAACTAATATCGTCCGCAATATTAATACGATTGTTTTACTCTTAAGCTTAGTATTTAAATATACGCCCACCCTCGCTCCAATCCACGCTCCTGGGACTAACGCCAACGCGTATAGCCAGTTAACATTCCCTAACGAGATATGCGTAATAGAGCTAAGAATCGATGTTGGTAATATCATAAACATGGAGGTAGCTGTAGCTACGTGGGGCGGGAAGAAGAATACTAATATCATCGTCGGCACCATTAAGGAGCCTCCGCCAACTCCGAATATTCCTGACACAAAACCAACAATAAATGCTACGAGAACGCCAATAATTGGATTATAGCCATATTCAAAAGTTTTCCCAGAATTGTCTGTAAAGGTTCGAACGATTCCTTTTTCCTTTTGAAAGGGAAGCGGCTTAAGTTTATCTTTTAGCAGTAAGATTATTGAAACTAAAATGATAAACAACCCGAAAAAAATATTAAAAGAATGCATCGGTAATTTTTCAGTTACCCAGGCTCCGAGAATACTACCCGGTCCGCTTCCTATAAGGAAGATTAATCCGCTCCTATAATCAACTGTCTTATGTTTCATGTAAGCGAGTGTGGATGATAACCCTGTAAAAATCATGGTAAATAAGGACGTTCCTACCGCAATCTGCGGGGTAACATGGCCAAATGCTGAAAATGAGCCTAAATAAAGCAATGCCGGAACAACAATTATTCCTCCCCCTAAACCGATTAGCGAGCCCAGTGAACTCGCTGCCAGTCCGATAATAACCAAAAGAATCCATTCCATTTTTTACACCTTCTAATTTTAAAATAAATCTAGCTGCCTTGGACCAAGCCCCTCATAATCAATTTGTAATATCTCCATCAATTGTTTGGCATTGTCTGCCGCATCACCGCCAGAGTTATTGTTAAAAAGGAGATAGATTTGAGAGCATTCCTTCATTAAGTTCTTAATGGACTCTGCCCATTCTTCGAGTTCTTGTTGATTATACCGATACAGGTAACGTACCTCGCGCCAGTCTTCCCCTTTTCTTTTTTGCCAGCCGTGAACGTTTCGGCCATGAAAGCGGACGAGGACTTTGTTAGGATCGGTAGACTGTAGAATGGTTGGTATGGAGCCTTCTCCGGACTGTGGTTCATCACAAATGCTGTGAATCCAGTTCTCTTCTCTCATAAAATCTAGTGTTTTTTCACGAAAATCTGGTTTGAACCAAGATTGGTGCCGGAATTCCAGGGCACAGGGTATGTCCCCCATTGCATGCTTGCACCATCTTAAATAGTCGACATTTTCCCGCTTGCAATCAAACCAAGGGGGAAATTGAAATAGCACCATTGCAAGTTTTTTGTTGTCTATGTATGGTTCTAATGATTCTATAAAAGCTTTAAACATCGCCTGCTTCGTATCAAAAGGGATTTCTCCACGTAAATGGCCGGTCATTCCTTGATAGGCCTTAACAATAAACTGGAAGCTCTCCGGGGTATCGTGGACCCATTTTTGTGCATTCCGCTGTGGCTGGATGGCATAAAAGGCGGTATCTACTTCAACAATGGGAAAATGGCTTGCATATTCCTTCAATTTATCTCTTGAGGCAATTTGACCAGGGTATAAGCTGTCATGGTCGCCCCAGCCGGTTACACCAATATAGATCAATTCGATCACCTCCGTAAACTTATAATAGCATAATTTTTACAAATAAAAGGGCCGTGTAGATTTATAATAGCTTATTTCGACAGTTAAGTGGCCGTTACCGACAGTAAGCGGAAGGTAACCGACAGTAAATTAACCTTATCCAACAGTAATAGTTTCTTCCGACAGTAAAGTTGCGGTTTCCGACAGTAAACAGAGGCTATCTGACAGTTACATAACCTTATCCGACAAATATCTAATACCAAGTCACCATCAACACACAAAAACCCGCCTGCCAACAAGGCAAGCGGGGAAATTTTTTGAATAATATTAACCGATGGAGCCTTCCATCTCGAACTTAATCAAGCGATTCATCTCTACGGCATATTCCATTGGTAATTCTTTTGTAAATGGCTCGATGAAGCCCATAACGATCATTTCAGTTGCTTCTTGCTGAGAAATACCACGGCTCATCAAGTAGAAAAGCTGCTCTTCAGAAACCTTGGAAACCTTGGCTTCGTGCTCAAGTGAAATGTTGTCATTTAAGATTTCATTGTAAGGAATGGTATCTGATGTTGATAAATTATCCATAATTAACGTATCGCACTCAATATTCGCACGGGCACCGTCGGCTTTACGACCAAAGTGAACCTGACCACGGTAGGTTACTTTTCCACCATGCTTTGAAATGGACTTCGATACTATCGTTGAAGATGTATTTGGAGCTAAGTGAATCATTTTCGCTCCTGCATCCTGGTGCTGGCCTTTACCGGCAATCGCAATCGATAACGTCATACCGCGTGCGCCTTCGCCTTTTAAGATAACCGCAGGATACTTCATTGTTAACTTAGAACCGATATTACCGTCGATCCATTCCATTGTCGCATTAGCTTCACATACTGCACGCTTCGTAACTAGGTTAAACACGTTGTTTGCCCAGTTTTGAATAGTTGTATAACGGCAGTAAGCATCTTTTTTGATGATGATTTCAACAACCGCACTGTGAAGCGAGTTTGTTGTATAAACAGGAGCCGTACACCCCTCTACATAGTGTACGTGTGCGCCTTCATCAACGATGATTAATGTGCGCTCGAATTGACCCATGTTTTCAGAGTTAATGCGGAAGTACGCTTGTAAAGGTGTATCCACTTTAATGCCAGGCGGTACATAAATGAACGAGCCGCCGGACCAAACAGCAGAGTTCAAAGCCGCAAATTTGTTATCTGTTGGAGGAATAACTTTTGCCCAGTGCTCGCGGAAAATATCTTCATTTTCTTTAAGCGCGGAATCCGTATCTTTAAAGACGATTCCTAGTGCTTCAAGGTCTTCCTTCATGTTATGGTATACAACCTCTGATTCATATTGTGCAGATACCCCAGCAAGATACTTTTGCTCTGCTTCAGGAATCCCTAACTTATCAAATGTTGCTTTAATTTCTTCCGGTACTTCGTCCCATGACTTCTCAGACTTCTCAGACGGCTTTACGTAATACGTAATTTCATCGAAGTTTAAAGAAGCCAAATCTCCGCCCCATTGTGGCATTGGCATATTGTAAAAATGCTCAAGTGATTTCAAGCGGAAATCAAGCATCCACTGAGGCTCATTTTTTAGCTTAGAAATCTCTTCAACAATTTCCTTTGTTAAACCACGTTTTGATCGGAATATGGAGACGTCTTTATCGGCAAAACCATATTTATAATCACCGATTTCAGGCATTTTTTTCGCCATCGTCGTGTTCCTCCCATTCATAAACGAGAGGGGCTTTCAAAACCCCTTCCGTTCTATTGTTGTTCCTCTTCTTTCAAACTCTTTTCCATTGCCTTCCAAGCAAGTGTCGCACACTTGATTCTTGCAGGAAATTTACACACACCTTGAAGTGCTTCGATATCACCTAAATCAATATCGTCGTCATCTTCAACATCTTTTCCTTGCATCATATCGGAAAAAATCTGCGCTAGTTTTAAAGCTTCTTCGATTTTTTTACCTTTAATCGCTTGCGTCATCATCGAAGCAGATGACATCGAAATCGAGCAGCCTTCCCCTTCCTGCTTGGCATCAACCACGATTCCGTTTTCTACTTTTAATGTTAAACGAATGCGGTCACCACAGGTCGGGTTATTCATGTCAATCGTATGGCTGCCATCTTCCAAAACCCCACGATTACGAGGATTTTTATAATGATCCATAATAACTTGACGGTACAGTGTATCTAAATTATTAGAAGACATCGCTGAAATACTCCTTTGTTTTAACAAGTCCTTCAACAAGTTTATCAATATCTTCTTCGGTATTATACAAATAGAAGCTTGCACGAGCGGTAGCCGATGCTTTAAGCCATCTCATCAACGGCTGAGCACAATGATGTCCGGCGCGAACAGCAATTCCTTCCGCATCTAAAACAGTGGCGACATCATGTGGGTGGACATCCGCTAAGTTAAATGTAATTAGTCCTGCACGCTTTGCCGGATCAAGCGGACCATAAATGGTCATGCCTTCCACAGTAGACATTTTCTCTAAAGCATATGCAGCCAGCTTGTGTTCATGCTCGGCAATATTGTCTAAGCCCACTTCATTTAAAAAGTCGATGGCTGCTCCAAGACCAACGGCGCCTGCAATAATTGGTGTTCCGCCTTCGAATTTCCACGGCAGCTCTTTCCATGTTGATTCCTGCAACTGGACGAAATCAATCATTTCACCGCCAAACTCGATTGGCTCCATTTTTTCAAGCAAGTGTTTCTTCCCATAAAGAACACCAATGCCGGTAGGTCCGCACATTTTGTGTCCTGAAAAAGCAAGGAAATCACAGTCTAAGTCTTGAACATCTATTTTCATATGCGGGGCACTTTGCGCTCCATCCACTACCATAATCGCGCCATTATCATGGGCAATTTGGGCAATTTCTTTTACTGGATTAATGACGCCAAGCACGTTGGATACCTGCATAACCGAAACAATTTTTGTATTCGGTGTCACTGTTGCTCGTACATCTTCGAGCGAAATCGTTCCATCCTCCTGAAGCGGGATGTACTTCAACCGGGCACCAGTCCGTCTCGCTACTTGCTGCCACGGAATAATATTGCTGTGATGCTCCATATAAGTAATAACGATTTCATCTTCTTCCTTCAGGTTCGCTGCCGCGTAGCTTGCAGCAACCGTGTTAATGGAAGTCGTTGTTCCTCTTGTAAAAATAACCTCTTGAATTGACTTGGCATTGATAAACTTACGAACCTTTTCTCGAGCTCCTTCGTAAGCATCAGTTGCTCTTGTTCCTAGTGTATGCACACCACGGTGGACATTGGAATTGATTTCACGATAATATTTTTCAATCGTTTCAATAACCTTTAGCGGCTTTTGCGAAGTTGCCGAACTATCTAGATATACTAAAGGTTTGCCGTTAACCTCTTGATCTAAGATTGGAAACTGTTTGCGAATATCCCCGATATTCATTAGCGTACTTTCCTTTCAATCACTTCAGTTAACTGTTTCTTTACTCCTTCAATCGGAAGCTGGTTTACAACTGGAGCAAGGAAGCCATGAATAACTAAGCGTTCTGCTTCTTTTTTCGGAATTCCACGGCTCATTAAATAATACAGTTGAACAGGATCGACACGACCAACAGAAGCTGCGTGGCCTGCTGTTACATCATCTTCATCAATTAACAGAATTGGGTTAGCATCGCCGCGTGCTTTTTCGCTAAGCATTAATACACGAGATTCCTGTTCTGCATTGGATTTAGATGCACCATGTTCGATTTTGCCGATTCCATTAAAAATGGAAGAAGCACTATCTTTCATAACGCCGTGCTTTAAGATGTAGCCTTCTGTATGTTTACCAAAGTGAACAACTTTAGTAGTAAAGTTTTGTGTTTGCTCTCCGCGGCCGACAACTACGGTCTTTGTATCACCGTAAGCGCCGTCGCCAAGTAGGTTAGTGGTGTTTTCTGAAATGGTATTGCCTTCATTCATCAATCCAAGCGCCCATTCAATCCGTGCATCTCTACCGGCAACACCGCGGCGGTTCACGTAGGTAGTGATTCCTTTTGCCAGGGTATCGACCGCACCATATTGAACCTTGGCATTACCATTGGCAATGACTTCGGTAAGGATATTGGCTACTGTATTCGATTCTTCCATTGTTGATATATAGTTTTCAACATACGTTACAGAGCTGTTGTCATCTGCCACGACAATCACATGATTGAACAGATTCGCTTCTGCATCATCATGTACATAAACAGCTTGAATTGGTTCAGAGATTTCAACATTTTTAGGAACGTATAAGAAAGCTCCACCATTTACAAGTGCTGCGTGAAGGGCAGTAAGACGATGTTCATCAGCATTGATTGCTTGTGTCATATAATACTTTTTCAATAAATCTCCGTGATCTCTTGCAGCAGTGAAAATGTCTGTAAAAATAACACCCTTAGCTTTTAGATCTTCTGATATAGATAAAAAGGCTGGAGTTTGGTTACGTTGGATGTATACGTTCTTATTTTCAGCAACCAATGCTTTTACTTCTTCTGGCAATTCATTAAGTGAAGTGTAGGCAGCACTTTTTACGGTATGCTGTTTAAATTGAGTAAAGTTCCATTTATCAATTTTCGTTTTGTCTGGGCGCGGCATTGGCAATTCTTCGAAATGGTCTAATGCCTTTAGACGTAGCTCCGCAAACCAGGCAGGTTCGTTCATTTCTTTTGAAAAAGAGCCAACAAACCCTTTATCAAATGGTAATGTTGTTTCGGTTGTCATAGTAATCCTCCTAACTGCTTACGCTTCTTGCCCAACTGTTTCATCTTCAATGCCAAGCTCTTTCTTGATCCAGTCATATCCTTCTGCTTCTAAGCGTTGTGCCAGCTCTGCTCCGCCTGATTTCACAATACGGCCTTGCATCATAATATGCACATGGTCAGGAGTGATATAGTTTAAAAGACGTTGATAGTGAGTAATAATTAAGCAGCCGAAGTCTTCGCCGCGCATGTCATTAACACCCTTTGAAACAACCTTTAGAGCGTCAATATCAAGACCTGAGTCGATTTCATCAAGAATCGCTATTTTTGGTTCAAGCATCATCAATTGCAGAATTTCGTTACGCTTTTTCTCACCGCCGGAGAAGCCTTCATTTAAATAGCGCTGTGCCATATCTAAATCCATTTCTAGGAATTCCATTTGCTTATCCATTTTCCGGATAAATTTCATAAGAGAAATCTCATTGCCTTCACCAAGACGGCTGTTTAGGGCTGAACGTAAAAAATCGGCATTTGTTACTCCGTTTATTTCGCTTGGATATTGCATTGCAAGGAAAAGTCCTGCGCGGGCACGCTCATCTACTTCCATTTCAAGAACGTTTTGTCCGTCTAATGTGATACTACCGCTAGTCACTTCATATTTTGGGTGACCCATGATAGCAGAAGATAAAGTCGATTTACCAGTTCCGTTAGGACCCATGATTGCGTGAATTTCTCCACCCTTTATTTCAAGGTTTACACCTTTTAAGATTTCTTTCCCATCAATTTCTACGTGTAAATCCTTGATAGTTAACGTTGATCCAGCCATATTTATACCTCCGAAAAGATTAATTTGTATCAATGTAGATCACGTGTGATCTGTAACTCAATTCTCATTTTATTCTCATTCCAATCTTATAACAAATGAAATGTATTAGCAACTCTAAAACAGTAAAAACCAAGCAGCTATTTTCATTAAGCAAGTCCTAAATGAGAATACAAAAAGGAATTTTACGATAATTCTGACAAATAACCTATTATGTAAAACACACTCGGTTAAAATAATACCTTATTTTTTTACCATTTGCCAAGGGGATTCAAGTTTAAAGTCTCTTGTATTTTTACCCATTTAGGTTGATTCATGTATTCTTACTTTCTTCCTATTTATATGAAAAAGCAGGCTGGACGCCTGCTTTCTCATCTTTTATTATTCAGAAACCGGTACAACGGCACCTTTGTATTTTTCAAGAATGAAGTCTTGGATTTCTTTTGAATGAAGTACCTCAACTAGAGCCTTGATTGCAGGTTTGTTTTCATCGCCCTTACGAACCGCGATTACGTTTACGTATGGTGATTCTTTATCTTCGATTGCGATGGAATCTTTAACTGGGTTTAGACCAGCATCAATCGCATAGTTGGAGTTGATTAGAACAGCATCGCCTTCGCCATTGTTATAGATTTGTGGTAATAATTTCGCTTCATAGTTAGCATCAAACTTTAATTTCTTAGGATTTTCAACAACATCTTTTAATTCAGCTTTTGTTTTATCAATTCCGTCTTTTAGCTTGATTAGTCCTTCTTTTTCAAGTAATGAAAGAAGACGGCCATGGTCAGCGACAGAGTTGCTCATAATTAGGTGTGCACCTTCAGGAAGATCGCTTAGTTTTTTGTATTTCTTAGAATAAATACCAATTGGCTCAATATGGATACCGCCAGCATTGACAAAACCATATCCAAACTCTTTATTTTGAGACTCTAAGTAAGGGATGTGCTGGAAGTAGTTAGCATCAAGTTCTTTTGAAGCAAGAGCTTTGTTTGGTAAAACATAGTCTGTGAATGTGGTTACTTTTAAATTAATACCTTTTTCTTTTAAAAGTGGTGCTGCCTTTTCAAGAATTTCTGCGTGTGGAACAGTTGATGCCCCGACAACTAATGTTGTTGTTTTGCTGCCCTTTTCAGTTGTGCTTTCGGACTTCTCTTCAGATTTACCGCAAGCCGCTAAAGCAAGTGCAAGTGTTAATGCTAAAAGTACTGTTAACCATTTCTTCATTTTAACCTCTCCTTTTTATCTTTTATCTAATTTTGAAGTGATGAAATCACCAATAAATTGAATCACAAACACAATAAGTAGAATGACGACTGTAGCCATAAAGGTGACATCATTTTGGTTTCGCTGGTACCCATAGTTGTAAGCGAGACTTCCCAAGCCGCCTGCCCCAATCGCACCCGCCATCGCCGTGTAACTGACAAGGGCAATCGCTGTAACCGTAATCCCTGAAATGAGTGCCGGCATTGATTCTGGAAGTAGTACCTTCCAAATGATGGTGCCAGTTGTTGCTCCCATTGAACGGGCTGCTTCAATAACCCCTTTATCAATCTCTCTAAGGCCAATTTCCACCATCCGCGCATAAAACGGGGCAGCCCCAATAATTAGTGAAGGCAAGGCGGCATTAACGCCAATCATCGATCCAACCAATATCGTTGTTAACGGAATTAATAACACGATTAAGATGATAAACGGTATGGAGCGGAAAATATTAACGATCGCACTGAATACCACGTTAATCGGTTTATTTTCCCATAGGTTTCCCTTTGAAGTAAGAAATAATATTAATCCGAGCAGGGTCCCTAAAATAAAGGTTGCTAGGACTGAAATCCCCGACATATAAAGGGTATTTTTTGTTTCCTGCCACAAAATTAGCCAATCAACATTTGGAAAATATTCTTTAATCATTTACAACCACCTCCACTCCAACCTGCTGCGACCGGATAAAGTCTACGGCTTTGTCGACTTCATGGTCATCCCCATCAAGATGAATAAAGAGGGTTCCATATGAACCGCTTTGCGTTTGCGAAATTTTCCCCTGCAAAATATTAACCGTCACGTTGTTATGACGAATTAAATTTGTAATCACTGGCTGCTCTGCTGATTCGCCAACAAAAGTTAACTGGACGATTTGTCCGGTATGGTATCGTTCAAGCAAATGATCAACAGTTTCCTTTGTTTCCTCCGGTTCTGTTACCTGTTGTACAAAGCGTTTGGTAATGGCCTGTTCTGGATTTTTAAATACATCCAATACTGGTCCAATCTCCACGACTTTCCCGCTTTCCATGACAGCTACCCGGTGGCAGATCTTTCGGATGACATGCATTTCATGCGTGATTAGAACGATTGTTAATCCAAGCCGTTTATTGATATCGACTAATAAGTCTAGGATTGAATCCGTTGTTTGAGGATCGAGCGCTGAGGTAGCCTCATCACAAAGTAATACCTTAGGGTTATTGGCAAGTGCTCTGGCAATACCGACCCTTTGTTTTTGCCCACCGCTAAGTTGAGAAGGATAAGCATTTTCTCTGCCTTCAAGACCAACCAACTTAATTAGCTCGTTAACTCTTTTTTGCCTTTGAGAGGCTGGGACTCCGGCGATTTCTAATGGAAAGGCAATATTATCGCTAACGGTTCTTGACCATAGGAGATTGAAATGCTGGAAAATCATGCTGATTTCCTGGCGCGCCTTCCTTAACTCGCTTCCCTTGATTTTTGAAATTTCGCGACCTGCCACCGTAACCGTACCATCCGTTGGAAGTTCAAGTCCATTGAGCATCCGGATTAAGGTACTTTTCCCTGCGCCGCTATATCCAATCACTCCGAAAATTTCTCCCTCTTTAATTTCTAGGTTGACATCATCAACTGCTTTTAGCTGCCCCTGTTTCGAAGGAAAGATTTTTCGGACATTTTTTATCGAAATCATTGAATGGTTTCACCTACTTTTTATCCTGTTTACTTAAAATTCTGAAATTGCAACCTACTACTTGAATATAGGGTTTGATTGTTCCATTGGAATGATTCCTATTTCAGGAAAATAAAAAGCCTTCCTGCGCAGGCAGAAAGGCATCATTAATATAATCCTTTCTCCCATCTCCCAAAGCAATCGCTTTGTGTGAATTGGCACCATTTCAATAAATTGACGGTTGCCGGGCTTCATCGGGCACATCCCTCCACCTCTCTTGATAAGAGCATCAAGCATCCTATATTCAATTAACACTTTAAATCGATTAAGTAATTATTTCACAAAAGCTATCGTAACACGGATAAAAAGGAGTGTCAATGAAATTTCTGAAAAAATAATTTAGGAAATTTTATACATTGGCCTTTATCGACGTTAACCCAGTTGACGCCTCAATCGCTGATTCTAAATCCTCAATTAGATCCTGAACATTTTCAATTCCAATCGATAAACGGATTAAGTCCTCTGATACACCAGCTGCTTTGAGTCCTTCCGCATCCAGCTGCTGATGTGTGGTACTAGCCGGATGAATGATTAAACTCTTTGCATCCCCAACATTAGCAACATGCGCCCATAATGAAAGAGCATCAATCAGTTTCGCCCCTGCTTCTTTTCCACCCTTAATACCGAAAATAACCATAGATCCCGCACCTTTTGGCAAGTACTTTTTAGCTAAATCATAATCAGGGTGTGAAGCATGCCCTGGATAAGAGACCCACTCAACAGCGGGGTGATTTAACAAATATTCCACTACTTGATTAGTATTGGCCACATGCTCTTTCATGCGAACATGGAGAGTCTCAAGACCAAGCGTAAACAAGAAGGCATTTTGCGGACTTAAAGCTGGACCAAGATCACGTAATAATTGCACACGGGCTTTAATGATATAAGCAATGGCACCTAATGCCTCGGCATAAACAAGGTCATGATAGCTTGCATCTGGAGTAATGAAGCCAGGAAACTTTGGCGAATTCCAGTCAAACTTACCGCCATCCACAATGATTCCCCCTGTGGTTGTACCATTGCCTAAGAGCCATTTAGTTGCAGAATGGACAACAATATCTGCCCCATGCTCTATCGGTCGGCACAGGTAAGGTGTAGCAAAAGTATTATCAATAATTAACGGGACTCCGGCTTCATGTGCAATTTCCGCTACTTTTTCAATATCAAGTACGCGCAAGCTTGGATTACCAATCGTTTCAGCGAAGACGGCTTTTGTTTTTTCAGAAATAGCCGTGCGGAGGTTTTCTGGATTATCGGTATCCACAAATTTCACTTTAATTCCGTATTTAGGGAGAGTAACGGCAAATAAATTATAGGTTCCGCCATAGAGATTAGATGCTGCGACAATTTCATCGCCTGCTTCAGCAATATTCAAAATGGCGAGTGTAATGGCAGCCATCCCGCTTGCGACTGCTAGGGCGCCAACACCGCCTTCTAATAAAGCTACTCTTTCTTCAAAAACCGTGGTTGTCGGATTGTGAATACGTGTATATATGTATCCCGGTTCTGCTAAGCTAAACAAGTTGGCTGCATGTTCTGTGCTTTTAAATTGATAGGCATTGTTTTGATAAATCGGAACTGCACGTGCACCTGTCACTGGATCTGGAGCTAAACCGCCATGAACACTTAATGTTTCAAACCGATATTTTTTTTGATTTTCAGCCATTAGTCCCACTCCCTTTTAAAATAAATAACCCCCGCTTCAGTAAGAAGAGGGGGTCTCTCTTCTTATCTTCCAGAGCTTGGTCCGCTCTGCTGGATTTAGCACCGTGTTGTTGTCAAACCGGTTGCCGGGCATCATTGGGCCAGTCCCTCCGCCACTCTTGATAAGATTGATTTTTTAATTGGTAGAATATTCTATTTACATATTACCTGATCGTTAATTCCGAGTCAATACGTATGATTAAATTATTTTTGCAAAATCTTCCTGCGCCTTCGTAAGGTAAAATAGGGATTCAAGCAATAATGTGATTCTTAATGGAGTTGTTATGGTTAGTTGGAGGGTTCGTAATCTTTGCTTACCCTCGAGTAGTTGTGTCATGGCATGTAAATCGCCGCTTATTTCATATTTTGCGGGTTCATTTTGCAGGGTAAAAATGACTCCTTTTTTTATTACTAACTGGATGGATTGTTGGCTTGATACAAGGTTTACCCGTATATCTGCATCTTCAATCAATGGAAGGATATGCTCTTGTTGGCTTACTTTTTCCAGAAACTTATTGAAGGCCTCTATCATTTTCACCACTCCGGTCCAATGCTATTTCCTATACTATTCTTTCAGAAAGAGCTGTAATCCTTTTATTATTGCTCGACAGTTATTGCAGGGATTTCCTGAGAAATATGTCGAAAAACGTTCATACTTTGATAATTTCAATGTGTCCTTATCTAACGGTAAACTGGTTTGTAATGATTGTGGATACGAGGAAGGGCTTGACTCTGCGATTTTGCGAAGCGTGGAGGAAATTAAGCTGCTATTTCCAGATAAGAAAATTACTACTAATGTTGTACAGGAGTGGTGTGGGGTGGATTCAATGAAAACTATTCGGAGGGTTTTAAAGCGAAACTATTATGTTGTTGGAAAGAAAGAATATAGTTTTCTCGATTTAAAATGATACATCTACTCTGAACTTTTACGGTAACCGTTGGCTTTGCTTTTTCATTGTCACGGGCACTCTGAACCTCTCACAGTGACCGGTGGCTCTGCTTTTCTACGGTCACGGGCACTCTGAACCCCTCACAGTGACCGGCGGCTCTATTTTTTCTCTGGCACGGGCACTCTGATCCTTTCACAGTGACCGGCGGCTCTATTTTTTCTCTGGCACGGGCACTCTGAACCTCTCACAGTGACCGGCGGCTCTGTTTTTTCTCTGGTACGGGCACTCTGATCCTTTCACAGTGACCGGCGGCTCTATTTTTTCTCTGGCACCGGCACTCTGAACCTCTCAGAATAACAGGCACGACTTTTTTTAACCAGGAACGCCCACTATCACCCGTGACTCAAAAAAACAGATGCCTCAACCAGCATCTGTTTTTTAGCTTATATACTCTTTAATTTTATCTAACAAATACGGCACAGAGTGGAACGCATAAAGCGTTTCTCTCACCACCCCATTTTGCACGATAAGCAAACAAGGCACACTTTCAACCGCGAAGTCCAAAGCCAAATCTGGATAAAAATTTAAGTTCATTTTTCCACTTTTAATTTCAACTAATTCTTCAATTACTAGCAGCATTTTTGATGCAAGCTGGCAGGTTCCGCATAAAGGGGTATAAAAATATACCAACCCGGTTGCCTCCGATTCGAGGAAGGCAGTTAAATCACTTCTATTCCATTCATTCATTTTCAATTAGCTCATTTCTAAATACTCGGTATGAACGTCAATATTCGCCCCTAACAGTACAGTCGCTAGGTGATGTACTGGCGCGGTGGCTACTTCACGATACATCCGATCAATATATAAATGTTCCGCCTGAGGAAATTCCCGTTTAAATTGTTTGCGCAATTTCTCGCCGGCTTCGTCGGCATCCACCAGGATATAGACATCCTTGTCTTCAAGAAATTCAATCAATTCATCCAATTTTGTGATACTGATGGTTCCATTTGTACAAATGATTTCAACTGGTTCCTTTACGATACTCTTTACTTTATTTTTATCCGATTTTCCTTCGACAATAAGAACTTTGTCAACATACGAATCATTCATTATCCATCACCTATAAGAGAAGTTGTTTTATGTTAACATATTCCAAATTCCGTATAACGTGTGCCTGCTTCTAAGTACGTCAACTATATCATTATTGCCATCTTAAAAATAGGAATTAGCTCATGTCTGTATTTCGCTTGTCTTCACATTTTATTATAGCCTGCCCAAAATTAGTAGTAGAAAAAGTGGAAATTTATACTTATTCAATAGAAAAAGCACCCACATTGAGGTGCCTTTTGCAAAAAATTAGTCTTCTTTAATCATTTCATCGTATTGTTCAGCAGTCATCAGCTTGTCTAACTCACTGCTGTCGGATAGTTCAATTGTAATCATCCATGCTTTTTCATATGGTGATTCATTAACAAACTCAGGGCTGTCGCTTAAATCTTCGTTCACTTCAACGACCTTACCACTAACAGGAGCATAAAGCTCAGAAACAGTTTTAACAGATTCAACGCTGCCGAATGGCTCATCAGCGGTTACTACATCGCCAACTTCAGGAAGTTCAACGAAAACAATATCGCCTAACTCATGTTGTGCAAAGTCAGTGATCCCTACACGCACTTTTTCTCCTTCAACTTTTACCCATTCATGTTCTTCAGAATAACGTAATTCTTTTGGTGTACTCATTAGTTAAATCCCTCCAATAAATTTTCTCTTAAATCTATCATCGAAATAAATCGATTACCAGTTTCGCATGATGGCAACGTTACTTCAGCCACATTTTTTCAAACTCTTCATCTTTAAAGCCCACTGTAACATGCTCACCGTTAGATAAGATAGGACGTTTGATTAACATGCCGTCGGATGCTAATAAATCTAATAGTTCATCGTCAGTTGCCGACTTCATTCGATCTTTCATCCCTAATTCCCGGTATTTCTGACCGCTTGTATTAAAAAACTTCTTTAATTCCAAGCCGCTTTTTTGGAAAAATCCCTGCAGTTGCTCACGTGACGGAGGATTTTCCACAATATGTACTTCTTCATAAGAAATATGATTGGCATCCAGCCATTTCTTCGCGTTTCGACAGGTTCCACATTTCGGATACCAGTAAAAAGTTAATGCCAACGGTTACACCACCCTCTAAAACCCTTTAGTCAAATGCATTTTATCATATGACATTTCAAAATCCTAATAGACGGCATTCAAAGATAAATTTCGACACCTTTTGTAGAATTTCCTGCTTATAAAAAAAATATTTAAAAATAAAAAGCTCCCCTCAAACTTGAAGGGAGCGGAGCACGTTACACTAAATAGCGTTCTGCCTCAATGATTACATCTGCGGCTTCACGTTTTTTCGCAATCACGTTGATCGGTGTGTGGCGAGTGAACTTGCGAAGTGATGTAAGCATCATACGAAGGGTGTCACCTTGTTCGATCGCCACTAGTGTTTCTTTCGCATGCGCTTCGATTTCATTAAAGGCTTCTTGACAGAAGATTTGTGTGTAAAGAAGCTTTTGCTTGCTCTTCTCTAAGCCGGCCTTAGCAATTGCTTTCTCAGTACGTAAAACAACTGATTCCATTGCATAAACTTGAGATGTAATATCCGCGATATTAGAGAGGATTTCTTGTTCAGTTTCAAGCGCTTTGCCAAATTTTTGTGCCGCTAAACCAGCTGCAAGCAAGCCAATCTTTTTTGCATTTCTAACGAGGTATTTTTCTTGCGCAAGCGGCTCATCGCCAGGCTCTTCCGGCATTAACATCATTAATTCCTCTTGAAGCGCCATTGCTTTTTGGAATAAAGGAAGCTCTCCTTTAAATGCCTTTTTCAAGAAGGTGCCTGGCACCAATAGTCGGTTGATTTCGTTTGTTCCTTCAAAAATGCGGTTAATCCGGGCATCACGATAAGCTCTTTCAATTGGATATTCCTGCATGAAGCCGTATCCGCCATGAATTTGGACGCCTTCGTCTACCACATACGACAATACTTCACTTGCAAAGAATTTATTTACGGAGCATTCGATTGCATATTCCGCAATTGAACCAGCAACCTTCTTAATGTCCTTCGCCTCTTCAGTAGAGAGCTGTCCCTGGTTATTTTCATACAAACCAATTGTACGGTAAACAGAGCTTTCAGCGGCATAGATTTTAGAAGCCATTGTGCCGAATTTTTCTTTTGTCAAATTGAATTGGGCAATTGGTGTTTTAAATTGTTTACGGCCATTTGCATATTTTACTGTCATTTCAAATGCTTTTTTTGAGCCGCCGACACCGCCGACTGCTAGCTTGTAACGGCCGATGTTTAAGATGTTAAACGCGATAACATGACCTTTGCCATATTCGCCTAATAAATTTTCAACAGGGACTGCTACATCTTCTAAAATTAGTGTACGAGTGGATGAGCTTTTGATCCCCATTTTCTTTTCTTCAGCACCAGTAGAAACGCCTTTGAAGTCTTTTTCGACAATGAAAGCCGTGAAGTGTTCACCATCGATTTTTGCATAGACAACAAATACGTCAGCAAAGCCGGCATTTGTGATCCATTGCTTTTCACCATTTAGGATATAGTGAGTTCCTGCAGCATTTAGTTTTGCAGTAGTTCTAGCACCTAGGGCATCTGAGCCTGAGCCTGGCTCTGTTAAGGCATAGGCTGCAATTTTTTCACCTGATGCAAGGGCAGGCAAATACTTTTTCTTTTGCTCATCGTTTCCGAATAAAACGATTGGTAAGGATCCAATTCCAACGTGTGCCCCATAAGAAAGGGAAAATCCGCCAGCCCCTGACATTTTTTCTGTAATAACTGATGAAGTGACTTTATCTAATCCTAAGCCGTCAAACTCTTCAGGGACGTCAACGGCTAATAAACCAAGGTCACCCATTTTCTTTAACAGCTTCACGGTACGATCAAATTCATGGTTTTCTAAGTGTTCAAGCACCGGAGCCACTTCTTTTTCAACAAAGTCTGCTGCTGTTTGGGCAATCATTAAGTGTTCTTCGGTAAAATCCTCTGGTGTAAAAATATCTTCATATGAAAGATCCTCAACTAAAAAGCTTCCGCCTTTTACGATTTTTTTAGTTTCAGTCATGAAAATTCCTCCTAATCTTTTTTTAAGGTTTTACAATAATTCAAATACTCCTGCTGCACCCATTCCGCCGCCAATACACATGGTGACAACACCAAATTGTTCGTTTCGGCGCTTCAATTCATGGATAAGACTTAATGTAAGCTTTGCTCCTGTGCAGCCTAGTGGGTGGCCAAGAGCAATGGCTCCGCCGTTTACGTTTACTTTCTCTTCATTAAGTCCCAACTCACGAATAACCTGAAGAGATTGTGAGGCAAAGGCTTCGTTTAATTCAAATAGATTAATATCAGATACCTCTAAACCAGCTAACTTCAACGCTTTTGGAATCGCCACAACCGGGCCGACACCCATTATTTCAGGAGGAACTCCTCCGACTGCGAATGATCTAAATTTCGCTAATGGCTTAAGTCCAAGCGACTCTGCCTTTTCACGGTCCATCAACATGAGGGCCGCTGCTCCATCACTAGTTTGTGAGGCATTACCAGCCGTTACCGAACCTGTAACAGAGAAGGCCGGGCGGAGCTTCGCTAATGTTTCTAAGTTTGTATCTGGACGAACACCTTCGTCTTGTGAAAATTGAATCGTTTTTTCAACTAGTTTATTGTCTTTACCAACTGTACGAATGGTGACATCGACGGGTACGATTTCATCAACGAATTTTCCTTCGACTAACGCTTTAGCCGCACGCTGATGACTTCTTACCGCAAAGGCGTCTTGATCTTCGCGGGAAATGCCATACTTTTGCGCTACTTGCTCAGCGGTATGCCCCATTCCCATGTAATACTGAGGAGCAGTTTCCGCCAATTTAACGTTTGGACGAACGACATGCCCCATCATCGGAATTAAACTCATCGATTCTGCTCCGCCTGCGATGGCTGTATCGGTGTGGCCAAGCATAATTCCTTGGGCTGCATAAGCAATCGCCTGCAAGCCCGATGAGCAGAAACGATTGATAGTGATGGCGGGGACCGTGTAAGGAAGTCCTGCTAATGCCCCGATATTACGGGCCATGTTATTTCCTTGTTCCGCTTCAGGCATAGCACAGCCAATGATTAAATCATCAATATTTCCTTCATAATTACCGGCCCGCTTTAATGTTTCTTTTACGACCAATGCTCCCAAATCATCTGGACGAACCTGGGCAAGCGTTCCTTTCTTTGCTTTGCCAACCGGGGTCCGCGCTCCGGCCACAATTACCGCTTCTCTCATGAAGTTCCCTCACTTTCTCTTAATCTATTAGTTTAGTTACGTAATGGTTTACCCTTTACAAGCATGTGCTGCATGCGCTGTTGTGTTTTTGGCTCTCTAATTAGGCTTAAGAATGCTTCTCTCTCTAAATCCAATAGATATTGCTCATCGACTTCCGTACCAAATGGCACTTTCCCGCCGGCAATGACATAGGCAATCTTCTTGGCAATTTTTAGATCGTGTTCAGAAATGAAGCCGGATAAACGCATCGCTTCTGCACCAAGCAGAAGTGTCGCATAACCTGTTTCACCTACGACTGGAACCTTGCGGCGCACTTTAGGCTTATAGCCTTTTTCATGTAAAGCTAGCACTGCTTGTTTGGCATCATAGAGCAGATGGTCGCCATTGAAACTGATTCCATCAGCAAAGTTTAAGAAATTATTTTCACGAGCTTCATCACCTGATGTAGATACCTTCGCGGTGGCGATGGATTCAAATACCTTATTCGCTATATTCTGCAAGTCGAATTGGACACCATTTGGCAAGCTTTCTAAATGCTTAATGTAAAGCTCCTTGTTTCCGCCTCCACCTGGAAGCAAGCCTACACCTACTTCAACAAGACCCATATATGTTTCTGACGAGGCTTGAATGTGTGCTGCAGGTAAGCATACCTCTGCTCCGCCACCAAGTGTCATTCCAAATGGGGCTGCCACAACTGGCTTAGAGCTGTATTTTACTTTTAAAAGTGCATTGTGAAGATGACGAACCACCATATCTAGCTCAGGTATATTATCATCCTGGGCTTCCATTAGCATCATCGCCAGGTTTGCACCAACGCAGAAGTTCTTTCCTTGGTTTCCGATCACTAGTCCCTTATAATTTTTCTCGACTTCATCGACAGCGAAGTTAATCATTTGCACGATATCTAGTCCGATGGCGTTATTTGGTGAGTGGAATTCTAGCAGGGCTACCCCGTCACCAATATCAATCAGGCTTGCGCCACCATTCTTTTTAATAACACCTTTTTGATTTTTAATTTTCTTAAGGTCAATCACTTTTGGATTGATCTCCACAAGTTGGTATTCGCCTTTGTGATAAAAATAGAGATCACCGTTTTCTTCCTTATAGAACGTGGTGTTTCCTTTCTCGAGCATTTCTGTCACCCAAGCTGGCACTTCCAAGCCCTCTTCTTTCATTTTCTGAACTGATTGTTCGACACCAATGGCATCCCAATTTTCAAAGGGACCTTTTTCCCAGCCGAAGCCCCATTTCATCGCTCTATCGATTGAAACGATTGTTTCAGCAATTTCTCCTAATAACTGTGCAGAGTATATTAAAGAATGTTTCGTTGTATTCCATAAAAATTGTCCGGCACGATCATTTGCGTATACAAGCGCTTTCAATTTGTTCCCTGTTCCTTTTTCCTGCTTAGAGAGCTCTACTGAAGGAGTGGAAAGCTTTTTGCGTGGACCATACTCAAGTGTGTTTGGATCCAATTCAAGAATTTCTTTGCCTTTTTTCAAAAAGAACCCTTGCCCGGATTTACTGCCAAGCCATCCTTTTTCCACCATTGTCTTCATAAATGAAGGGACTTCGAATACTTCTTTTTCTTCTCCAGCGACATTTTCATATACATTGTTTGCTACATGATAGAAAGTATCTAATCCTACTACATCAAGTGTACGGAATGTCGCACTTTTCGCACGGCCGATTAAAGGTCCAGTGATTGAATCAATTTCACCGACGCTGTAGCCGCCTTTTAGCATTTCACGAACAGTTACAAGGAGCCCATAAGTACCTATGCGGTTACCAATAAAGTTCGGTGTATCCTTTGCGACAACCACACCTTTACCTAAAACATCCTCACCAAACGTTTTCATGAATGAGAGAACTTCTGGATCTGTATATTGCGTTGGGATAATCTCAAGCAATTTTAAATAACGCGGCGGGTTAAAGAAATGTGTTCCAAGGAAGTGCTTTTTAAAATCATCGGAACGTCCTTCCACCATCGCTTCCACTGAGATTCCAGAAGTATTGGAACTGACGATACTGCCGGGCTTGCGGTATTGATCAACCTTTTCAAAAACCTGTTTCTTTACATTCAGATTTTCAACAACTACTTCGATAACCCAGTCAACATCTTTCAATTTGACTAAATCGTCTTCGAGGTTTCCTGCTTCAATTAGGGCAAGATTTTTTTTCACGGTTAATGGTGCTGGCTTTTGCTTTAATAATTTTTGAATGTTCGCTACACTGATACGATTGCGTACCTGTTTGTCAGATAAAGAGAGTCCTTTTGCTTCTTCTTCCTTGGTTAATTCACGTGGCACAATATCCAATAATAGTGTTGGTATTCCAATGTTTGCGAGATGCGCCGCAATTCCTGACCCCATTACTCCAGATCCTAGGACGGCTGCTTTTTTAATAAGTTGGTTCAACATTGTCTCCCCCTTCATCGCTTTGAATGAATACTCATTCATTTTTTTATTAAAAAAATTTCACATTTGAATGAGTCCTGTTATTAATTAATATAAAATATTTCGAAAATTTGTGCAATCAATAAACGCGGAAAATTGAATTTTTTTTGAAAAATTACTTTTATCTTGACTTTTGATAATTTTAGGTGATGTGGGAAATCTATTTTTAGAGGTGATATCAATGGGTAAAATGAAAAAAAATCCTTCCAAGGCAAGCGTAAGTGCTGCTAGTGCGCAGGGCAATGCTGGCCCTGGCCGCGAGGATCCAGGATTCAACAAAACAAACAGCCAAAATAGTCAGTTTAAAAAATAGAAAAACAGGCTGAACCATTCAGCCTGTTTTTCACTTTTTTGCAGAGTTTCGATGCTGTTCATTTAGTTGTTTGATTTCGTTAATGATTTGCTTCATTTCTTCCTTTGCTTCTGGGTATAGTTCATTCCAGTGCTTGGCGAGAGCGGGCATGGATTTAGCGATGTGGGTGTAGAGAGCCCAGGATTTCACTTTTTCTTTCGTAACCTCAGAGGATTCCCCAACTAATAACTCACTGTATTTTTCAAGCAAAGCTTCGAACTGCTGAGCAAATACTTTCTCCATCATGACACCTTCTATCTTTGGTGATTTGCGTACACGGACAGGTTTTGCAACGCTTACCAGCCGGTAATTGATAAGAAAAACAACATGTATTCCTCATTCTAACTTCTTCGACCTTTTCGGTATAGTATTTTTGCAGAGGATTTCCTTTATATCGTCCAAACATCGCTCCTTCTGCTTCGACCATCAAAAAACGAAAATCATTTAATACGTTTCCATTATTTAAATCCTTTAATTCGGTTTCATACAGCCAGAATATGTACACAGCAATATTTTCCCACAAAATTAACCTCGAAATTCTGAACATTTTTTCTAATTTTTCGATGATAGGGAATATATTTTTTGCAAAAAGGTCTTTTAATACTCCTCTTCTCCACTCAGCACGGTTCTTCCCATCCCATGCAATTCCGTTTGCATCCTTTAATGATAGGGAAGGGAGCCACTCCTTCCCTTGCTCGGGAGACTCCATTTCAATATTGCTTAAAGTCACATTCAGCTTTTTATTCCAAACAGTCATGACGTAAAGTGACAAGACCGTAATGAATGCATACCTTTTCATAAAAATCGAAGCAGACACTTTTTCCGACGGAGCACCAATTGATTCACTGAGATTATCAATGAATACCTTTAGAAATTTTTCATCAAGTAAATCGCCGACGCAAAATGAATTTTTCAATTCTGATGCTAACCTATATTTTTGCAGATTAGTTTCTGCCAGCATGTTACCCATTGGCTGCTACCGCCTTCTCGATGATACATCTTCCCTTCCCATAAGGAATGCAAAGGGGTGTACCGAATAAAGGGTCCTTCATAACTTCACAGTCCATATCAA
Source organism: Neobacillus pocheonensis (assembly GCF_050477905.1). Classification (NCBI taxonomy): domain Bacteria; kingdom Bacillati; phylum Bacillota; class Bacilli; order Caryophanales; family Bacillaceae; genus Neobacillus; species Neobacillus pocheonensis. The sequence continues at coordinate 249,932 of NZ_JBCNAD010000020.1, read as the reverse complement.
AAACATTTTTTACAAGACTGCCATTGATGACATACTCGGGTTTTCCCTGAGCGTAAACCTTTTGATCTTTAATCGCTACAACGTTATGAGCATAGCGGCAGGCGAGGTTAAGGTCGTGCAAGACCATAACGACGGTTCGATTCTTCAATTCATTTAGTTCAAACAACAAATCGAGAATTTCGATTTGATGGGTCATATCTAAATAGGTGGTTGGTTCATCTAGTAAAATAATCTCGGTGTCCTGGGCCAAAGTCATCGCAATCCAAGCGCGCTGTCTTTGTCCTCCGGAAAGAGAGTCAACTGGCCTTTCTTTCAAGTGCTCTAAGCGTGTCGCTTTTAGGGCATCATTAACCTTTTTCTCGTCCTCTTCCGACCATTGCTTTAACCAGGATTGATGCGGATAACGTCCCTGTTTGACAAGCTGCAAAACGGTTAAGCCCTCAGGCGCGGTTGGCGACTGCGGCAAAATCGCCATTTTTCTTGCAATTTCTTTGGTAGAAAGCGTGGCAATTGCCTTTCCTTCAAGGATAACCGAACCGGATTTTGGCTTGAGCAGACGGGCGATTGAACGAAGCAGAGTTGACTTTCCACAGCCATTTGCTCCAATAAAAACGGTTATTTCACCCTTTGGAATTTGCAAATTCAACTCATTAATAATGAGCGTTTCCCCATATGAAAGTGATAATTCTTTCGTTTCAATCGCATTCTTCATCATGCCAGCTCCTTTTCTAAGCATTTCTTGTTTTAAAAAGCAGATAGATAAAATAAGGTGCACCAATTCCAGCTGTGAATACACCTGCCGGAACCTCTAATGGCGAAAACATTGTTCGCCCGATTAAATCTGCGACCATGACTAAAATTCCGCCTAAGAGCGCAGAGGTTGGAAGCAGTGCGCCAAATGAGGAACCTACTAACCTCCGTGCCATATGCGGAGCCATAAGGCCAACAAAGCCAATTCCGCCGGCAAAGGCTACCGAACTTCCGATTAATGCGGTACTAATCATGAGCAGCATAAACCGCTGCTTTTGAACCTTACCACCCAATCCGGTAGCAACTTCATCACCAAGCTCTTGGATATTGATGGTTCTTGAAACTGCAAAAGCAATAATGAGAAATATGACTGACCATGGGACCAGAGTGGCAACATTTTTCCAATTGGAGCCGTAAACAGTACCAGTAATCCAAATGTTTGCCTGACTTGCCTGATAAATCGGACCCATTACCATGGTTAAAGTTGTTAATGCTTGCATTAATGTTGATATTCCTATTCCTATCAAAACCAGCCTGATTGGTGAAACGCCATTTTTCCATGCAAGGAAATAGACTAAAAAAGCAACAACTCCAGCACCGATAAAAGCAGCTAATGGCAGCCAGGCAATGCTGACGGTTAAGGAATGGTTTTTATCACTAAATAACGCTAAAAAACTAACAACGGCAAAGGCCGCTCCGCCAGTAATCCCAAGGACATCTGGGGAAGCCAGCGGATTGCGGATCATTCCTTGTAAAATGCCTCCTGCAACGGCTAAAGAAATCCCAACCATTAAAGCGATAATGATTCTTGGCAGCCGAAAGGATTCGATAACCAGCGTTTCCATTTCAGGTCCTGTACCAAATAAAACCTTAACCACGGTAAGCGGGCTAATTTTCATTTCACCAGCGCCCGTGCTTATGATAAAGACTGCAAAAGTTATCAAAAAAAGAATCATAAAAATAATGACTGCTTTACGATCGAGTAAAAATGACATTCGACCATTAAATACACGGAAATTTTTATATTTACTCATCTAGCATTGAACCCCCTTCTTGCAATGTAAATGAAGAATGGAGTTCCAATGATGGCCGTCATAACCCCGACAGGAACTTCGGACGGCATTAAAATATAGCGCGCAGCAATATCTGCGGCTAATAATAGAATCGCCCCTAGGATTCCGGCCAATGGTATCACCCACCGATGGTCGATTCCGATAATCGATCTAGTAATGTGCGGGACCACAATTCCAACAAAGCCAATCGGACCAGCCACAGCAACGGAGCCGCCAGCCAATAAAATGACCAAAACTCCAATTGTAATTTTTACAAAGCCGGTATTTAACCCAAGGCCCTTTGCTACGTCTTCCCCCATAGCGAGGATATTCATTTTTCCTGCAATGATGAAAGAACCAAGCCAGCCTATCCCTATGTATGGCAGGACTGAAATCAGCGTTTCCAATTTCCGGCCTGAAACTGAACCTGCCAGCCAAAACAATACTTGATCAAGCATGGCATCATCCAATACAAGCAAACCTTGTGTAAATGAGGAAAACATCGCTGACATCGCAGCACCCGCTAGTGTCAGCTTCATTGGTGTCAACCCTTCACGGCCGAATGAACCGATAGCGTAAACACTGATGGCGGCGACAGCTGCTCCTAGGAAAGCGAGACCGCTGAATGCCTGCAGGCTGTTAACCGAAAACAAGCTCATGGCGACGACAACAGCAAATCCTGCACCAGCATTAATCCCAAAAATTCCAGGCGAAGCCAATGGGTTTTTCGTTAATGTTTGCATGAGAACCCCGGCAATGGCCAAGCTGGCCCCAACAGCAGAAGCAATCAACGCCCTCGGCAATCTAACCGTTTGAATAATAATATGTTCATTGGATCCATTGTTATTTGTAAAGGCATCGATCGCTGTTTGCCAACTTGTTTCCGTATAGCCAAAAACAATGCTGGCACAGATAAAACCAAGCATAAACAGGATTGCCGTGATTAAACCAATCCATTTTGTAAAAGTACTTTTTAAAAACATTTCGAGTTAAACCTTTCTATTAGGTTATTAATTTAAGTTTAGCCTCAATTGATAATGATTGTCAATTGAAATGAGAATCATTTTCAATAAAATTGTTGACAGTTGGCTAGTTCCCATTTTATGATAAGCGTGTAGATGAAAATGATTATCATTCACATTTAAACAAGGAGGCTACATAGTAAGATGAAAAGAACGATACTTACGCTTTTATCTGTTTTAGCTATTTTCTTATTAGCTGCTTGCGGCAGTTCGACTGAAAAAACGGCCGGTACGAAGGCAGAACCGAAACAAGCAGAAGAAAAATCCTATACGGTTGAACATGCCATGGGCTCTACCACTATTAAAGGGACTCCAAAAAGAGTCGTTATTTTAACAAACGAGGGAACAGAAGCGTTGCTCGCATTAGGTGTAAAACCTGTTGGGGCTGTTCAATCTTATCTTGGAAATCCATGGTACGACCATATTAAAAAGGATATGGACGGCGTAGAGGTTGTTGGCGTGGAAAGTGAAGTAAATGTTGAGAAGATTGCCACCCTAAAGCCTGATTTAATCATTGGCAACAAGCTTCGACAAGAAAAGATTTACCCTCAGCTAAGTGCGATTGCACCAACTGTATTTTCCGAAACACTTAGAGGAGATTGGCAAGAGAACTTTAAATTATATGCAAAAGCTTTAAACCTTGAAGAAAAAGGCACCCAAGTCTTAAGTGATTTTGATAAACACGTTGCAGATGTTAAAGGAAAGCTAGGCGATCAAGTAAATCAACAGATCTCCATCGTGCGTTTTATGGCTGGAAAATCCCGTATATACTACACGGATTCATTCTCCGGCGTAATTTTCGATAAATTAGGATTTAAACGAGCAGCCCAACAGGAAGCGCTGTTCACACCAGAAAATAAGCTCGGTAAACTTGCGGTTGAGGTAGGCAAAGAAGTGATTCCTAAAATGGATGCTGACCAACTTTTCTATTTCACCTATGCGCCAAACGGTGATAAAGCAGCGTTGGATACAGCAACAGAGTGGACAAATGACCCACTTTGGAAAAATTTAAATGCGGTGAAGAGCGGAAATGTGCACGAAGTAAGTGACGCAATTTGGAACACAGCCGGCGGTGTTTTAGCAGCAAACCTAATGCTGGATGATCTTGAGAAAATCTTATTAAAGAAATAATTTTTGTAAAAAACCTTCCATTCTATATATATGAAAAGAGCGAGGCTTGCCATGGCCTCGCTCTTTTTTAGTTTGTTTTGGAGGAAATTCGCGCACTTTTGATGTTCGCTAGTTTTGAGTTTTATTTCGCGAACTTTTGAATTTATTTCGCGAACTTTTGAATTTATTTCGCGCGTTTTCTAATTTATTTCGCCGATTTTGGGATTTATTCCGCGAAACCAATTTTTCAGCAAAAAAAAGAGCGATCCAAGTCGCCCTTTTCAAAACAAGATTATGCCGTTGTCGAAAACATATACTTTTTATAATGGTAACGAATCGAAAAGATTAAGCCGAGTCCGAGCATATTCCCCATTAATGCACTACCCCCGTAACTGATGAACGGAAGCGGAATACCGGTGATTGGCAGAACGCCAATCGTCATGCCAATATTTTGGAAAACGTGAAAGGTAATCATGCTGATGACGCCGACACAAATATACGTATAAAAATTATTCTTCGTTTCCATGCCTACCTTCGTGATATGGTATATCAAAAGGAAAAACAAACTGATTAACACACTCGCGCCAATAAATCCAAATTCCTCGCCAACTACACTGAAGATAAAGTCAGTATGGCTTTCTGGCAAGTAAACTTCCCGATTTCCGTAACCTTTTCCACCTGTTTGACCTGAGCCAATCGCAAGCAAGGATTTCGTTAGCTGGTAACCGGCCGAGCTTTGAAAATTGTATGGATCGAGCCAGGAGTATATTCGGCCAAATTGATACTGTTTTACACCAAGATATTTTTCCAGAATATCCGGTTTCCAGACAACAAAATATAAAATCGTTGAAGCTAGCACCGTTCCAAATGAGAAAATCGGTACAAGCAGCTTCCAGGTAATACCGGAAATAAAAATCATACCTATCATGATCGCAAGGAACACAAGCGACGTACCTAAGTCAGGCTGCTGCATGACCAGCATCAATGGCACCATCGTCACAATGCCAATCTTTATTAATAACCAAAAATCAGACTGTATCGTCTTGTTTCCCTGATTTTTTAGATGATGATCATCAATCACTCGTGAAATGGTTAAGATGATGAATATTTTAACAAACTCTGATGGCTGAAGTGAACCAATTGCCGGAACGATGAACCAGCTCTTCGCTCCATTAATCACAGGAGCAATGCTCGCTGGCGCAACAATTAAAAAGCCCAGCAGAAAAAGCCCGAACCCGTAGGCATACCATGTCAGCTTCTTCAATTGGTCGGAGTCCAGGGTCATCACCGCGGTGATGATACCGCCGCCCACGGCGTACCAAAAGATTTGCTTAACGACGAAATTCTCCTTATATTGCCCGCTCGCCTGGGCGCTATAAATAGAAATACAGCTCGCCAAAAACAATAATAATAAAATAAAAACAAGATTGTAATCAAGTTTGGAAGTTGTGTTTTTATTGGAAGTCATGCGTAAGTCTCCACCTTAATAAAACTTTTACATTACTCCATTATATTTTTTTAACGCCTAAATCACAACTTCTAACCATTGACTGGATTTATTTACAAAAATAAATCCGCTTTAACTCCTCAGCCATCCACTCCAGATTATTGGGCACCTGCGGAAGACCATAGCCGATATATAACGGGGTCGTCACAAAACGCGGCACCACCTTTGCATAAATTTTTCGATCAAGATGATGAAAAAACACGTTATAACTATTTGCCTTAAAGGGAAAATGATTAAGAATATAGTGGACTGCAATTTGCAGATATTCCGCAAACCTTTCCAAATAAATTGACTCTGACATTTCTATATTAAATTCATAGAAACCAACGCGGGGCTTTGTTGATAAAATCATCCGAACCCCTTCCCCTTCGTCCATCACAATCCCTTGAAACATTTCATAATCTGCTTTTTCTTTATAGTCAAGGTCATGAAGTCCGATGATTTGCATATGCGGGTGGGCAAGTGTGCCGCCAGATAATGGTCCGTGATTTTTGAAAAAAATAACAGATCGGTACCTGCCGGTTTTCTCCATTTCTAACCAATGCTTGATGCCGAACCTAATCAATCTATGTAAATGCTCTTTCGAATAGGTTGATAGCTCAGCATGACAATCGTCCGTCTCAATTAACACTGTTTGATAGGCATTTTCCAAAACGGGATATTTATTTTTTAATAGAATAATCGGACCGTCCGTTGCTATGAGGTCGGTAAGCTGGTCCCTTTCACAAAAAGGGCATGCCTGGGCTTTATTGCGGATATTCTCAGGCTTTTTGACACCGATTGAAGTATTAAAGTGCAAATGTTTATTTTCCAAACGTGTATCTCCTCTCGGAAGGGCTTTAATCCTATTTTATGGGAGTGGACTAACAAATTGCACATATTTTGTTTCAGATTTTATTTGACGGTTTTGGCAATTAAATCCAATAGAAGAGAATTTCAATATCTAGTTTGACATATCTTTAATTGTACAAGTTATTTTTTTTAGAATGTGAGGGAATGTATGTTAACAAAATTAGAAGCGCTGATACTTGGGATTATCCAGGGTTTAACAGAGTTTTTGCCCATCAGTAGTACAGGACATCTCTATTTAGGAAGAAATTTATTTGGCTTACAGGAAGCAGGACTCCTGCTCGATACGATGCTCCATGTCGGTACATTGCTTGCTGTCTTTGTTTTTTATAAGGATGAATTTATTAAAATTATTAAAAATCCGTTTAGTAAATTAACGATTTTGCTCATTGTCGGAACGATTCCTGCTGTTATCTTTGGACTTGCTTTTAAGGATTTTATTGATGAAATTTCGAAAACTGGCGTGACGATTGGCTGGGAGTTTTTAATTACGGGGATCTTTCTGTGGCTCGCTGATTCAGCGAAAAATGGCCATAAAAAAATGGACGACATCAGTTATAAGGATGCGTTGATCATTGGAACGTTTCAGGCGGTTGCCATCATGCCAGCCATTTCCCGTTCAGGGATGACGATTGTGGCAGCCTTGTGGCGAAAATTGGACCGTGAAACGGCTGCATATTTCTCCTTCCTATTGTCAACACCAGCCATTGCCGGAGCAATCGTTTTGCAAACGAAGGATTTACTCGGTGGTGCCGGAGAAGAAATTTCTTTATCTGCCCTGCTCGTCGGAATTGTCTCTTCTGCCCTATTTGGCTATGTTGCCGTAAGATGGATGATTGGCTATTTGAAAAAGCATTCCTTAAAACCGTTTGCGATTTATGTTTGGGCTCTGGGAATCATCGTACTATTTTTCCAGTTTACAGGTAGATTCTAAATAGAAAAGCGCAAGCCCCTTGTCCTAGGAAAAAAGTAGTTCATTTTTTCCTTGGCGCTTAAGCTAGACAGTAAAAAATGCGACTCGAGGGTCGCATTTTTTTATTGATTAACAGGCTGTTTCGCCATTTCTCTTGCTGCTTCTGCTGCTTGTTCTTTTGCTTTGGCCATAATTTCAGGTACTTTTTTCGGAAAATGGTCCATTCCCTCTGCAAACACGGTTTCCAGGCTCTCAAACCCTAGGAATTCAAATACCTTCCTTAAATAGCGATCGCCCATTTCAAATTCGACCATTGGACCGCTTGAGTAAATGCCGCCGCGGGTTTGAATATGGATGGCTTTTCTGCCGGTAAGCAGTCCCTTCGCACCGTGTTCAGTATATGTAAAGGTTTTTCCGGCAATAAATAAACAATCCATGAAGGCTTTGACGATTGCCGGTGCACCGAAGTTCCAGATTGGTGTCACAAACACATAATACTCTGCATCAATAAAGCGGTCGGCCAGGGCGTGCATTTTTTCAATTTTCGTCAGTTCCTCTTCTTTTAGCTGTTCTTTTGTGTAGCCCATAAAGGAGAGTTTCGCCCGCGCATATAATAAATCCATATCGATAACAGGGATTTCCATATCATATAAGTGCCAGCGCTCAATTTCAACATCAGGCTGTGCTTGTTTAAACTCTTCTAAAAACACTTCCCCAATTTGCATCCCTTTGGAAAGTTTTATATCGTTTTTCGGATTGGCGGTAATATATAATAACTTGGCCATATCGATCCCTTCCTTTATCTACAATTTCTTCTTCTATTACTATACTACTACATAAGGGATTGCTCACAAATGAACAATAAGTGAAGTTTGTGAAAATTATATGAAACACATGCCTATATTTTGAACAAATCACGACAATTCTTAACGAAACTTAACAAAACTAAATAACACTTAACAAAAGTCACATGCACATTACTAGGCATTTTTTAAAATAATGACAAAAGGAGGGTGAAAAATGGAAGAAAAGGCTTATACCCCCGATGAGGTAGCACAAATTTTTCAAATCTCAAAACATACCGTCTATGAATTAATTAAAAGAGGTGAGCTCCAAGCATTTAAAATCGGAAACAAGATGCGAATCGAACATGCAGAGATTGAGCGATTCAAGGAAAATACAAAAGCACCATCGAAAAAAGAAACACCTAATCCAGGCAATCAAGCTAGCTTAATCCGGCTATCTGGGAGCCACGATTTTCTGGTTGAGCATTTTTCCAAACAAGCGACAATTGCTTGCAACCTGCAAATCCAGCCTTCATTCATAGGCAGCTTAGAAGGGTTAATGATGCTGTATCGGGGACAATGTGATATGGCGGCTATACATTTATTAGACCCTGCATCACAAGAATATAATCTTCCATTTATCCGCCAGCTTTTTGTCTATGAATCTATTATGGTTATAAGATTAGCCGCTAGAGAACAAGGGTTCATCGTCGCCAAGGGTAATCCGAAAAAGATTGATGATTTTCCCGACCTCACTAGAAAAAACGTTCAATTTATCAATCGACAAAAAGGCTCGGGTACTCGCTTCTTACTAGACTCAAAACTTTCTAGCTATGGCATACATCCAACAAATATTAAAGGCTATAACACGGAAGAATGGAATCATCTGTCTGCGGCTTCCTATATCAGCAGAGGAACGGCAGATGTTACCTTTGGTATTCAATCCGCTGCCAGTCACCTGGGACTTGATTTCATTTCAGTTGCTAAAGAAAATTTTGATCTTGTCTTTCGCTTTACAGAAGGTAATAAACAATGCCTGACCGATTTAATTCATTACCTGCAATCATTTGACTTTCAAAATAGCCTGACAGATTTAGAGGGCTATTCAACTCAAGATTTAGGAAAAATTATCTATCAAACGGAGGAACAAACATGTTAAAAAAACGCTATTTCGCAGCCCTATTTGCTTTGCTACTTTTGGTTTTATCAGCGTGCGGACATTCAGAAACGAAAACAGCTGAGGCAAAAACGAAAAAAGCTGAGCCTAAAGCAGCACCAACTGAAATGATTTTGGCAACCACTACAAGTACACAGGACAGCGGCTTACTTGACGTTATCATTCCAATGTTTGAAAAACAAAACAATGTAAAAGTAAAAACGATTGCTGTCGGTACTGGTCAAGCACTTGAAATGGGAACAAAAGGAGAGGCAGATGTCCTTCTCGTTCATGCTCCAGCAGCTGAAAAAGCAGTTGTCGATGCTGGTGATGCCATTAACTACAAACGCGTAATGTACAATGATTTTGTTTTAGTAGGACCTAAGGATAATCCTGCCGGTGTTACCGGTGATGATATTATGGCAGCCTTTAAAAAATTAGCCGATGCTAAAGCAACCTTCGTTTCACGTGGCGATGATTCTGGAACACATAAAAAAGAACTCTCTATTTGGACTATGGATAACATTAAGCCTGCTGGCGAATGGTATGTTTCAACTGGTCAAGGTATGGGGCAAACGTTACAGGTAGCAGCTGAGAAAAAAGGCTACGTATTAACTGACCGTGCGACATGGTTAGCTCAATCTAAAAATTTGGCTGACATGCAAATTGTCGTTGAGGGCGGTAAAGATTTAATGAATATTTACCACGTTATGCAGGTAAACCCTGATAAACATGAAAAAATTAATAGCAAAGACGCCAAAAAATTTGTTGAATTTATGGTAGCTCCAAAAACACAGGATGTCATTGAAAACTTTGGCAAGAAGGAATACGGCCAATCGTTATTTATTAAATATACCGAATAGAATTAGTATTGATGGAGGCACCCATGGAACTGCTAATCGATGGACTTAAGAAAGCGATAGAGATGATTTTTTCCGGTGATCAGGAAGTGTTTGCGATTACCTGGCTTACGCTAAGAGTTTGTCTTTATTCGATAATGATTAGCACTTTCATCGGATTGCCTCTTGGTATTTTTCTCGGGCTAGCTAGATTCAAAGGTCGAAAACTACTATTATTATTTATTAATATTGGTATGGGCTTGCCTCCTGTCGTTGCCGGTCTATGGATTACGATGTTTTTGTGGCGCTCCGGCCCGCTTGGCAATTTCTCTTTGCTCTATACGCCAACAGCGATCGTCATGGCACAAATACTAGTTTCATTGCCCATTGTCACAAGTCTGACTTGCACTGCCTTTCAGCAAATCGATGACAAAATGCTCTTGCAAATTAAAGCCCTCGGAGCCACAAAGCTCCAGACCTTGATGATACTTGTCAAGCAATCGAAAATTGCGATTATGGCTGCGATTATGGCAGGCTTTGGCCGAGTGATTGCCGAAGTGGGCGCCGCGATGATGGTAGGCGGAAATATTCAAGGTGACACTCGGATTCTAACCACATCGATTGTGATGGAGGTTTCAAAAGGTAACTTTGATATCGCCTTAGCCCTTTCGTTTATTCTCTTATCAGTTGCCCTTTTGATAACGGCAGCGTTAACCTTATTACAGCAAAGGAAGGGATTATCTTGAGCCCGATTATAGAGCTGAAAAATATCACCTTAAATGCCCATCAGAAAAAGATTCTGGAAATCCCTCATTTTCAGATTCAGGCAGGCGAATTTCTCGGCATTATGGGTCCGAACGGCGCGGGCAAAAGTACCCTGTTGAAATTGCTGTCCTTTCTTGAACAATGCAGCAGCGGCGAAATCCTTTATCGTGGCCAGGTCATTCCTAAGGGCAGCGCCCCCCTTGAATTACGGAGGAAGTTCTCGATTGCTCTTCAGCAGTCTTTGCTGTTAGATGGGACTGTTTATCACAATATTGCGATTGGCTTAACCTTACGAAAAGTACCAAAGAGAGAAATAAAAGAAAAAGTAGCTCATTGGCTAGAGCTGTTTGGAATCAGCCATTTGGCGAAGAAAAACACCCATTATTTATCCGGTGGTGAGGCGCAGCGCGTTAATTTAGCGCGGGCGATGATTGTCGAGCCGGAAATCCTTTTTTTAGATGAGCCTTTTTCAGCCCTAGACTTTCCTACTAAGATTAAGTTAATGGAAGATTTCAAGAAAATTATCGGTGAAACAAAAACAACGGCAGTGTTGGTAAGCCATGACCTCATGGAAATCAATTACTTAACAAATCGGCTTGCCATTATTGTAAATGGTGAAATGAAACAAACTGGACCGACCCTTCAGGTCCTAGAACATCCCAATTTATCCACCATCCCCTTCCTGAACGAGTGGAAAAAATTTTATCCCCAAGCACGTTAATCGCAGCTCCGTTTGGGGCTGTTTTTTTATTTTCTTATTAGCAAAAAAAGACCCTGCATATTTGCAGAGGCCTTAACTCTTAGTCTTCATTTGGAAACCATAATGTAATGCTTGTTCCTTTATTTAGTTTGCTTTTTACTTTAATAACTCCTTTATGGGCATCCATCAACGCTTTGACAATGGACAGTCCGATCCCAACTCCGCCCGTTTTCCGGTCACGTGATTTATCGCCGCGATAAAAGCGCTCAAAAATATGCGGAATATCATCTTCAGCCATACCAGAGCCTTCATCTTGAATCTTAAAGCCGACATAGCCTACCTTATCCGTTTCAACGGAGATGGTGACATTTTTTCCTTCCGGTGTATATTTCAGGGCATTATTGAGGATGTTGGATAGGATTTGCATCAAGCGGTCCTTATCCGCTTCAAATAATTCCACTTGTTCTGGTTCTTCAATGTGGAGGTTAACACCCTTTTCTTTAAACAAGGGCATAAACATTTCCCATAGTGCCGCGAGAACACTGCCTGCATCTAATTCTATTTTTTCAAGTCTAATTTGCGGATTCTCAGCTGCAAGCAATTTTTCTAACTCATTAACTAGCCTAACTAAGCGCATAAGTTCTTCATGACTGGCCTGTAGGCGCTGCGAGGTCGGCTCCCAAATGCCGTCCTGAAAGGCCTCAATTTGACTTCTCAAAGTAGCAAGCGGCGTCCGCAGTTCATGAGCAAGGTCGCCCGTAAACTGCTTACGGAGCATTTCTTCCTTTGACAATGACTCGGCGAGATTATTGAAGGAAATAGCAATTTGCTTTACCTCTGTCGGTAATCCAGATAAAGGGACTCGAATGTTAAGATTGTGCTGCTGCAGTTCAACTGCCGCAAACGATAGCTTCTTTAAGCCTGACGTTAATTTTTTTGAAAAAAGCATGCTAAAGACAATGGCTAAGACGATTGTTAAACATACGGCCGCTAAAATGTATAATTGAATGGTTTGTATGAAGGTATATTCATCGTCAATTAAGCCTTCTGGGTAGATGGCAACTAACTTTCCGATCATTGCATCATCAACTTTTAAGGTATACGTTTTAGAATGCCATTCCTCCCCATCTGGCGTCGGTTCTGTTAAACCTAAGCTGTTCAACATACCTCGAATGTTCGAAGAATCCATCTGCATCTGCCCAAAGCGATCGTACATTTGAAAATAAAGCTGATCGGTCATCGCATGCTCGTGCAGCAATCCAAACACTGGGTCACTCGTGAAGTGGCCATTTTTTTTATAATCCTTCTCAATTTCGGTAATAATTCTATCGATTTTTTTCTCCCGGTTTCGGTCTAAATAGCTATGAAAGCTTTCTTCAAAACCATATTGGATAAAAAAACTGACGATTAATATCCCGATCATGGAGATCAGTACTAAGTAAAAGAGGATCTTAGACCGTAGCGTTTGCAGCATCCAGCACCCCTCCAAATTTATAACCCATGCCAAATACCGTTACAATGAAATTCGGCTGCCTTGAATCAAGCTCGATTTTTTTACGCAGGTTCTTGATATGTGTATCGACACTGCGCTCATAGCCTTCATAGTACATCCCTTCATCTTGAATTTTTTCTAAGAGGTCCATGCGGCTGTATACTCGTCCAGGGTTCGTCGCCATATTGGTTAAAAGTTTATACTCAAGTGGAGTCAGGGTCACATATTGTCCGTTTACTGTAACTTCTTTTTTATCTAAATCTATTGCCAGCTTTTTCCCGTTAAATTCGAGCCGTTCCACTTTTTCCGTCTTTTTGACACGTCTTAAAATGGCTTGGACCCGAACAACGACTTCCCGAGGGCTGAAGGGTTTTGTTAAATAATCGTCTGCCCCCATCACGATTCCATTAATGCGGTCATCCTCTGCTGATTTCGCAGTCAACATGAGAATCGGTACTTCCGATTCTTTTCTGACGAGCCGGCAAACCTCTTCCCCCGAAATGTCTGGAAGCATTAAATCTAGTATGATAAGATCAGGGCTGATGGTTTTGACTTTTTTTAAGGCATCAATTCCATTATCGGCGCTATGTATTTCATAGCCTTCTCTTTCAAGGTAAGCTTCGAGAACTTCTATTATTCTACGTTCATCGTCCACTAATAATATTTTCATTATTATCACTCCCCATATCTTAACTATAGCATCTTAGGTCTGTGATTTTTCTAACTTCACAAATTCACCACAAGTTCTTCATAACATCTTCAATATTTCCCGCTAAAATGTGATTGTAGTTAAGAAGAGGAGATTAATTGAAGGACCCCCAGTTTTTCATAATCACCTCTTTGATGCAGTAACAAGGTTCAAAAACCTCTTACTCATCCCAAATTTAACCTCTCCTTTTATATACCAGGGTGTCCCGACGTACGGGGCCCCATTTTTTTTTTAAGAAAATGGCTACAAATAGTGTCTTTCTCATGACCTAACATGTAGTATTCTTAGTTTGTGAGGTGGTTGATAAACGATGAATAAAATCTCTTTTAAAATAGGCTTGCTTTTCTTTTTGGCTATTTTTCTATTAGAAAGTATTTCGATGTTTTTTTTACATGATAATATCATTCATTCCCGGGTCCATGATGAGTTGTCGGCACTTCAAACGAGAGGAAATAATCATCGCGAAATTCTTGAGGCTTCTTATCACGATGAGACAATCAGGCATATTGCCATGATGGAAGCGCGGACAGATACCCAGGTCATCTTAACAACACCAGCCGACGGCATTTATATGTCATCCAATAAGGTAACAGATGAAATGAAAACAATCATAAAAACAACACCAAAGAATGTTCCACACGATGGATTAATTCTAGAAGACGACTGGAAGAAAGCAACATATATTGCCTCCGTTAGTCCTATAGTTATCGATCATAAGATTAATGGTTATGTTTATATGTTTCAGAGTACACAAAAAATTAAGGATTTAATTTCTGGGTTAAACAGACATTTCCTGCTCGCTGGGCTGCTTTCCCTTTTATTCATGATGATCATCATTGTATTTTTGACAAGGGTGGTAACGCATCCGCTTATTCAGATGAGCGAAACGACTAAGCGGATTAGTAATGGAGACTTTTCCGTTTCTCTGCCAAAGCTAGGTAAGGACGAAATCGGTGAACTCGGCGAGTCGATAAAAGTGCTGGCAAGCGATTTAGAAATATTAAAAAATGAACGGAATGAGTTTTTGGCGAGCATCTCGCATGAACTTAGAACCCCATTGACTTATATTAAGGGCTATGCGGAAATTGCCCGCCGCGGGGAAACAACCGCTGGAGATCGAGACAAATATTTAGGGATTATTTTTGAGGAAGCCGTTAAGCTTTCGCAGCTCGTGAAAGAGTTATTCAATCTAGCAAAAATGGATGAAAATACTTTTTCGATTGAAAAAGAAAAGGTGCATTTGCTAAGCTTCTTTCAGAGTATCATTGAGAAGGTTTCACCTGCTCTTAAAGAGAATCATATGGAACTTATCCTTGCATGCCCTTCTGAGCACTATGAGGAAATAGATCCTATTCGTTTTGAACAGGTTATCCTCAATCTCTTGGACAATGCCCGGAAATATTCGGAACCAAATACGAAAATTGTTGTTGAGGTAAGGCTTGTGGATGCTAAGCTTCATATAACGGTCCAGGATGAAGGAAAAGGGATCCCGCCTGAAGATTTGCCGCGTATTTTCGAAAGATTCTATCGGGTTGATAAATCCCGGACACGGGCGCTCGGCGGATCAGGTCTCGGGCTTTCGATTGTGAAACAACTGGTGGAAGCGCACGGGGGGACGATTGAGGTGTTTAGCAGTGTTGATGTGGGAACAACTTTTAACATTATCCTATAACGCAAAAAAATCCTTATCTTCTATTGATAAGGATTTTTTCATGCTTATTCAGCTTTCTTTTTGACCTCGTCCGTCAATTCGTCGATACTTTTCCGGACATTACCTTTACCAGAGTAGTTTTCGATCAGTTCTTTCACGTCAATTCCACTGGAGGCCTTTAATGATTCTTGCAAGCTTGCCATTAGGTTCGTGGCATAACTGGTGATTTTATTAGCACCGCCATCAGCACCCGAACCGCCGCCTGTATCCACAACGGTGATTTTATCAATATTGGATAATGGGCTTGCCACTTGCTTCGCATATTCAGGAAGCATTTTGATGACCATATCTAGAATTGCCGCTTGACCAAATTGCTCAAACGCTTCGGCGATTTTTTCCTTCGCTTCCGCTTCAGCCAAACCTTTCAAGCGGATAATTTCTGCTTCTGAGGAACCTTGTGCTTTTTGCGCTTCGGCTTTGGCTAGACCATCAAGGCGAATCCGCTCGGCTTCCGCTTTTGCCATCGCTTCGATACGGTATTTATTTGCTTCTGCCTCTGCAATCTCTCTCGCCTTATTTGCAGCAGCGGACTGTTCAACAGAGTAGCGGTCTGCATCTGCTTTCTTTTTTACTTCGGAATCATATTGGCGCTCTCGGCGCAAAATTTCTTTCTCTTCTAATTCAATTTGCTTTTGTCTCTCGATTATCTTGATTTGCATTTCCTGCTCAGTAACTTCCTGCTTTGCTCTTGCACTTTCAAGGTCATAGGCTTGGTCAGCGCGGGCTTTAGCAATATCCTGCTCACGACGGAATTCCGCAATTTTCATCAAATTGATTTTCTCTGCTTCAGCAATTTCGGTTGCCCGCTCTAATTCACTACGCTTGGCTTCCTTTGACGCTTCCGCTTTTTTGATGCGGGTTTCTTTTTCCGCCTCAGCTGTAGCAATATCAGCATCCCGTTTCACTTGTGCGATTCGTGGTTTACCCAGTGATTCCAAGTAGCCATTTTTATCGCGAACGTCTTTGATTGTAAACGAAACGATTACTAAGCCCATTTTTGCAAGGTCTTGTGACGCAACCCTTTGAACCTCTTGCGAAAATTTGTCTCTGTTTTTATAAATTTCTTCCACGGTCATGGAGCCGAGAATGGACCTCAGGTGACCCTCTAAAACTTCCCTTGCTTCACCTTCTCGGCCTTCCTTTGGCTTCCCTAGAAACTGTTCTGCTGCTGTTGCGATTTCACTAATTGAACTTCCAATTTTAATAATCGCCACACCATCGGCCATGACTGGTACACCCTGCTCAGTGTAAACCTCAGGAGTCGTAACTTCTAGTTTACTAGATAATAAGCTTAGTGGCTTTGCCTGTTGAAATACGGGTAAAATAAAACTTCCCCCTCCGCGAATAATCTTTATTTTATTCCCCGCTTCATCCACATGAACGTTTCGATTACCTAAAAAGCTTCCTGTGACGATCAATGCCTCATCTGGTCCTGCTGTTCGGTACTTTGTAATAAAGACACCGATTAGCGCCAATAAAATAAGTACAACTATTCCTACGATTATCCAAACAAATCCAAATTCCATAGTTTATGCCCCTCTCTAAATGAAGCTTTCTAATTGATGATGAACCGTTACTTCCATTACGCCGTTTTTTACCTGGACGACAAGTACGCTAGTACCACTTGGAATTGTGTCACCATCAAAACTTGATGCTGGTTTTGCAATTCTGCCGCTTGTACTGTCAATCATCACTTCACCAAATCCATCAGCAGGAATGGTAGTGATCACGGTCCCGATTCTGCCCTGCAAGTCTGATTCTTTGTATACTAAGGATTCCTCCGCGCTCGACAGCGGAATGAGAACGAACACATTTAATAAGGTAACTACAATAAAAGCGGCAATAGCCGAGATCCCTAGTGAAATTAAATAATGTAGTGATGATAGCCTTTCAAATAAGTAACCGCTTGCGGAAAGAATGGTAATAAAGGCAAAAATCAGCACTGGGTTTAGAAAGTGAAGACCACCATCCCCAGCCCCATGAAAATGAAACACATCTGCAAATAAAACATACAAAACCGTCAAAACACCTGAAATAATTAGCCCGTATAAATAAATGGTTTCCAAAGGTATGCTGAAAGGTTCCAAGTGCATCAATCCTTTTCGTTAAATTCACTAAACTGTATCCTTTTTCCCGCTATCAACCACTCCTCATCCATTTGGCATCAATCCCTTCTTATGTATATACCTTTATTACGGTTGATTTATGGAAAGGTTTCACATTTCATACAAAAATCACCTTTTTCTAATCTAGTTCTCTACAGATTTGCAATTTCCTGCACGAATATTGAGTAGATTCTTTGAACAAATTGTCTAAGATTTAGGCTTTGGACATTTTTTAACCCGTTTTGAACATTTAAACATTTTTTGGAAAATTATTACTTTAGAAAATAAAAAAGTGCCATGGCACCCACGCCACAACACCTTATTGAATCATATTCAAGAACTTCCTGGTTCGTTCTTCTTTTGGATTTGTGAAAATCTCTTCTGGTTTATTCCGTTCAACAATCACGCCGCCGTCCATGAAAATGACTTCATCAGCCGCTTCACGGGCAAAACGCATTTCATGAGTTACAACAATCATCGTCATACCTTCACTAGCGAGATCCTTCATTACCTTTAAAACTTCACCGACAAGCTCTGGATCGAGTGCGGACGTCGGCTCATCAAATAGCATAACCTTAGGTTCCATCGCTAGCGCACGGGCAATGCCGACACGCTGCTGCTGGCCGCCTGAAAGCTGTGCTGGATAGTAGTCGATTTTATCACCTAGACCAACTTTTTCAAGTAAAGCTTGTGCTTTTTTTCGAGCAGAATCTTTGTTTTCCCCCTTTACAATAATCGGCCCCTCCATTACGTTCTCAAGGGCAGTTTTATGAGGGAACAGATTATAGTTTTGAAAAACCATTCCTGTTAAGCGGCGGAAAGAAGCAATATTTTTTTTCGAAACGGTTTTTGAAAAATCAAGCTGCTGACCTTCAATGGATATAGCACCCTTGGTTGGGTTTTCAAGCACATTTAAACAGCGGAGCATCGTTGTCTTTCCTGAGCCGGACGGCCCAATGACTACAACTACCTTTCCTTTTGCAACCTCAAGGTCAATTCCCTTTAACACTTCTAATTGACCGAATTGCTTATATAAACCTTTAATTGAAATCATCGTAAAACTCCCTCATTAAGACGCATAACGGTCCAGTCTTTTCTCCAAAAATCCTTGAATAATGGAAAGAAAAAAGCAAATGACCCAATAAATGAGTGCGGCTTCGGTATAGACCAATAAAAACTCATAATTGGCTGCGGTAATTTCCTGAGCACGTCGAAACATCTCTGTTACAAGCACAACAGAAGCGAGCGAGGTATCTTTAACTAAACTAATAAACGAATTAGATAATGGCGGAATCGATACTTTAGCCGCTTGCGGTAGAATAATTCTTCTTAAAGCCTGTGAATAAGTCATTCCAATCGAATAGCCCGCTTCCCACTGCCCCTTTGGAATTGAAAGAATAGCAGCGCGGATAACTTCAGAGCCATAAGCCCCAACACTAAGGGAAAACCCAATAACAGCTGAAATAAATGGATCGAGAATAATCCCTATATTCGGAAGACCATAAAAAATGATAAATAATTGAACCAATAATGGCGTCCCACGGATGGCCGAAACATAAACTCTTGCAATGATTTGAAGAATTTTTACCGAAGATATACGGGCAAGGGCTGTTAATACAGCTAAAATAATCCCAAAGATAAACGAAACAATCGTTAAGGGAATGGTATTCATAATAGCACCCTCCAGCAGCGGCTGGAGGGAGTTTTTTGCAATCTCAATTTTTTTAGGGTCAAGAAAAATACTATTTAAGTACATCTTCACCAAACCATTTCTCAGAGATTTTTTTGTATGTGCCGTCATCGATCATTTCTTGTAACGCCTTGTTTACTGCATCCACAAGAGTATTGCTATTTTTTCTAAACATAAAGCCGCTTTGTGAAGCATCCTCAGCTGTTGCGGCAACCTTTATTGGGGCATCCGGTTTATGCTTTGAATAGTCTAAATAGGCAATATTATCATTAATCGTTACATCGACACGTTTTTGCCCTAAAAGTTCGACAGCCTGCTGGAAGCCCTCAACACCGACAAGGGTTGCTCCATTCTTTTTCGCCATATCAGCGTAATTGCTTGTTAATGATTGAGCGGCTTTTAAACCTTTAATATCCTCAAATGCTTTTACTTTATCGTTATCTTTCGATGTAATTAAAACAGCTTTTGAAGTGATATACCCTTTAGAGAAATCGTACTTTTCCTGGCGGTCTGGACGAATTCCAACCTGGTTGGCAATCATATCAAAACGCTTGGCATCAAGACCAGCAAACATAGCATCCCATTGAGTTTCTTTAAATTCAGCTTTCACACCTAAACGCTTCGCCACTTCTTCAGCTAGTTCCACATCAAAGCCAGTTAATTTTCCTTTTTCATCATGGTATGTGAACGGTGAATATGTACCTTCCGTACCAATTAGAATCTTACCTTCATCTTTAACCTTTTTTAATAAATCTTCGCCTGCAGTCTCTTTTGTTTCTGTTGTCTTGTTTTTATCAGTGGCATTGTTTTTATTACTTGTGCCACAAGCAGATAGAATAAACATAAAACTTAATAATAGTGCGAAAATTACTGATAATTTTTTCAACGTTAAACCCCCCTAATTCTGATAGTTTTGCTTGGATTTAATAATCATATTACATACTTAAATTTCTGTCAAAGAAAAACTTGTGAAATTTGTCGAATTTATTTTACCCTGCTAGGAGAAAATTCATGTACAAAAAAACCTACCGGAGTCCTCCGGTAGGCTAATACGTTTCTATGCAGCATTTGAAATAGGTTTTGCAGACTCTTTCTTTTTCAATAACGGACCATAGAACAGGATTCCACTAGCAAGTAGAAGCATTCCGAACGTAAAGGTTTTTATGTCCGCAGTACCTGCAATAATAACCCAAATAGAGTAAATTGTTGACAAAAGGGCAATGATCCCATCTGTGATTCTTGATTTGTCACCCCTGTATGTCTCACCTGTTATCACCAACTTAAGCTGATAAACAGAAGAAATAAAGTAAGGAACTAAATAAGATAAAGTAGCAATCACAATGACGAAATCAAAGGCACCTGATATAGATTTTGACACAGTTGAAAAAATAAACAATTGTCCTAATCCATTTGAGACGATCATAGAAAACGAAGGCAAGCCTTTTTTGTTTTCTTTTCTGAAAGCTGGCAGGAATAATCCTTGTTTTGCTGCCTGATATGGAACCTCTGCACTTAACATTAACCAGCCAATAGTTGAACCGAATAAACTGATTAAGCCAATGCCAGCTAAGACTTTCCCTGCAATTGGGCCTAAAACAGAATCAATCGCATCAATTAATGGTTTCTCAGAGTGAATAAGTGTGTTTTGGTCTAACATTCCCATCACCAAGGTACTGATTCCAATATAAATTCCAAGGGCAATAAATAGGCCAAGAATGGTTGCTCGTTTTACATCGGCTTGTTTTCTAGCACGGGAAGCAAAAACAACGGCAGATTCTACACCAATAAATGCCCATAACGTATTGACTGCCGCACTGTTTACTTGTGACATAATTCCAATGGCATTACCTGCGTCATCCATTCTTGTTGCCATAAACGGAAGAATATTACTTTTTTGAAAAGCGAATAATCCCACGACAATAAAAAGGATAAATCCAGCCACTTTGGCAGCAGTTGCTAGAAAATTAAGCTTTCCGGCACTTTCCATTCCGCGCATAATAATGGTGTGAGTTCCCCAAAGAAGAATTGAACACACTATAAAAGTTAATCCGTTTCCGACCTTAAGTGTGAAACTTCCAATCGTGAACCACTTAGCATCGCTAGTCAAAATTGGGAAGAACGTTGATAAATAACCAGCAAAGGTTGTAATCATGGCCACGTTACCGGCAAGGTTTCCTATCCAGTAGCCCCAGGTAGACATGAACCCCGATAAAGTTGATGCTTGAGATCCTGATTTAAAGAGCTCTTTAGCATAAATTTGCGGGCCGCCATTTAAGTTAGGCTTGCGAATCGCTAAGTTTCCAAATACAAGAGCCGTCATTAGTACACCGAACCCTGTTAGCAACCATGCTGAAATAACACCAGCAGGACTTGCTGCTTCAGATAGAGATCTTGGCAGCATGAAAATTCCGGAACCAACCATATTTCCAACCACAAGTGCTGTTAATACCCAAAAACCAAGTTTATTTGATTTCCCCATGATGTAAACTCCCCTCAAAGGCATTTATTTATTTTTATACAATAATATTTTTAAACTCACGACATTTAGAATAAAGGCGTCCCAGCTCGTTGTCAACGTAAAATTTTTATTACAATAAAGTATTAGAGAAATAAATCACTACCAATGACATTTCCTAGTATAACTTTATTCTTCGAAACATCCATTAGCGATTTGATGGAAAAAGGGAGAGTATTATCCAAAAAAAGAGACTGCCATCCTTGGCAATCTCCACAAAAATTATTTCCACCATTCATCGAACATACTAACTGGTGGTCTCCGCTTATGTTCAGTTATAAGGTAGCGTTTTTCAATCTTATCGGCAACTTCATGGGATACCTGCTTCCCTTCAAGGTAATCATCAAGTTCATCATAGGTAATACCTAGTTCAGTTTCATCGGCTTGACCAGGTTTTTGATCGAGCAGGTCAGCCGTTGGCACTTTTAAATAAAGCCGTTCTTCTGCCCCAAGCTCCTTAAGTAACGCTTTTCCCTGCCGCTTTGTTAAGCCCGTTAACGGAAGAATATCCGCGCCGCCATCCCCATACTTTGTAAAGAATCCTGTAACTGCCTCTGCTGCATGGTCCGTACCGATAACAAGAAGTCCTTCCATTCCGCCGGTTGCATATTGCGCAATCATTCTCATTCTCGCTTTTACATTTCCTTTTTGATAATCACTTAATGGCTGTCCATCGTAACCGGCGTTATATTCGTTCTGTACTTCATCAACTGGCGCTTTAATATTAAACACAGTCTCACGATCTGCTTTTATGAAGGCTAAAGAGCGTTTAGCGTCTTCCTCATCCTGCTGAACGCCATATGGAAGTCGGACAGCGACGAATAAGGCATCAGTTCCTTCGTTTCGCAATTCTTCAACCGCGAGCTGGGCTAATCGCCCGGCAAGGGTTGAATCCTGACCGCCGCTAATCCCAAGCACATACCCCTTCGCCATCGTTTTCCGTAAATAGCTTTTTAAAAAATCGATTCGCTTTCGAATTTCTTCTTTCGCTTGAATGTCAGGATTAACATTTAGCTCCTTCATAATTTGTGCCTGCATACTCATCCTGGGTCCCCCTAACTAATCAAATTGATATATGTAATGTACCACATTTGCACCAATTTCACTAAAACGAATCCATGATGGGTAAATTAAATTTATTGGAGGGATATTGATGGAAGCAAAAACGTGTATTGAGTCTAAGGTGGTAAGAACAAGCAGAGTGTTTCCGAATGATGTGAATAACCATCATACATTGTTTGGCGGAAAGATGATGAGTGATGTCGATATGATCGCCTCCATTACGGCCACACGTCACTCCCGGAAGGAGTGCGTGACTGCGTCAACTGACTCTGTTGATTTTCTAAGTCCGGTTACACCGCAGGATTCAGTTTGTTTTGAATCCTTTGTTACATGGACGGGCACATCATCAATGGAGGTTTTTGTGAAAATTATCGCTGAAAATCTCATCACAGGAGATAGAAAAATAGCAGCTACCGCATTTTTAACGTTTGTGGCCTTAGATGACAATGGTAAACCAACGGCGGTTCCGGGAATTATCCCTGAAACAGAAGAAGAAAAGAAACTTTTCGAAACAGGCAAAGAACGAGCCGAAGAACGAAAAAGACATCGCAAAAACAGTAAAGAGCTTGCGAGTTATTTTACGACGAGTAAACCCTGGGAATAAGCAAAGGTTCGCGATTTCGCGAACCTTTTTTAGAGTTTTTGTAAGTCTTTTCGATTTGCTGCCTGAGGAACTTTCTGCGCCCAGCCACGATCAACCAAAATATTAAAACCTTTTTCAGCATAAAGCATAATCTCGAACATAAATTTTTGATAATGTGCAGCTAAATCAGTTCTCATAGATAAAGATAAGGCATGACCAAGAAGTGTGATATCGATAGCATTCAACGAATGAAACAGCATAATGACAAGTTTATCCGAAAATGGAGAAACCACTGCATCTGTTACCTCCATAGTTGTTGGAACTAACCCAAGCAGTTCCTCCTTCATTAATTTATCATTAAATATCCGGATTTGTTTTTCAGAAATAGCCTTCCCTTCTTTAATATAAGAATGAATTTCTTTGTCATTTACCACCTGCAATAATCCCATGCAAAGTAATATCGAAAAATAATTTCGTTCGATATTAAAATAAATCTCGGTGAGTTCGATTGAATTTAAAGGTCTCTTTTCTCCAAAACCCTTAATATAAGATTTCTTTTTTATGTATTGGACATGCTTGGGATAGGGAATCATTGGCGGCCTGTCATAGATTCCTTTCGAGAGCATTAAATTTGTAGACGTTTGATAAAGATTCGCAGCCTGCTTTACCATTGTTACAAAAAGCTCCATCACATCTTCTCTGGCCACGTTCGAGGTTATAAAGCTAGTGTTAATCATTCCTAAGCGGCTCATCGAATAGACAAAGCTAAGACCAAACATATCATAAAATAATGGAGGTGCTGATAAATCAATATCATTTTCCGTAAACCCATCTGGAAGAGGAATTCCTTCCTCAGTAAAGATGTTTGTAATTTGTTGGACATGACTTTCGGAGATCTCTAATGATTGCTTTAACACAGTCTTAATATCTTCATCCTGATTATGATATAGAAGGTATTTTAATAAACAAACACCCATACTCTCTTGTAAATATGTGGCCCATAAGCCGCCAATCTCAGCACTAGATAATCTCGCAGTATGTGAAGCCAAGAACTCTCACCTCCAAACCACACTTTATGTCTAGATTCCCAATCCAAGTTTGGATTTATTCATATTCAAAAAATGAATATAAATTCCCCCTACTGTTGGTTCACTGGATTTTTCCATGTCATCACTCCATCTTCTTCATCTATTTCAATGGTGACATCAACAACGCCCTTTTCTGCCATAATTTTTTCCTCTAAGCGGTCTTTAATATCATCCGCTGCCGCAACCGTTAATTTAGGATCAACCTCGATTTCCAATTCCACATGCAAATCCTCTCCCTCTTTAATAACTGTAATTCCTTGGATATCCTTTACGTCTGGGTCTTCCATGACAAGCGCACCGATTTTGTTTTCCATTTCTTCATCGGCCTGGCCAATCACCCCAGCTGCATTATCTAAAAACACTTTCCCGACAACGAAGAACATCATCACTCCAATAATCATCGAGGCCAGCCCTTCAGCCCTGTGAAAGGACGTAAAATGTGCAATAAGCACCGCAATAATAGCTAACAACCCTCCCATTGTGGCAACCAAGTCTTCCATAAAAACAAGCTTTGTTGCCGGTTTCGCACGCCCTAAATTGGCAAAGGCTTTACCAAACACACTTAAGCCACTCGCTTCTACTTCAATTTCATGCAAAATTTCTTTCATCGCCTTAAACAGCACAAATGTTTCAAGCAGCGTTGCTACCCCCAGCACCAATAAATTAATGATGAATCCGCCTGATTCAGTTGGATGGACAACGTGATGATAACCCTCTACTATCGTTTCAAACGCCATAATTCCGACGATTAAAACGGCTCCTAGAAGAACCAAATTTACCAAACGGCCAAATCCATTTGGATATTTCTCTGTAGGTGCTTTTTTACTTAGAGCCGAACCGATAAACACAAAGAATTGGTTGGCGGCATCCCCTAGACTGTGCATTGTTTCAGCAAACATCGCCACATTGCCAGTGTACATATAGGCAACACCCTTAATAATAGAAATAATCGTATTAATAATGGCGGCAAGCATTGCCGATTTATTTCCGCGTTTTAATAATTGAAGTAATTCTCCCATCGAATCCCCTTTTCTTTTATGAAAGTACTACCTATAATATTTTCTAAAATCGCCTCTTTCATGAAAAGGAACTCGTTATGGAAATTTTTCCAAAAGGATAAAATGATGATAAACTAAAGAAAAATGGTGGATGAGGAGGCGTAGTGATGACATTAGATGAAATCATGTGGGAGCTGGCAGAGCTTGGCACGGAACAAACGAAAAAAACATTTAGGAATCACGGGGCAAAGGGCGACCTATTTGGTGTCAAGGTTGGCGATTTAAAAAAACTTGTAAAACACGTGAAAAAGGATCAACCATTAGCATTAGCCTTATATGAAACAGGTAATAGTGATGCCATGTATTTAGCAGGACTATCCGTAAATCCGAAATTGATGAAAAAGGAAACTCTTCAAAAGTGGGTAAAGACTGCCACCTGGTATATGCTCGCTGAATATACAATCGCAGGGGTGGCGGCGGAAAGCAATTTCGCACTTGAACTTGCCCGTGAATGGATGGATTCGGATGAGGAAATGACCGCAGTCGCTGGATGGAGTACATATTCGAACTATATCTCGATTACACCAGATGAAAAGCTTGATATAGAAGAGATTCGCTCCCTATTACAACAAGTGGAATCATCGATTCATCAAGAAAAGAACCGTGTCCGCTATGTGATGAACGGCTTTGTTATCAGCGTTGGAGCCTATGTTCCTGAACTGCACGAGGAAGCAATCCACGTTGCTGAAGAAATCGGCAAAGTCCATGTGGATGTCGGCAATACGGCGTGTAAAGTACCTTTGGCAACAGAGTATATTAAGAAGATTGAACAGCGCAATAAAATTGGCGTTAAAAAGAAGACTTGTATTTGTTAGAGTGAAAAGACCCCCAACGATGATGGGGGTCTTCTTTATTATACATTCTGCAACACCATATTTAAGCGGTTGGTCCGTTCACTTTTTTCTTCATCTGAAGCTAAATCATATTTTTTAAGTAAGTGGAAGACTTCATTCAATATTGCCTGAGTATGCTCACTTGCAAAAAACTTTTCAAATAATGGTTTCATTTCCTCTGGTAAAAATGCTGCTTGTGATTCGTACTTACTTTTTACATCATCCTGTGAATGGTCAAGTTTACATTCGCTCATTAAAAACACTCCTTGGAATTGATAGTCTTAGTCTATCTCAATTAAAAAAGCCCATCAACTGGGCTTATTACTTTCGGTCACTTCTAAAACGTCTAATAGGAAGACAAAAACAGGAATACCGACAATCAGTCCCCAAACACCAAAGAAGTGTTCTGAAAAAATCAACACAATGAACGTATAAAACACAGGCAGGTTGGTCTTAGAGCTCATCAAGTTGGGATTCAAAATATAGGCCTCGATACCATGTATGATTGCAATTGCAATTGCCACATACAGCACCGTCATCATTCCACCAATACTATAGGCGATAATTACGAGTGGAATAAGGGAAATGATAACTCCGGCAACAGGAATGAGCCCCAATAGGAAAATCATGATTGATAACCCGCCTAATTGCGGGAAATCCAAGATCCATAAGGAAATCGTTGTTAGAATACAGTTCACTAACGCAATAATTAATTGCGCTTCGATCACTTTCCCGAATGTGGCCACAAATTTACGGGCAAAAAATTCAATTTCCTCATAAATTGATGCGATTTTGCTCTTCTTAAATTTCTTTGTAAACTCAATTAAGCGTGGCTTTTCCAATAGGAAAAATAAACTCAGTAATAGAGCAAGCAGGATTTGCAAGCCAATTTTACTAATATCGGTAAAGTATTTTATTACAAAGGTAAAGCCCTGTTCAAGGTAACTTGAAACTTGGATTTCTTCGATTCGTCTTACCACATAATTCAGCACAATATTATCATGCTTCTTTGTGTAAAAGGCGGTCAATTGCTTGATTAAGTCTCTAATCTCACCGGCAATCATCGGCAGATACATGACTAGGCCGTAGGAAAGCAAGCCGACAATGCACGCATATGAAATGACAACAATTAACCTTCGATTTAGAGGAATTTTCTGTTCAATGAATTGAACAAGTCGGTCCATTAAAAAAGCAAAAATAAACGTAAGTAAAATTAAATTAATCATACTCTTCATCGCATAAATGATGATAGCAATGATGACAAATATTGATATTCGTTTGAAACTGCTGCTCTGCAAAAGTTTATTAATCATAGGCAATTATCGAACCCCATTATTTTTACTATAAATACATGTATGTTATCTCAATTTTATTATATCAAATTACTAGATATTTTGTCTTTTTAAGGAGTTTTTTGTTGTTTTAAAATTGGACTGGTGTTGTGTTTGTATCGATGGCTTTGGATTCAAAGCCTTGTTTGCTTAAATAGTCAAGCAGTTCTGGTAAATGAGCGAGTGTTTCTTTTCTTTCATGTAAAAGAATCACAAGTGGACCATTTTGCTTCGCTTTTCTATTTATCTGTTCAATGACATTGTTAACGTAGCGTCCATCTTTATAATACCAGTCCTTACTATCAATATTCCAATCCCACATGATATACCCTTGGTCCTTAACCGCCTGTTTATAAGCGTCCGTCATATTGGGAGCACTGCCGTAAGGGGTTCTCATGATATGTGAATCAATCCCAGATACAGATCTCAAAGTATTCCGATTTTGGTTTAATTCACTTAAAACCGAATTGACGGAAGCATAAAATAATTTCACGTTGTGTGATACGCTATGTAGGCCGACTGTTTCTCCGTTCTGTACCATTAATTTCACCGAATTCGGATAGCGGCGAATATTTCCATCAATCATAAAAAAGGTTGCTTTGAAATGATATTTTTCTAGAAGTGCAATGATATCACCTGAAAAAGCGGCAGGACCATCATCAAATGTTAAATAAACTGTCTTCTTTGTGCTAGGGCTTGGAGTTGTAGGTGGTGTACTTTTTGGCTCAGATTGCACTGCATTGGATTCTGGTGTCGGTGTTGGTGGAGTGCTGGTTTCCTTTGCGGGTGGCAGCACTACGGCTGTCGAAGTAGTAGTTTTCTCTGGCACTTTTTCTTGCTTTTGTCTCCAAAACATCATTTCATGCTGTTGCTTTCGAATCCCTTCCTGTTCAAGCCTTTCATCTTCCGTGGTGCGAACAATCGTTTCAGGATTGGGATGAGGTGCAAACCGATTCATATTTTCATTTTTTTGATGATTACTAGGTTCACCTGACGCTTTTGCCTGAAAATAATTACTTACAAATACCCCTGCAAACAAGAACCCAATCGCAATAGTGAACACTACAGACCCTCTCGTCCAACCGCGCTTTCGATTCCCCATTATTCAATCCCTCTTTGATGTTTATTTTTTCCTTCCCCATTATAGACGAAAATTCCCCTAAATTGTTACGAATCTATTAAAAATATGACAATTCTATTAAAAATATAGTGAAAATAATAGAAATTTAGACAATCTCCTACAATATCTATCATAACCGAATTCAACAAAAATTGGTGGAAAATAAATCAGAAATTTCCAAATGGTGCTAAAAGACTAAAATAGGAAGAACCCAATTCATATCTGATGAATTGGGTTCTTCCTTTTTAAAAATTTACCCACCAAGCCCTTTTGTGACCAACGTAATGACCAGTGGTCCTAAAATAACAATAAACAAAGAAGGAAAAATGAAAAATACCATCGGAAATAACATTTTCACCGGTGCTTTCATTGCCTGCTCACGAGCAGCTTCGCGGCGTTGTTCCCGTACCCTAGCGGTTAGATTTCCTAACACCTTTGCCATTCCTATTCCGAGCTGGTCAGCTTGGATCAAGGAAGTAATAATATTTTGAAATGAATCAGAGGGAACACGCTTTCGAAGTTCATAGAATGCCTCCCTTCGCGATTTTCCAAGCTTCATATCCTCTAGTGTATGAAGAAATTCCTCGGAAAGAGGGCCTTTATTTTTACGAGCAACCTCTGAAATAGCCAAATCAAGCCCCATCCCTGCCTCAAGCAAAAGATTGACAGTGTCAAAAAAGTCCGGCATTGATTTATTTATTTCTTTAATTCTCGTCGTCTTCTTTTTCCCAAGAATAAACACAGGAAGACGGAATCCTAGGAAGGCCATCGTGATGGCTAATATCCAAGTGGATGATTGATTATCGATGACTGGTACAATAAACAGAATAAACGGCAGGCTCAAGGCCGCACTTAGGAGCAATTGAAACAAACGAAAGTCAAGCGCCGATTTAAAAGGATATCCCGCATCACGAAGCAGTATGTCTATTCTTTTTCTTTCTGTTTTTGGAACCCTTTTATTTAACAATTGGGTTCCTTTATCCCAATAATTTTGAAATTCCTTTTTCATTCTTCCCTCTTGGTTCTTCGCCACCGGATCCACTTTATCTTTTTTCATTGGTTCATCAAAGTACTTATCCACACGTTTATTAAAGGCTATTTCCTTTTTGAAAATAGTCAACAATATTCCAGCAAGCAGAAAAGTTAGGAACGCACCTGTTAAAAAAATGAATAGGATATCAAACATTTCCTACACCTCTATCCGAATAATCTTCTGGATCAACAACCAGCCAATGAAAATGGAGACAGCACAAACAAAGAGCATCGCCCATCCCAATGGATGTTCAAGCATGGGACCGAAATATTCCCGATTCACTAACGATAAATATAATCCTAACCCAACAGGAAGAAGGGTTATAATCCAGGATGACATTTTTCCTTGTGCAGTTAACGTATTTAATTCTTCGAGGATTCTTACCCTGCCTCTGATCGTTTCTTCCATTGTTTCAAGGAGCTCGGCAAGATTTCCGCCGCTTTTCCGCTGGGCTAATATCGCCCTTACAACAACTTCAAGTTCTTTATTTGGTACTCGCTCCACTAATTCTTCAAATACCTCTTCCAATGGCATCCCCAATCCTGCTTGGCGAACAACTCGGTCAAATTCAGGTCCAAGTGGAGCAGGTACCTCTTTGCCAACAAGCTGCATCGCTTGCATAAAACTAAATCCTGCCCTCATAGAATTCGCCATCATTCCCAGTACATCAATCAATTGATAAGAGGCTTGCTTTAGTCGGTTTTTTCTTTTTTTCTTCATTAAAGTTATGGGAAGGGCAAAGCCAATGAGAATAACAACTGGACAAAGGTAGATTGGAAGTTTTAATAAAACTGAGAGGAAGCCAAATCCAGCTGATGTCATAACTCGAAAAGCAAAAAATTCCTCTGGTTTTAAATGACTTCCTGCCTCACGTAATATTTTTTCAGTTTTTTCACTAAATTGAACGTTTTTAAACAGCAAGCTTACGGACAGGATAAATCGTTTGACAAGCGGTTGCCGTTTTTCTTTCACTACTTCAAAATCCTCTACAGAAGGAGCAGGTAAAAACTCATTAATTCGATCTGAGACTCGCTTCTTTTTGGTGTATCCACTTAGGATGAGATACATCAATAAGCTGGTAGCCAAAAAAATTAACATTAACTCCAACATGGGTTTCATCTCTACCACTCCCCGACAAACAATGAGGCAGGCAATGTGTAGCCATTTATTTCTAGTTGCTCCGTAAATTTCGGCCGTATGCCTGTGGAAACAAATCTGCCCTCAATTTTTCCATCATCGGTAAATCCCGATTCTTTAAATAAAAAGATATCCTGAAGGACAATCGTGTCGCCCTCCATCCCTAACACTTCGGTAATATGGGTGATTTTCCGTGAACCATCCTTTAATCTTGATTGGTGAACGATTAAGTCGATGGCATTCGCAATCTGCTCGCGAATTGCTTTTACGGGAAGCTCGAAACCTGCCATCAACACCATCGTTTCTAAACGGGAAAGGATGTCTCGTGGTGAGTTGGCGTGCCCCGTACTTAAGCTGCCATCATGTCCTGTATTCATCGCCTGGAGCATATCCAACGCCTCCGCACCGCGAACCTCGCCGACAACTATTCTATCAGGACGCATCCGTAGGGAGTTGCGAACCAAATCCCTAATCGTAATCTGCCCTTTTCCTTCTATATTCGGCGGCCGTGATTCCAAGGAAACAATATGTTCCTGATTAAGCTTTAATTCTGCAGCATCCTCAATGGTCACAATCCGTTCATTGTTTGGAATAAACGATGATAACACATTTAATGTTGAGGTTTTCCCAGATCCAGTTCCGCCGCTAATAAAGATATTCAGTCTGGACTTTACACAGATATCAAGGAATTCGGCCATTTCATCACCAAGGGTTTCAAAATGAATGAGATCCTTTATTGTAAAAGGCGTTTCAGAAAATTTCCTGATTGTTAAGCTTGGGCCTTTTAAAGCCAGCGGCGGTATGATGGCATTTACACGTGATCCATTCGGCAAGCGGGCATCCACCATCGGTGAACTTTCATCAATGCGGCGACCGATTGGAGAAACGATTCTCTCAATAACACGCATGACATGTTGGTTATCAACAAAATGGACATTGCTTCGTATAATCCTACCATTCTTCTCGTAATAGATTTCATCATAGCTATTAACCATGACCTCACTGATCATCGGATTTTCTAATAAAGGGGAAATCGGACCGTATGCGATTAGTTCATCCTTAACGTAATTCAAAATTTCTTGCTTTTCTTCAAACGTAAGCCTTCCGCCTTCTTGTTCAAAAAAGGCTTGCCCTAAATATTCAATCTTTTGTATTTCCTCTTTCCTATTTTGGCCGTGACCGGGATATTTTTTTAACTCTTCTAATAGAAAATCGTGAAGCTCTGCCTCAAGCTTCCAAAATTCCGCTGATCTGTTTAAAACCGGAAGATCATGTACGTCTGTTTCTTGGAAGTTACCGCCACGACTTTTACTGGATCCTTCTTTGAATCTTTCAAATAATGACATTTACATCCCCCCTTACTTTCCAACTAAAAACCAGCGTCTAGATTTCTTACCTTCAGTTGGCCCTTCATTCATTTGATCAATTAGTTTCTCTGCCAGTTTCCAAACTCCCTTACCTAAGTGACTTCGGGAATTCGAAAGCATAAACGGCTGTCCTGCTTTTATCGAAGCGGTTGCCACATTCACTTGTTCCGGTAAAGAGTAAAAGAGAGGCAATCCAAAAATTTCTTCGATTTTCTTTATCTCAATGCCTTGCCCCTTTGTATTACGGTTTAAAATGAGTTTTACTTTATCTCGTTGTTTAATAGAATCTAAAGTTTCTAGGTATAGCTGGCTTAATCTTAAAACAGAAATTTCATTGACCGCCAGCAGCAGGACCTCATCCGCCATATCTAAACAGCGTAAATGAATTTCTGATAAATAGACAGGCATGTCAATGATAACAATATCAAATAATTTCTTTGTTGCTTCAATGGCCGCTTGCATGTGTTCATCTGAAATTCCTTCAAAGAACTCCGGTCGAGGCGGGGCCGCAAGAATGGATACATCTCCTTCAACATTGGTCATGTATTGATCAATAGAATAATTTTCACGTCCGTAGCCCTCTTTCACCCATTCATAAATGGATCGCTTGGGCTTCATATTGTAGTACATCGCCACTTCCCCAAATTGGAGGTTGCCATCGATCACAGCCACTCTTTTTCCCATTCTCGCAAAAGCGATGGCAAGATTTACGGTTAATAGTGTCCTGCCCACGCCGCCTTTAGGGTTAGAAATAGCGATGACTCTACTTTTTTCTTTTAAAAGATACAATTGATCCTTTTTGGCTCGGTGCTCCATATATTTCTTGGCATGATCAATTGCTTCACTCAACTCATCGTGGTCATACGAAGACCTTAGTGTATCCGATGCCCCCATAAGCATCGCTTTTTTTAGATTTTCCATATTATCAGGGACAATTAAGATAATATATACATGGGGATATAGCACAGAAATTTCCTGACAAAGCTCATATACGTTGTATAAAGTATGAGCTTTAAGAAATAGTACAGACTGATTATTCTGAATTAAAAGAGTATGTAGTTTTTCAATCTGATTGGTCACAGACAACTTAAAGCGCTGCTTTTCTAATAGAATTTTTACTTCTCCAGGAGGAGTGTTTGTATCAGAAAAATAAAACCAATTAATATCCATTTCGTATCTACCTCCTATTTATCGTCTTTAATCACTTCTCTAGTTTGTTTGATCCCAACTTTTCCATTCTCTGTGTCTTCTGAATTTCTAAGCATTAAATAGAAACCATCTTTATCTTTTGATGCTAGTCCTAACATGACCCCTTGCTCGGGCGTGACTTCTAGAGTAACAGTTTCATAGTGAAGTGCTTCTTCTTTACTGTCCGAGGATTTCCCTGATGTAAGAACCTTTACATTCTCTAGGGCAATCACAGCTGATTTAAATTCTTTTCCGGCAGCGTCTTTTGTCGTTTCATAGGCAATGACATCGACCATTGAATTTGGGGAAATAAATCCGGATACTCCTTGTTCAAGGTTTACTTTTAAAGAGATTGCTCTTTTTCCTTTACTCACAGCCACTATTGAGTTTTTGAATTCACGTTCAAGCTTTTTCTTTTCTTCATCCGCTTTTTTCTTTTCTTCTGCTTGCTTGTCTGTTGGACTGACTTTATTCTGTTGTTCTTGGGTAACTTGTCCTTCGGATGCATTTGAAATCTTATCTTTTGAAAAAATAGTTAAATAAGCAAAACCCGCCACTGTCATTCCTAATATTACTGAAATTATCCATATTTTTTTCGTATTCATAATGCCCTCCTACTATTCATGGACATCGGGCTATTCTACAAGCTTGACGCCATAAAGATTATAATCACCTATACTGGTACTACTTCCGATTTCACCAGGGGAAACCATTTTAATGAATTTCCCATACAGCTTTTTGTCTTCATATTTTTCAATCCAATAAGCTGCAAGACCCACTACGTTTAAATTACTCTTACCGTTTGCACCATCCCATGAATCAATAACGACAATGGTGATGACCCTGTCACAGGAATTATCGGCTGTACTCGCACTTTGACATTGTGATTTCGCAGCATCATTATTAATTAGCGTATTAATGGCTTCATCCACTTTTCCTTGTTTTCCCCCAGGTTCTGTCTCCACGATTTTAGATCCAACATCGTAAGTAGCGCCATTAATAAATGCATTAGCCAAACCATCGCCACCATTCCCAAAATCAAGATAGCCGCAGTTTCCATGATGGGTTCCGGGGTTACTTTTTCCACAATTTAAGATGATGGCATTAGGTACTTCGTCTTGTTCAATGGCAAGCGGGGCAATCCCCCCAGCTTTTTTTAAGGGAGCAATGATTGCTTTCGCTGTTGCACTTACGGTTGCATTATTCATACCAATTGCTTTAGCAAATGTCATTGGGACATTGACTTGTTTTGTTGCTTTAATAGATTCACTAGTGATTGTTAAGTCACTCTCACTAACTTCAAAACCATTATTTTTTGAAATATCCTTTGCAATCGATATCGCTTGAGCTTCACTGGTTCGAAGTCCCTGTGCCCCAGCTAGCACAGTAGAATCCATTGCTTTTTGGAGCTTACTTTTCTCGGCGTAAAGCCTTCCACCATCTATCACTAAAGCAGTAAAGCCTAATAGTGCAACCATTGAAATGGCTACAATTACTAATGCTGCACCGCTTTCCTCTCGCAAATTTAATAGTTTTAGTAAAATTCTCTTCATTTATTCCACCCTCATTGTTGTGGTGTCTGTTAAGTTCAACGAGCCTACGATTTCTCCGATTACTGGTGTTAAAAATGTTATAGGATAGGTAATGGTAATCGAAACCTTGGATCCCGATGACCTGGATCCCGGAGAGATGGCCACTTTATCGGCTGTTAATCCAATACTTGCAGCATCGCTAACTGCGGTATTTCTTATGGTTGTATCATCATTCCCAATACTTGCTGCTCGTGCAGCTTCTCTTCCGGCATGATCCATTGTCAGATAAACATGAAAAACTCGAGCAAAGTCAATAATTCCAAATAATAATAAAATTAATAGCGGCAGGACCAGTGCAAATTCTACAAGCGATTGGCCTTTTTCCGACTTCATTAGAATCCACCCCAGACAAGTGTACAAAGTGTTCCTAGGACAATAGCAACTCCATATGGGAATGAAACGCTACTTTCTTTGTTTTTCGATAAAATTATTGAACCGAGGTTACTTCTAAAAAGAACAACATTAAAGAAAAATGATTTAATAGAGTTTCTTAGACCGTTTGTTTTGATAATTAGCAGAAGTGCGATGACTCCACCGATTAGGGCAGTGTAAATAAATGAATAAAAAACGAAGCTTGTTCCCATGAGCGCTCCGATCGCTGCCATTAGTTTTACGTCCCCAGCTCCCATGCCGCCTAGTAAATAGGGAATGATGAGAATGGCTAATCCGACTAGAAAACCTTTGCCGCTTATTAGAAATCCATCTAGTCCAGATGTAAGAATGTTAAAGATTAGCCCAAATGCAATTGTAGGTAGAGTAATAATATTTAATATTTTTCTTGATTTAAGATCAGTAATAAGACAAATAATGAGTGCTGCCAGCAATACAATTTTTTCCATATTAATCCTCCTTCATAATAAAGTAAGCCCCGCTTCTCTCCCATGAAAAGCAGGGCAACATGTTTCAGAGTATTAATGACCTGTTAAAGCAGTGTTAATCGCATCAAAATAACCTTTAATTTTTGGCCCTAATATTACTAGTGCAGCGACACAGCCGACAACAACAAGACCAATAATCAACCCATACTCCGTTAATGCTTGTCCTTCTTCTTGTACTACTAGATTTTTAATTTTTGTCAACATGTTTTTTCCTCCTAAAAATGGATTAATTTTAGTTTCGTTCACTTTATCGAACAACGATTTATGTTGAAGTTCGTTCTTCATTTTTTGAAGAACATTCCATCGTTTGTTCTTTATAATGAACAACCCTTAAGTAAATAATAGTACAATCGTACTGAATAGTAAATAGATTTTGAAAAATTCGTTCTAAATACTGTACGACACAATTCTACATTTTTCACTATTGAGAACAAAGGGGTTTTGATGTAAATTCAATATATAGAACAAAATATATAAAAGGGGCTATAAATATGAGAACACTTCCATACTCTATTAACCTGGCAGATTCATTTTTTAAAAGATTAAAAGGACTTATGTTTCGGAAAGATCAATTGGTGGAGGAAGGATTGTGGATTGTCCCGTGCAATTCCATCCATATGTGCTTTATGCATTTTGATATCGATGCTGTTTTTCTTAATAAAGACGGGAAAATTGTAAAAATGGTGGAAAAGCTAAAGCCCTGGAAGTTTGTTAAACCGGTACGAAATGCTTACTCCGTCATAGAACTTCCAGCAGGGGCGATTACAAAATTAGGTTTAAAACAGGGTGAAACACTTAAACTTTACTAAGGCTAAATGAGTCAGTCCACTGCTGGCTCTTTTTATTTTTCCAAACGTTTGAAATATGTTCACCAATCGCTCAATTCTAAAGCGTAGATTTGCAATAAAATGTAAATGGAGAATTCTATAGGATGTGAGCAGGGCGATGCATAAAGAAATGAGATTAAAAATAATTACTAATCTTATCTCAACCCAAGAGGTAAAAACGCAGGAAGAGCTGGGGAATTTATTACATAACAATGGCTTAGATGTGACACAAGCGACCATTTCCAGAGACGTACGCGAATTAAAGCTGATCAAAGTTCCCTCCAAGGACGGCAGTCAAAAATATAGCTTTAAAATCGACCAAGATCATTTCATTTCCGAAAAGCTGCGGCATAAATTAAAGGATGCCCTTGTTAGTATGGAGGTCATTAACTATTTTGTGATCATTAAGACATTGCCAGGGCATGCCCATTCGTTTGGG
Organism: Neobacillus pocheonensis; assembly: GCF_050477905.1. Taxonomy (NCBI): domain Bacteria; kingdom Bacillati; phylum Bacillota; class Bacilli; order Caryophanales; family Bacillaceae; genus Neobacillus; species Neobacillus pocheonensis. The sequence continues at coordinate 212,726 of NZ_JBCNAD010000020.1, read as the reverse complement.
GCACTCCTCGATTCATTAGACTTGAATGGAAAAGCAGGAACCATTTGCGGAAATGATACATGTCTAATCATTTGCCGGTCACCTCAAGAGTCCGAAAGAATCAAGCAGCAAATCGAATTCTATCAAAAGTAACGGATTCACACGAAAAGGAGAGATACTCATGCAGAGCTCTCAAGTAATACATATGGATGTCCTTTCTGATTTACAGCAATTTGATGTTTTTTCATGCCTGACCGCGAAAACATTGAAAAAGTACCTGCCTAATTTTTATTTCAGAACCTACAAGAAAAACCAATGCTTGTATATGCAAGGTGACCCAAGGGACAAAATCTTCTTTTTACTAGATGGCTACGTGATGTTTGAGCGCAGCAGTCAAGAAGGAAGCATGCTCTATTTAGACTTTGTTAAAAGCAATCAAATGTTTCCCTACGGTGGAATTTTTCAGGATAAGGTTTACCAGGATACGGCCATCGCCGTCACGGATGTTCATTTATACTTTATCCAAACCCATATCCTGGAGGAATTGCTAAAAACAAATCCAAAACAATTATTATATGTCATTTCTAAACTCTCAGAAATTCTAAACCTTCATCAAAAACGGGTCCAACGAATTCTCATTCCCCATGCTCAAGAGCGCGTTTTGCATTCCATTCAATTTTTAATGGATGACCTTGGAGAGAAGGACGGTGCAGAAATCATCATTCCTTGTCCCTTGACGGCAGCTCATATTGCCAAAATCTCTGGCACGACTAGGGAAACAGTTAGTCTCTTAATGAACCAATTAAAAAGAGAGCAAGTCATCTCCGTTTGCTCGAAAAAAATTAGGATCCATCAACCTGATTACTTTAAGGAAATATGAAAAGACTGGCTCATGACGAGTCAGTTTTTTTTGTCGCGTTTAATTTTCTTAATTTTAGAACTTTAGTTGTGAACTTATTTTGACATTCAAGGATTATTCAGGATTTCACTTTTGAAAAGTCCAATTTCGATGCAATTATACATAAATATGCATTCGCACTTATGCATTTAACAAAAAAACGTAAGGATTATTACAGTTTGTTTGTAAAGGGCATTACAAAATGAAACGCTTTCAACACGTAGAATGAAGGTGTAGCAAGGAGAAATCAAATAAAGGAGGAAGACAGATGGGAAGTATACTGGAAATCCATGAAAAGCAGGAAATGCAAATAAAACTAAAGCATCCGATCCATGTTACATCTGAAATCGGCACTTTAAGAACCGTTTTGCTTAAACGCCCTGGAAAAGAAGTTGAGAATCTCGTACCTGAATATCTTCAACGGCTTTTATTCGATGATATTCCCTATTTACCAATTATCCAGAGAGAGCATGATTATTTTGCCGAGACATTAAAAAATCGAGGCATAGAAGTCCTATACCTCGAAAAATTGATTGTTGAAACATTAAGTAATCAACAAATAAAAAGACAATTCCTAGATGATATTTTAAGAGAAAGCGGGTCCCATGTCAATGGATCTGCAAAAGTATTAAAAGAATATTTGCTATCCTTTCCTACCGCTGAAATGGTTGAAAAAGTGATGAGTGGTGTCCTCAAAAAAGAAATAGAAATAAGTAAAAAAATTCACCTTTACGAATTCATGGAGGATCATTATCCATTCTATATCGATCCGATGCCAAACTTATATTTTACTAGAGATCCTGCAGCCAGCATCGGCGACGGATTGTCGATTAATAAAATGCGGGAGCCTGCCCGCCAGCGGGAATCTTTATTTATGGAATATATCATTAAGCATCACCCTCGGTTTGCCGGACAGGATGTTCCCGTTTGGTTAAATCGAGATTTCAGTTCTCCGATTGAGGGTGGGGATGAACTTATCCTTAGCAATGAGGTAGTGGCGATTGGTGTTTCGGCACGGACTTCAGCCAAAGCGATTGAACGACTGGCTTTGAATCTCTTTAAACGGCAAAGCTCCTTTAAAAAGGTGGTAGCAGTTGAAATACCAAAATGCCGAGCTTTTATGCACCTTGATACGGTGTTTACGATGGTCGATCATGATAAATTTACGATCCATCCAGCTATTCAAGGACCTCAAGGCAATATGAATGTTTATATTCTTGAACAAGGGTCAGATCCAGAGCTTTTAAAGATTACACACCGCACTAACCTGCAGGAAGCTTTGAAAGAAGTTTTACATCTTGACGAGCTTGTTTTAATTCCTTGCGGCGGCGGCGACGAAATCGCCTCTTCCCGCGAGCAATGGAATGATGGCTCCAATACATTAGCGATTGCTCCAGGAGTTGTGGTCACCTATGACCGTAACTACATATCTAATGATTTATTGCGTCAGCACGGCATTGAAGTACTCGAAATTGCCAGCTCGGAGTTATCCCGCGGCCGTGGCGGCCCGCGTTGCATGAGCATGCCAATCGTCAGAGAAGATTTACAAAAATAATTTTAATATAAGGAGAATGATCACTATGTTAATGACTGTACCTGCATTTTATGGAAAAAGCTTTCTTTGCGAAAAAGATTTTTCAAAAGAAGAGTTTGTTTATTTAATCGATTTAGCGATGAAATTAAAGGATGAGAAAAAACATGGCATCCCGCACCGCCATCTTGAAGGCAAAAACATCGCATTACTGTTTGAAAAACCATCCACTCGCACTCGCTGCGCCTTCACGGTTGCTTGTACAGACCTAGGCGCACACCCTGAATATTTAGGAAAAGATGATATCCAATTAGGTAAAAAAGAATCGATTGAAGACACGGCCAAAGTGTTAGGACGCATGTTTGACGGGATTGAGTTCCGCGGCTTTGAGCATAAAAAAGTCGAAATGTTAGCGGAGCATTCCGGGGTTCCTGTTTGGAATGGCTTAACTGATTTATGGCATCCAACCCAAACATTAGCTGACTTCTTAACTGTAAAAGAAAACTTTGGCCGCTTAGAAGGAATTAAATTTGTCTATGTTGGCGATGGTAGAAATAATGTAGCAAACAGCCTGCTCGTCGGAGGTGCCCTTGTGGGGATGGATGTTCGCATTGTTGCACCGGAATCCTTATTCCCTTCACAGGAAATCGTGGAACTCGCTCAAGGTTTTGCAGAAAAATCCGGCGGCCGCGTAACAGTGACTGCTGATGTTGATGCTGGGGTTTCTGGAGCAGATGTTATTTATACAGATGTATGGGTCTCTATGGGTGAAGAAGACAAGTTTGCGGAAAGAATCGCTCTTCTTTCTCCATATCAAGTATCAATGGATATGGTGAAAAAGACTGGCAACGAGCGAATGATTTTCTTGCATTGCCTGCCTGCCTTCCATGACCAAGAAACAAGTTATGGCAAGGACATCTATGCCAAACACGGACTTGCTGAAATGGAAGTAACCGACGAAGTTTTCCGCAGCGAGCATTCAAAGGTATTTGACCAGGCTGAAAATAGAATGCATACCATTAAAGCTGTCATGGCTGCTACATTAGGACATTTAGAATAATCGATTTTCGGGAGGAGATTTGTTGGTCCTCCTCCCTTGTTTTCGTTTCGCAGATAAACCAGAAGTTTTCGCGGATAAATTAGGTATTTTCGCAGATAAACTGTAAGTTTTCGCAGATAAAGTCTGATTTTTCGCAGATAAAAAATTTAACGGCCTCTCCAAACAACTAAAACTACCTGAACTAATGAGTAATGGAGGAAAAACATGGACAATATCTCCGAAACTTTGATTCCAGAGCTTAAAAATATCGAAGACGAATTTCATAATTCCTTAAAACAGCTAATTGAAATCCCTAGTGTAATAAATGAAGGCGAAGGACATTTACCATTTGGGAAAAACATCGACTTGGCCCTTAAAAAGAATCTTGAAATTTGCGAAACTTTAGGATTCAGGACCTACTACGACCCAAAAGGCTATTACGGCTACGCTGAGATTGGTGATGGTGAAGAAATGATCGCTATCCTTGGACATCTTGACGTTGTCCCCGCCGGCAGTATCGATGACTGGATTACTCCTCCTTTTCAAGCCATCATCAAGGATGGGAAAATGTACGGCCGAGGCACTCAGGATGACAAGGGACCCACTCTTGCAGCCCTTTATGCAGTAAAAGCCTTAATGAATCTAGGAATTGATTTTAGTAAAAGAGTTCGTTTCATTTTCGGCACCGATGAAGAAACACTGTGGCGCTGCATGAACCGGTATAGTGAAATCGAGGAAAAACCAAGCATGGGCTTTGCTCCAGACTCTGTCTTCCCGCTCGTCTATGCCGAAAAAGGCTTACTGCAGTTTGTATTAGAGGGCAAAAACGAAACAAATTTACTTTTGAAATCAGGGAATGCCTTTAATGCGGTGCCTGACATCGCACAGTACTCAGGGGACAAACTGCCTGAATTGAAAGCGGCATTAGAGGATTTAGGTTTTGCTTTTGAATCCACTGAAAATGGACTTACCGTTCTTGGAAAAGCGGTCCATGCCCAAGTAACAGAAAAAGGAATCAATGCGATAAATCGATTATTAATGGGTTTAAAAAAGAGTGGATATACTTCCAAAACGATCGAGTTCGTCAATGATTTGATCAACGAAGACCCATTTGCTGTCAAGATTTTTGGTGAACTTGAAGATGAAGCATCCGGCCAATTGAAATTCAATGTTGGAAAAATAGAATTGAATGAAGAGGTTGAAAAGTTATCAATTGATATTCGCATTCCAGTAACTGTTGATAAGAATATGATTGTGAATAGTCTCACACAAGTAGCAAACGAATACGGTTTAGACTACAACGAATTCGATTACCTGAAATCCATTTATGTTCCAAAGGATCATTTTTTAATCAAGACGTTAATGAATGTGTATCAGGAGGTAACTGGGGATGTGGATTCTAAGCCGATTTCATCCGGCGGGGCCACTTATGCCAGAGCTTTTGAAAATTTCGTCGCATTTGGCGCCATTTTTCCACATCAAGCCAAAACAGAGCATCAGCCAAATGAACACATTGAATTAAAAGAGATGTTTAAAGCAATGTTGATTTATGCGAAAGCAATCTACCACCTGTCCCGCTAATACTAAATATATGGGGGAATTCTTATGAAAAAACTCAAAATGCCCACTGCCTATACGCTATTATTTTTGATTATAGTCGTCATTGCAGCCCTGACCTGGGTGATCCCAGGCGGGCAGTACGATACAAAAGTAGACAAAGCCACACAGCAAGAAATTCCAGTTTCAGGAACCTATCATCAATTATCAACCGATAAACAAACTCCCCAAGGAATTTGGGAAGTGTTAAATGCACCGATAAATGGGTTCTTTGATGCCAAGGACATCGCCCTATTCGTCATTGTCATCGGTGGTTTCCTTGGAATTGTCATGAAAACGGGAGCCATCGATGCCGGTGTTACCCGGGTTATTCGAAAATTAAAGGGTCGGGAGCAATGGCTCATTCCGATACTAATGACGCTTTTCGCGATTGGCGGTACCACTTACGGGATGGCAGAAGAAACAATCGCTTTCTATCCGATCCTCATCCCTGTTTTGATTGCTGCTGGCTACGACGCTCTAACAGCCGTATCGATTATCGCACTTGGTGCTGGCATCGGCTGTTTAGGTTCAACTGTTAACCCGTTTGCAACTGGAATCGCATCCGGATTTGCCGGAGTTTCGATTGGTGATGGAATGGGGCTTCGCCTCATCATCCTAGTGGTTACCTTAATTGTAACTATCATCTTCGTTATGCGTTATGCAAAAAAAGTGAAGGCGGATCCATCCAAATCACTGATTGCTAATATGAAAGAGGACAATGAAAAACATTTCTTATCACAAAAAAATGAAGATATCGAATTTACCGGACGACATAAAGCGGTTTTGACTGTTTTTGGACTTACTTTTGTCGTGATGATTTTAGGGGTAATTCCATGGGCAGCGAAATTCCATATTACTATATTTGAAGATTTGGTAGCGGCTCTAGGAAAAATTCCATTCATCGGAAAATTACTAGGCGGGATGATTCCGCTTGGTGACTGGTGGTTTGGAGAATTAACCATGTTGTTTTTAACCTCCTCTATCATCATTGCTTTTATTTATAGAATGAAAGAATCAGAGTTTACAAGCACTTTCATCGACGGGGCACGCGATTTATTAGGCGTAGCCATTATCATCGGAATTTCTCGAGGCATCACCGTTGTCATGGATGCCGGCGGAATGACCGCTACTGTTCTTCACTGGGGTGAAGGCGTACTAGATAACATGGGATCCGTTCTGTTCACGAACATCTCCTATCTCTTCTATCTGCCATTATCCTTCTTAGTGCCATCCACTTCAGGTCTAGCAACACTATCAATGCCGATTATGGCGCCGTTGGCTGACTTTGCTGGTGTTGGTAGGGATATGATAATAACCGCTTACCAAAGTGCTTCCGGAATCGTCAATCTACTCACGCCAACAAGCGCCGTTATTATGGGTGCATTGGCCATTGCCCGCATTCCATATAGCACGTATTTAAAACATGTTTGGAAATTAGTCGTTGGACTCTCTCTCATTGTCATGGTGATTATGAGTGTCGCAACAATGATAAGTTAATATTTTAAAAAAAGAGGCGATAATAGATGAAAAGACAAAAAGTGGTGATTGCCTTAGGCGGCAATGCGATTCAATCTGGAGATGCAACAGCAAAAGCACAACAATTAGCCCTTGAAAAAACAGCGCGGCAGCTCGTTGATTTTATCGAAAAAGGCATTGATATTATTATTTCTCACGGTAATGGACCGCAGGTAGGAAACATTCTACTACAGCAGGCGGCAGCCGATTCAACCAAGAACCCAGCGATGCCACTTGAAACATGCGGTGCAATGAGCCAGGGTATGATTGGTTACTGGATGCAAAACGCGATGGATAAAGTATTGAAGGAACGTGGGATTTCGAAAAATGTCGTCACCGTCGTCACACGTGTGGTTGTCGATCAGAATGACCCGGCTTTCTTGAATCCAACCAAGCCAATTGGACCTTTCTACTCAGAAGAAGAAGCTCGAAAAATCATGGAGGAATCCGCAACATTTTTTAAAGAAGATGCTGGACGCGGCTGGCGCCGGGTTGTTCCTTCACCAAAGCCTGTTAGTATCAAGGAGCACGCCATCATCAATTCCCTCGTCGAGGAAGGAAATATCGTCATTTCTGTTGGCGGCGGCGGCATCCCTGTCGTGGAAACACCAAGCGGACTTCAAGGGATTGAAGCGGTTATTGATAAAGATTTTGCCTCACAAAAGCTGGCTGAGTTAGTCGAAGCGGATGCCTTAATCATTTTAACCGCCGTTGACAATGTCTATATTGATTTTAACAAACCAACCCAGAAAAAATTAGAGGATGTCAGTATAGAAGAACTGAATGAATATATCGTGAGCGGACATTTTGCTGCCGGCAGTATGCTCCCAAAAGTGGAAGCTGCTATCAATTTTGCTAAGACAAGTCCTGAACGGAAAACGATTATTACCTCTTTGGACCAAGCTTTTAACGCAATTTATGGAACTGCGGGCACAGTCGTTAGCTTACACGGCGCAGTCGTCCTCGCTTAAAAAAGAAAACCATCTCTCCTACCTGTGAGAGATGGTTTGTTTTTAATGGTAGGCTTTCACATTTAATAATCGATCTAAACCAACGATTTCAAAATTCCTCTTTTTAAGTTCCTCGATGATTTGTGGCAAGGCCTTTTTGGTTTCAGTTTGCTCAGGCGTTGAATGCATGAGAATAATATCACCATTCCTGACGTTAGCCACCACATTTTTGACGATATTACTTGCTTCCTTTTGCGACCAATCCAACGTGTCAATCGACCAAATGACAATCGAATCTCCTTCATTTTGGGCTATTGAAGCTACTTTAGGATTCGTTTCTCCATATGGTGGACGGATAATTGCCGGCTTTTTTCCTATAATCTCAGCGATTGCTTGCTCAGTTTTTTCGATTTGAGATTGTATTTCTTGATTTGTTAAGTTAGTTAAATCAACATGATTATAGCTATGATTGAGGACAAGGTTCCCATTATCAAACGCCTTTTTTACAACCTCAGGATATTTCACCACATTGCTTCCAATAAAAAAGAAGTTTCCCTTTACCCTATATTTGTTTAAAATATCAATGATTGCCGGCGTAATCGCTGCATCGGGTCCATCATCAAAAGTGAGAGCCACCCTCTTCTGGTTAGGACCATTAATATAAACATTTTCATGCCCTTTTGAAAAATTAACCATTTGTTTACGCCATTGAAGCATTTTTTCCCAGGCAGAACTAGATAGTTGATTGGAGTTCCCTTTAATATCAAGAAGATATTTAGCCGCTCTTTGTTGATTAAAAACCGAGATATGATCGATTACTTTAGTCTTTTCTGGAATGATGAATTTCAGTTGGATAGTGGCATTTATATCGTAAGTTTCTATTTGATCATTATTGTATTCCGTTACTTGATCTGGACTTCCCAATGTCCTTTCAATTTCAGTAAAAGATATTTGTTGAAGCTCATTTGAGAAGGAGCGTACATCGAAGATTTCTCCATTCGCGTTAAAGCCAAAGGCTATCCCTCGATGTTCATAAGTAGCATAAAAACCAGAACCTGCACGATCAACGCGGTCTGGCTCTCCCCACTTTTCCTTTACTTGCACCATAGTACTATCCAACGCACTAAATTCACAATCTTTAACCAATCCTAGATTTTCTTTTTCCTTGATTTCCTTTAATTTGATTGTCATAGGTGCTACTTCTTTTGGCGGCAATTCAGTTTGTTTCTGGGGAACATCTTTGATTGGCTTTGATTGTTGTTCTTTCGAATCACAAGCAGTTAAAACAGTGATAAGGAGTAGTGCCAAAAGAGAAACTTTTATCCAAACCTTCAAATGCCATCACCTCTTATGGAAGATGCTGTTGTATATATAGACTATTTTTTCTTCACATATGTTTCAAAGAATCGGTATTATTCAAATAAACTATTGTGATGAGTAGATTAATTTTCCTTCATAAAACTGACATATTTAAGTACTCAATTCCCATTGACAATGATTCTCATTATCTTTAAAATGACGATATAGATATCAGAGATATTTTTTTTCAAAAAGGGGGATTATCAACATGTTTAACATGCTATATGGGTTGAAGGATATTCATACGGTTATATCTAATCATCGTAAAATTGGTGGTGCCGCAGAAGCTGATTCGATTCGCTTATCAACCGGAGAAACCTATCAAAACCCTGTGTTTACTAATGTTGATATCTCTAAAGGGCAATATATTTCGGTTTGTTTTATCGATGAAAACGGCACTAACTTAATTATCCATGTCGATCAAATTGCGGTCATTAAAGGATTGCAGCACAAATTAATCTGCCAGTTGAATAATACTTATATTAAACAATTATTGCTTCGCGATACTTTGCAATACTTACAAAAGCTATGTGAAGTGAACCATGGTTTCGTGACAAGCTCTTTTAAAAAAGAAGCGCTTAAGCTTGTGCGTGATATTAGTGTAAAGGAATTAAAAAACCACAATATTACGCTGCCATTCCCTGTTGAAGAAAAATTAGTTCAGTTATTTGCATAGTAAAACGAGGTCCCTTTATTGCGGGACCTCGTTTGTTTTAGATGATTTCCGCCTGGCAGGCCAAGCGATAGCCATTTTTTAATTCATTTTTTAACTTATTATGCTCTAATTCATTGGGCATGGATAATTTCGGACCTTGTAAAATCTTCACCGTACATTGGCCACATGTTCCTTTTCGACACTTGTATTGAATGGGCTTCCCTTGATTTAGGGCCGCATCAAGCAATTTTCCCTTTGTGGGTGTTATTTCAAATTGATCGCTGCCCTGTTGAATGATAATTTTTTCCTGAATAGATTTTACCGGAGGCGGCTGCAGTATTATTGGTGCTTCAACTGTATTTCCTGGTATAAGGGAGCCTACAGTATATGCTCGCTGCTTCACTGGTTAATCCCCTATCGATTCCAGCGTGCAGATGGCAGACGGCCGTTTGATCCTTAACACCACGGTTTCATATACCCGGAAGGGATGGTTCATCCCTTCCTGCCCCATATAGGCAGTATCAAAATCTTCCGAAACGGCAAGATCGAGATTATTACGTCCTGTATTGAGGATGACTCCTGCTCTGCCTTTTAACATTGGCGATTGGAATACCCCGTCTGTCACCAATTCACGGATATGTTCAATTTCTAAAACATTGGTATCCTTATGTACACGGTGAATGAGTGAATAAAGTTCCGGTGAAAGGACAAGCGCAAATGGCCCATGATGGTTCATTTCGAGCAGCTTGCTTCTAGCCTCGACAATATCCTGGAAGGCACTGCCGGATTCATACCACTCCCCAATGAGATGAGTGATTCGTCCTTGAACATTCATTAAGCCAGGGATGTCGAACTCTTTCGCCCCGTGAAAAATCATTTGGTCTTCTAGATTGGCCACATCCCGTGCGGCATTGGCAGCTGGTGAAAAATCAATCGGAATGTCTAATACCTTTGCCTGCTCAAGGTCACGCCAAAATAAAACGAAATCCTTATATAGTAATGGAATTGTATGATTGACACGTTTACTGGATTCGAAGTTTGTATCAAAGGAACCCTGCATATCCATCTTTGCTTCAAGGTTTTCGATAAAGATATCGTTAGCGATGCTTTGAACTCCTCGTCCGAGCGGACCGTATAATTCAATAAAGCGCCGTCCTACGAGCTGCCTGCGTGCTGTATCGATAACGGTTTTATCTAATAGAGAAAATTCTGGATCTGTTATGGGCGAATCTGGGAATAATTGTGATTTGTTCATTTGGTTTCCTCTCCTTTTTAAATTTAAATGATGATTTGATTTATATCGGCCGCGTCGAAACTTTATTTCGCGCGTTTTTGAATTTATTTCGCCGATTTTGGTTTTTATTTCGCGGACCTTTTAATTATTTTCGCGAAAAAGTGATTTTATTTCGCGGACTTTGCTATTTATTTCGCGAACGGCTGTCTCGGCTCAGGAATAAAATGGGATTTCGCTAAAATTTGTAATAAATCCGCTAAACTGTTCATTAATTCCGCGAAGTATGATGATAATTCCGCTTATTCAATGATTAATTCCGCGAACACAACGATTTATTCCGCTAAACCTCCATTTTTAAATTAAACTTCCGACCGTAAATCCTTTTTTATTTTTCAAATTGACAGCTGCAGGCGTTGCAACCGGTGCAGTACCAGAGCGGTCTAAATGATCATGTTCCTCGTCATGATGGGCATGCGGGTCAACATAGTTCGTATCAAAACGGCTATTGATTTCATTTAACATCGCTTTTACCTGCTGATAGTCCTGATATGATACTTTGCGTAATTGATTTAACATCGTGCTTCGTTCTTCATCTGTAAAGCGAAACAGCGCTAAATCCAAGTGTTCGACAAAGTTATGTAAGCCGAATTTTTCAAGGTTGAGCTCTTGTAAAAGCCGGTTAAATTCATTATTGGTCGGAGCAAAATCCTTCTCGTCCTTTTCTTTCTCAAATTTGCTAATAAGCGGAATCAGCTCCACTAAACGGGAAAGCCGCTGCTCTTCCTCTTCAAAAATATGATGATAATACAAACGTTCATGGTCATCCGTCGCATTTTGAATAACTGGATCGAGCATATTCATAAATTTTTCAATCGCGTCCTTTGTTTCGGTAAAAATTCGATAAAATATCTTTAGTTCTTCTTTCAATCTCCATACCCCCGAATAATTAACTACATGTCATTATTGACTTTGAAGGGCATCTTTAAAACCATTTTTCCATAATTTTCATCAAAATGATGAATAACTCTCGTTCCCCGAAACATACTAACTATGGTTATGCCCAATGACTTAAGGAGGAGATTCAATATGGATATGATGCAAAACCAACAACAAGGACAAATGCACCAAAATATGCATACAGGCGCAGTACCGCCACAAATGAATCACGGTGGCCATGAAATGTTTGATGTACATGAGGTCTTATCTAGTTCCATTGGGACTATGAATTCTTATTTGATGCTGCGTCAACACGTAAAAGATCCAGAACTGCTCGATATTCTTGACCGCCAATATAAATTCATACAGGACGAATACAACATTACCCTGGAGTGCTTTAAAACCGGACAAGATCCTTCGAAACCAACCGGAAAATATATGATGAAACAAGGCAATGACTGGGTCTATGGAATGAAACCATCGCAGCCAAAAAAACCTTGGCAATCGGCTTCGGAAATTAATGATGAATACATTTCAAGCTGTATGCTGGCCTCTTGTAAAACCGGTGCCTCAATGAAGACAGTGGCAGCCTGTGAGGTAGCTAATCCGGTGGTCCGCCGCGTGTTGGCTGACTCCGTTCCAAATTGCATTGAAATGGCATATGAGCTTTCTATTTATCAAAATAAACACCATTACTATCAAGTACCACAGCTTGCCCAGCAGGATATGCAGCAATTACTAAACGCTTTCTCACCTGCCCAAGGCATGCCGCAGATGCAAAATAATATGAATATGAATAATATGAATCATTAAAGAACAAAAGCTATCCGTTTCCATAAAGGAAAGGATAGCTTTATTAGTGTCCTTAACCGTGATGTGTCAAAAGGTTCCTATATTAAATACAAAAAAACAGCTTCCATATGGAAAGCTGTTTTTAATGTTTGCTATCATGAAAATTTTAGGCACTCACAGGAGTAACAACTAAATTGGCAAAAAATAACCCTCTGCATCAAAATTCATTTCTTTCAGATCTTCTAATATTTCGATGTTTTCTTTATCTTTTAACTCACGAAAAATGACTTCTGATACATATAACTCCCCAATATGAAGCGTATTTGGGATCCTGACGATCCTTGCCTCTTCCGAAGCCACTCCCCAGGTAGCGCGTAAAGCTGCTTTTAGTGCTTCTTGGTCATTATCGAGAACAATTGGAATACTAGCCCGCGCTAAAAAGGTACTTGTGACCACATTTTCATTCATCGTTTTCAAATCAATTTTTTCAAATAAACGCTTGGTTGTTAAATCAGCCAATCCAATTCCCAGCGCATTTCCGTGGCTTACTTCGCTTAAATTGGAAGCAATCACATATTTGATAATTGGCTTTTTCGGCTCTTCAACTCCTAAAACGCGGATTCGGCCGATAATATTCGTATCCATACCCGTGCCGCTGTAGTTTTTGCCAATTTCATCAACGACCAAAATATCGATTTCATCGATTGGAAGACTTGGCATCAAGTCAAAGGCTTTTTTCAATAATTCACTTTCACGTTCTTCAATTTGCTCTGGTTCAATCGCTTCAATGATAGCCGTTTCTTCATGAGCATTTTCCACAATAGCTACACCAAATAGTGTATTGGAATTGGCAATCGCCACTTTTCCCACTTCCGGCATCATCTCACTTATTCCATAAATACCATAAGTATGTAAAGCCAATGCTTGTTTATGTTTTCCCATACCGATAGAAGCCATTTTTAAGACGCCGCTTTCAATTTTATTTTTAAAATCGGTATGCGGCTTCACACGGCCCATTACGATAATTCCATCCGCATTGTAAGCAATCTTATCCACATAAACAGGAATACCTGCAGACGTGACTCCGACTTCCACCACATCCATGGATGAACGAATTTCACAGCCAGTGAATTCTTCCGTACAACCTAAACTTTCCACCATCTCTTTTTGCCCTTCAGCTGTTGCGCCGCCGTGGCTTCCCATTGCAGGAATAATAAACGGGGTTGCCCCTCTTTTTTTTATTTCATCAGCAACACTTTTAACGATTAAAGGAATGTTGGCAATCCCCCTGCTTCCAACAGTAATGGCAATCTCCATGCCAGGCTTTATTTTTTCGTCGGCTTTTACATGGGTAAATTGCTCCGAAATGGTTGCAGGAATATCCTTTAGACTTTCCACTATAAAATTTTGTCTTATTTTAGCCATTTTAGGAAAAGACATTCGTACTTATCTCCTTTCAAATGAAACACTCAAAATTTTGGTATAGAGTCAATATCCGTTAAATACAAAGTGAGCAAGAGACCTTTCATATGGCCTCTTGCTTCGATATCATGATTATTTTATTAGGACAATTTCTCAGGAGCTAATTCAATCGCCATCCGAATCGCTTCTTTTAACGATAGCTCGTCCGCAATATTTTTTCCGGCGATATCAAAAGCTGTTCCATGGTCAACACTGGTACGAATAATTGGAAGACCGACTGTAATATTTACTCCAGCTTCCAGACCCAATACTTTAATTGGCCCATGCCCTTGATCATGATATTGTGCCACAACGATATCAAAATCACCGCGTCTTGCTCTAAAGAATAATGTATCGGCTGGAAGTGGTCCCTGTACATTAATTCCTTCTGCTTGTGCTTTTTCTACGGCAGGAATAATTTTTTCTTCTTCTTCACCATTTCCAAAAAGTCCATTTTCGCCGGCATGAGGGTTAATTCCGCAAACGGCGATTCGAGGAGATTTAATCCCAGCTTTTTGTAACGTATCGTGCGCAAGTTTAATCACTGTATATTGACGGTCAACATTAATTTTATTCACTGCATCAATAATGCCAATATGGGTTGTTACATGAATAACTCTTAAGCCAGGAGCAGATAGCATCATAGCAAAATCTTTTGTATTCGTTAATTCAGCTAATATTTCAGTATGGCCCGGATAAATATGACCTGCTTTATGAAGTGCTTCTTTATTTAATGGTGCTGTACAAATTCCATGAATTTTTCCTTCATTAGCCAATGCAATTGCCCGCTCTAAATAACGGAAGGCAGCATTTCCAGCCTCAGGAGAAACTTGTCCCCACGGTAAATCTTCAGAAACTAAATCTAAATCGATAATATCGATTGTTCCGTATTGGCACTTTGCCTCTACAGGATTTGAGATGCTATTAAATTGAAGATCGATATTTGTTACTTCTAAAGCTCTTTTTAGAATTTTAAGATCGCCAATCACAAAAGGGCGGCAATTTTCATAGATGTTTTGATCGTTCAAAGATTTAACGATAATTTCAGGTCCGACTCCTGATGGATCCCCCATTGTAATCGCAATACTTGGTTTATTGGCTGCCATATTGATTTCCTCCCGTTATCACATCTTATTTTTGCCAACCATAGGTTGAAAAACCAATAACTCTAATGGAACCTATGCTTGGCGTTTTTTTCCTTATATTAAGTGGTGGTATCTAATTATGAAATATTCGTAT
This sequence comes from Neobacillus pocheonensis, assembly GCF_050477905.1. Classification (NCBI taxonomy): domain Bacteria; kingdom Bacillati; phylum Bacillota; class Bacilli; order Caryophanales; family Bacillaceae; genus Neobacillus; species Neobacillus pocheonensis. The sequence continues at coordinate 197,539 of NZ_JBCNAD010000020.1, read as the reverse complement.
ATCGCCAATCGCCGTTATGAACATGTGCATTAATTTCAATAATCGTTTGAAGAGCTTTTGAAAGTGCTTGTTCAGTTCCAAATGCACCCGCTTTTGTAACAAGCGGCATCCCGTCAAACAAACCACCGAATAATTTTCCGTATGGAATACCAGCTTCAACTTCACCAATGACCCGGATTCCTTCTCCATTTAATTCTTTACATGTGGCGCCTGCAATTTCCCCGCCTGTTAAAACCGCGCCGCAAATCTTCCTACTTTCAATTAAACGTCCTGCAATAATCCCCATCGATTGGGAAATGGCATTACCTACATCAAAGTTCGATAAACCCAGTTGACGTTGAAGCTCCTTGACTCTATTAATCGTCTCTCGCTTGCGATTGGTCGTTACCACTAAATCGCCTTTTTCCAACAATGCTTGACCCGCTCTAACAATCCGTTCAATTTCACGTTTTCTCCTATCTTTATAAAAGAACTCCTCTGGAGAAATAACAATTTCTTCAACACTATTTTTCTCTTTCAGAACTTCAATTTGCCGATCAATGATAGGATTCACACTACCTGCTACAACTAACACCGGAAGTCGTTCCCCAGCCTGCGGCTTACATAATAGCTCCTCACGCTGGCCTGTGTTGAAAAGATGATAAGCAATTCCAGCTGAACCAACCCAAAGAAAATTCTCTTGTGAAATTTCAGCGGCTTCAACAATCGTCTTTAGTTCTTCATCAGTAGTGGCATCAACGATGATAATTTTGGAGATTTCACCTGAGGACAACACATTCATTTTTTCAGATAAATGACTTTTTCCTTTTCTTACATCAGAAATGGAAATGAATTCGACTTCCCTCTTACTTTGCTCCTTCAGTAATTTTGGCAGGTAACTTTCTTTTACTGGGTTGACTGGATCATTAGCAATTTCAGTTTCTGCTAAAAGGACACCATGGACATAATGATTTCCATTTATTGTGACTCTATTACTTTTCGGAAAAGCAGGTACAACAAACGAAGTTTTAAAGTTGAATACATCCATTACTGCATCTATTTCCGGACCGATATTTCCCCTCATGGTGGAATCTATTTTCTTAAAAACTTTTGGTACATCTAGTTTTTTCAATTGTGCAGATAGATTAACAACGACATCGTAAGCCTTTCTAGTTTTCAAGGCACGACTATCTGAATTTAAAACAAGGACATCTTCACTTAAATGTGTTGGTTGTAATTTTGTATCTGAAAATAGCACTGTGGTGTTTAAACCTTGTTTGGCAAATTGGACACCAGTGTCATTTGCACCTGTTAAATCATCTGCTATCACCGCTAGTTTCACCTACATCCCTACCCCCTTTTTCGCAATTTCAGTTTGTATAGTTTGCGTTTTATTATTTTCCGACCTAAATGGCCTATTCATGTATTGTTTTTCTTAAGCGGTTATTATGTTCAAACCTAAAACGCTTTCAGCACTATTAATATTAAAATAAAATGTTGCATTTAGCAATGATTTTTTGATAATTTCTCATCGAATTTTTAATACGTTGTTTTTTGCATCATATCCTGTTTCATTTTGCCACAAAAAAAACGCAAGCTGTTATTTCAGCTTACGCCATAATGTAGAACGGTTAATCCCAAGACGTTTAGCAGCCTTTGATTGATTTAACCCTTCCTCTTCTAGGACTTTCGTGATCACTTGTTTTTCGATTTCCTCTAAGGTGCCACTAATATCGATAGGTGCTAATGCATTACTCTTCTTCTCTTGCTGCTCGAATCTTTCTAAAACGGTTTCAACATCTTCATTCTCGATATAATAAGAATTTGTTTGCAAAAACAATTGTTCGATTACTTGTTTAAGTTGTTCTACATTTCCTGGCCAATCATAGTTGGTCATCTCCATCAAAGCATCCTGTCGGATCCCAACCACTAAACTGCCATATTTGGGATGTAATTCAGAAATAAAGACATGAACTAAATCCTCAATATCTTCTCTACGTTCCCGGAGTGGAGGTATACTAATGGTTATTTTTCCTAATGAATGATACAATTCTCCATTAAACGTGCCGTTTTTGACCTTTTCTTCAATATTACCCTCAGAGGACACAAGCCATTGCAGCTTTTTATTATTTTCATTCTTGACTATTTGATATAACTCATTTTGCATAGAAGAGTTCAACTTATCGATGTTTTTTAAGTAGATAACACCATTTGCAAATTTTTTAAAAAAGTCTTCATTCGCTAATTCTTTCAACTGCTCGTTATTTAATAAGTCACAATGCATAACAATAAATGGTTCATGCTTTGTTTTCCTTTTTAAATAAATGGTGTGGGCAACTAATTCTTTACCATTTCCCTCTTCTCCGGTAATCCAGACAGGTTCTTCACTGCTGCTGTATTGATCTATTTGCTTTAACACACGCTGGATCGGTTCACTTTTTCCAGAAATAGGGGTATATGATGCGGATGTATGAATTTCTATTGTCTTTTGGTTCACAACATCCTGATCCTTTATATTTGCTTGATTAGGAACGCTTTTTTCAAAAAATAATACGGTCGCATCCTCTTTTGAGCTTGCAGTTATTTCCCAAAACGAATGATTGATGTGAACGGTTTTGTTTCTCTTTTCACGTGATACGACCGTTTCTTGTATTAACTGTTTTATTTCTGGCGAAATCTCTAATTTCATCCCATGAAATTCTTTATTAAAACGTTCATTCCCAAAAACTATTTTCTCATCTCTATTGAAAACCCCTACCGCCTGTTCCTGGCAATCGAGTATAGATTGAAATAAAGAAACATCCTGCTGGAGCCGCGAGAATATGCGGTAGGTCCTTCTCGCTTCTTCCAAAGCATCAATAATAGCTTCCTTTCCAGATGTAATAAGAACTCCTGTCAGTCCCAATTGCTTGGCAGCCTGTACCGTAACCACATCACCGATTACCACTTCATAGCCAAGGTTTTTTACATTCGCTAATTTTTCTTGAACCTCGATATCTTTTGTAATCGTGAATGTTTCAATATCTAAATCAAGAAGCTTACAGATTGTAGCAGCCCCATGTGTAATATTCGAGAATCCGACGATTGCCGCTTTACGTGAAAATCCTTTTACCAGTGTGATAATGCGTAAAACATCATAGCCAGTCACCTGAATGTCAATCACAGGTAAAGAAACAGCCTCCTGAATCATGGAAGCTGTACCGCCACGGCTGATTATACAATGGTAGCCATTATATTCAGCGTCCTTTGCAATCGCCACACCTTCATGTAAGTTCCCCAATTCGATATCTAATTGTATATCGTCTACTTGTTGTTGGATTTCTTTCATCATTTCATACAATCCCTCATAAGGGACAATCACCAATGCTTTAATCATTACCCTTCACCTTCTAAGATATCCTCTATCCTTCTATTTTCCATTATAGACTCTCCTTAGTAAAGCTTGTTGTTAACACTTTGTTCATGCTGCCGCTGATATATCCGTAAAGATCGAGAGTGACATATTTATAACCGAATCGTTGAAGATTTTCCATGATTTCTTGGTGATGTGCTAATACTAAGGGCATATCCTGAGGCTCTACTTCAATCCTGGCAATCTCTTGATGAGTTCGAACTCGCACTTGTCTGATCCCCAATCCTTTGATATAAGCCTCCGATTTTTCAATCTTCGTTAATTTTTCCTGCGTAATTTTTTCGCCATAGGCAATGCGAGAAGATAAACAGGCAAACGAGGGTTTTTCCCAGGTAGACAGGTTTAATTGTTTTGAAAGTTCACGAATTTCTTCTTTATAAAGATTCGCCTCTTGGAGAGGCCCGCGGACTCCATGTTCCTTGGCTGCACGGACTCCAGGACGATGTTCACTCATATCATCAGCAATTAAACCATACACCACGTTTTCAAACCCCTTCTGATGCATGATGGGAACGATTTGATCGAACAACCCATTCTTACAGAAATAACAACGGTTCTGGTCATTTTCTACGTAGCCAGGAATATTTAGTTCAGAGGTTTCAATGACTTGGTGTGTTGCACCTATCATTTTTGCCAGCTTCTTCGCTTCTTCTAATTCACTTGAAGGGTATGTCTCAGAATCGGCCGTGACAGCCAAGACTTTATCAACTCCTAAAACATCAACAGCCACTTTTAATAAAAACGTACTATCGACACCACCCGAATAAGCAACAACAACATTTCCCATCTCTTTTAAAATTTCTTTCAACCGTTCATACTTCTCAATCATGCTTATTCCACCTAACTCTATATTTTTAAACAATCTCCGATTTCTTACTGAACAGAAAAAAACTTATGCATTTTGCAACACTTTAAAGTATAAGCAAATTTCTAGCAAAGTAAAAGTGTTTAATAAAGTGATTTCTTTATGACTATATTGATTAGAGCGGAAATCAACAACCAAGTTCAACAGAGCCATACAAAAAAGAAACCATTTTATAGAATCTATAAAATGGCCCCTTTTTTTATTTTATAAAAACATATCTAATATTAAAGTAAAGACTAATCCTGATACACCCACGATAGTGGAAAGTACGGTATATGTGCCAAAAGCTTCTTTAATGTTCATGCCTAAAGATTCTTTAACCATCCAGAATCCGGCGTCATTAACGTGTGATGCGATCGCACTTCCAGCTCCAGTTGCCAGGGCAACAAGTTCCAAGTTAACATCCGGCATTGTAGCAAGCATTGGAAGCACTAACCCAGGAGTTGTTAAGGTAGCAACGGTACCAGAGCCTAAGCAAACACGTAATAATGCTGCAACAATCCAAGCAAATAGTATTGGTGACATATGAGAACCTTCGAATAATTTAGCGACATAATCACCAACATGGCCATCAATAAGAACTTGCTTTAAGGCACCGCCGCCACCGATAATTAAAAGCAGCATTCCTAAAGCGTTTACCGCTGAAGAACAAGAATCCATTAAGTTTTTCACTGGAATCTTTCTTTGTAATCCCATCGAGTAGACGGCGAATAAAACGGAAAGGATCATAGCAGAGTCAGAGTTCGTAATAAAGCGGATAAATCCAATTGCCGCATTATCTTTAAATCCTAACGTTTGCTGCGAGATATCCACAATGGCACCAATCGCCATTAAGATAACAGGGAATAATGCAGTGAAAACAGAGATTCCAAAACCTGGTGTTTCTTCTGGTTTAAATGTTTTTTGTACGCCGAAAGACGAACTGCCTTCTCTAGTGAATGCAGACGGCACAATTTTTTGCGCAATTTTCGGATACCAAATACCAGCTAAAATGACCGTTGGGATGGCAATGATGATTCCGTAAAGTAACATGAGACCAACATTGGCATGATATTCTGCTGCAACAGCGATTGGGCCCGGATGCGGAGGCAAGAAAGCATGTGCCGCCAAGGCAGCTGTAACCATCGGAAGACCTAATTTTACAATGGAGACTTTTAATTCTTTTGCGATTGAGAAAATAATTGGGATTAATAATACGATTGTAACTTCAAGGAATAAAGCGATCCCACAAATAAATGAAGCGACTAAAACCGCCCATTGAATTCTTTTTTCACCGAATTTGTCAATTAAAGTTGTAGCAATTCGATGAGCACCGCCTGCATCGGCGATTAAACGGCCAAGCATAGCACCAAGTCCAAAAATAATTCCTATATGGCCAAGCGTTCCACCTAAACCGGTTTCAATTGATTTAACAACATCTTTCATTGGAATGCCCAATGCTAAAGCTACAAGATAGGCAACGATGATCAATGATACAAATGTGTTTAATTTGAAGCGCATAATTAAAATGAGTAATAATAGTACCCCTAATGCAATTATTACTAAAGGCATAACTGCTCTCCCCCATCTTCCTTTTTTATAAAAATACTTTATTATTTCTTTTTACATATGAAGTATATTGATTATTCTTACATACAACGTTTCTGTACCTTCACAAAATCACTCAGCACACTCTTGCAAGTGCTTTCATGAAATCGGATTAAAATATCAGGAGTTTAGGCTCACTGATCTTTTATTCGCGGTTATTCATTTAGGTTAGAAATCATTCTATGAAACTCTATTTTCTTTGCTGAAAGATAAAATTGCAACACATTATATCTATCAGAAAATAGAATTCGTAAGAACTGTCGTTTATCGCATCACATGTGAACGTTCTCATTTTATAATCTTAAAATAATCTTGTCAATAGGACAAAATGAAATGTTTGTGTTCTTTTTTTCAACAGAGGTCTTTTGTGAATATCAGATCGACACCTTTTTTGGCAACACATGAGTGGATCAGGTCTTATTGGACATGATTAATTCGAGGTTTTACAGAATGTTTACTAACTCTATTTTCCCCTAAAAAGTTGCGAGGTATTACGATACTAATTTTTCAAAAAAAATGCGAATAAAGGTAACACCTTTATCCGCATCTCTGAACAATTTCATTAATCTTGATCAATCGTCTTCTAAACCTGCTCGTACACTCCTTTCAAAGGGATCTTATGAAGTTTTGCCATTTCTTTAAACTCCTCCTATGTCCTATTCTCCAATGATGACACGAAGTACATTTGGACGGTCTTTAAACGTTTTTGTTCCAGCACCATATCCAATTGAATTTACTTTCATAGATGGAATTGTGCAAAATTCTTCTGCCAGCACGGCTACGATGGCCGCACCTGTTGGGGTTGTAAGTTCAAATCGTACATTGCTTTGTTCAATCGGTACACCTTTTAAGACTTCGAGTGCGGCTGGTGCAGGGACTGGATAAACTCCATGATCGATATGTATTTTTCCTGTGCCTACGGGAATGGCTGAGGATTTTATTTTCTTAATGTCTAACTGATGAATTAAGATGGCCGCCCCGACAATATCAATAATCGAATCGACTGCACCCACTTCATGAAAATGAACTTTTTCTAATGGCATACCATGAATATGCCCTTCCGCCTCACCAATTTTTCGAAAGATTTTTAATGAAGTCTCTTTCACTTCAGCTGCCAAATCGGATGATTCAATCATTTTTACAATATCACTGTATGAACGGTGATGGTGATGGTGGTCATGTTCATGATCGTGATCATGCTTATGATTGTGGTCATGTTCATGATGATGGTCATGTTCATGATGGTGGTCATGTTCATGATGGTGGTCATGTTCATGATGATGGTCATGTTCATGATGATGGTCAGTATGTACTAGCACTACATCAAACTTAGTACTTGTAATTCCGTTTTTAACGATTTTCTTCCAAGTCAATTGATATTCATCTTCAAAATGAAGCTTCTTTAATTCTTTTTCTAAAATAGTTGGATCTGCCCCTGCATCTAGGAGAGCTCCGATAAACATATACCACTGATCCCTGAAAAACAATCGATATACAGTGTTTTCATCCCTTGTTCGCTCCTTTTTTTGCATTTCTGTAGAGTTTGTAGAAAAATGCAAGTTGAAAAGCATAGATATTGATTGAAACTTTAGATTGTAATTTGAAAAAATATAGAAAAAAGAATAAAACATCAACAAGAACATATGTTCTTAATTTAAAAATGTTGGGAGCAAAATTCACGGAATGCTGGGAAGCAGCTTATATTGCAGGAATAATCGATGGAGAAGGCTCTATTTCCTTAACTAGAATGCATGAAAATGAGCATAGGCGACCTTGTATTACAATCGCCTCAACAGATAAAGAGCTATTGCTATATATTCATCTATAATTGGTGGATCAATCAATACTAAAAAGAACTACAATCCTGAAAGGCATAAAGATTCCTTTACATTAATTATTAAGAAAAAAGAAACCGTATTACTAACTTTAAAAAAGTTTCTCCTTATCTCAGAGTGGATAAAAAAAGAAATCGTGCATTATGGATTCTTGATAATTATGAAAAATGTACACCACGGAACGGAAAATATAATAAGGAATTACTTGAAAAGAAAGGAGCATTTGAGAAAACTTTTTTTCCTAATATAAAAAAGACCAGCTTCTCAGCTGATCTTGTATCCACCTTATGTATGGTGGAGACGGCGGGACGTGCGTTTCCATGCTTTCGTCATGGCACTGACTATATCTTGAACCTGCTTAACAAACAGGTCCTCCGGCGTCTTATGCGAAACATAAATTTACCTTTTAAAGGCATGTGATTTCGCATCCTAGTACTACCACTGAAAGTGGCAGCCTATAAGTCGATACACGGCTGTTGGATTGCTCCACATACCGCTCGGCATTGCCTTATCGCTTGTTTCAGCGACTTAGGTTTCACCGATAAAGCCGGATTTTCACTTGCGTGTTACCACACAAGGCGACTAATTACTAATCGAACCCGCGTCCAAAGATATCGGCACTTAAGCTTCTACGAGTGTAGTCGACATATTCGTGTTTCGCTGATCCTTTTGCCTATCGACAGGCGTCCGGCCAGCTAGTCTGGTTGTTCTCTTCCTTCGCCCTCAGACGGTGGACTCCGGCGTAGCCTACTAAGAGTGAGTCCGCTACCCTACCACATAGGCGATGGAGGGGCGAACAGCTATGCAGTATTAAGCTGCGAAAGCTAAGTTGTTGTTAGTTTTGCCAGTTATAGGCGTTGACGTTTTAACGAGGCCGATCCCCTCGACTCGCAACCCAAGCTCGAACTACCCCTGTCGAATCCGTAGCGTCCCCATATAAAATGTGCTAAATCAACTTAATGATTCTAGCAGACGATATCGGATGCCCAACAAGTTGTTTGAGCAAAAGATTGTGTCGCAACTTAGCGACAAACTTATTATAACACACTGAGCGGATTTTTCAATTGTAAGTATCTGTAAGACGAACCATTTACATCTTCTGACGGTCGCGGAACGCCCGCTCAATCTCACGCTTCGCTTCTTTTTGCTTTAATGCTTCACGCTTATCATAATTTTTCTTACCTTTTGCGAGACCAATTAAAACTTTGCAAAAACCGTTTTTCAAATACATTTTCAATGGGACTAGCGCATAACCCGCTTCCTTTGTTTCGCCGATGAGCTTATCAATTTCACGTTTATGAAGCAAAAGCTTCCGTGTTCGTAATGGATCGTGATTGTAGCGATTACCCTGCTCATAAGGGCTAATGTGCAATCCAATTAATACGGCTTCCCCATTCAGAATCCGCGCATAGGAATCCTTGAGATTTACTTTTCCAGCGCGAATCGACTTAATCTCTGTCCCCTGAAGAACGATGCCGGCTTCGTACGTTTCTTCGATAAAATAATCATGGTAAGCCTTCTTATTATTCGCAACGACTTTCCCTTCACCTTTTGGCATAATTTTCACCTCATTATGGATTTTATTTTAGCAGAATAAACATGCCTGTACAATGAAAAGAGAGCCTTTTTACCAGGCTCTCCCCCATTTTAAAAGTTTCGCTTGTTTTTCCGTTTAGTACTCTTGTTTTTCGGGACATTTTCGTAAAATTTACGTTTCTTTTTCGCCTTTTTACCTTGACCGCCGCCCGCTTCAGCATTGCCACCTTGATTCCGATCATTATTTCGTCCCTGGTTACGGCCTTGATTGTTGCGGTCTTGATTCTTTCCACCCTGCTGCTTATTCCGGCGCGGCTTGTTGGTATCGCTGCCTGTTTTAAAAACCTTCGGAGTTTCGGAACGTTCTCGTCTTGGTGTTCCCTTCATTCCGACGATTTCAAAATCAATTACCCGTTCTTCCTTATTGACTTTTACCACCCGTACAGTAATCTCATCCCCGATACGGAAGACATTACCGGTCCGCTCACCAATCATAGCATAGTGACGTTCGTCAAAACGGTAGTAATCATCAGTCATATAACTGACATGGACAAGACCTTCAATCGTATTTGGCAATTCGACAAACATACCGAAGTTGGTTACGGAGCTGATAATACCGTCATATTCAACGCCAATCTTATCCTCCATATATTCAGCTTTCTTCAATTCATCTGTTTCCCGCTCGGCGTCAACGGCACGGCGCTCCATCTTCGAAGAATGCTGGGCAATTTCGGGCAATCGGGCATTCCATTTTTCCCTAGTCGTCTCATCAAGCTTACCTTCGATTAAATAAGTCCGGATTAACCTGTGCACAATTGTGTCAGGATAACGACGAATAGGGGAAGTGAAATGAGTATAAAACTCTGTTGATAAACCGAAGTGTCCAAGACTTTCCGGATCATATTTTGCCTGCTGCATAGAGCGAAGCATGACAGTTGATACAACCATCTCTTCAGGTTTTCCTTGAACCTCTTCAATAATTTCCTGCAACGCTCTAGGATGAACATCATTTGCAGTACCTTTTACAATATAGCCAAAGTTCGTGATAAACTCGAAAAACTTCCGCAGTTTATCTTCCTTAGGGTCCTCGTGAATTCGGTAAATAAACGGAACTTCCATCCAGTGGAAATGCTCAGCAACCGTTTCATTGGCAGCTAACATAAACTCTTCAATTAATCGCTCTGCTACGGAACGCTCGCGGAGAATGACATCTTCCGGCTTTCCATCTTCATCAACCAATACCTTGGATTCTTTGAAATCAAAATCGATAGCCCCGCGCTTCATCCGTTTGTCACGAAGAATCGCAGCCAGCTCTTCCATTAATTCAAACATCGGAACTAATGTCTCGTAGCGCGCTCTCGTTTCTTCATCTTTATCGATTAAGATTCGATTCACATCATGATAGGTCATCCGCTCGGTTGTTTTAATTACACTTTGAAAAATTTCATGCGAAACAACAGCACCATCTGATGATATTTCCATTTCACACGATAGAACCAATCGATCCACCTTTGGGTTTAATGAGCATATCCCATTCGATAAACGATGGGGAATCATTGGAATAACCCGGTCAACTAAATAAACACTCGTCGCCCTGTCCTCTGCTTCGCGGTCAATTGGTGTTCCTTCTTTTACATAATAACTAACATCAGCAATATGAACGCCGAGCTTATAGTTACCATTACCAAGTTTCGTCACCGTTACTGCGTCATCAAGGTCTTTCGCGTCTGCACCGTCAATTGTCACGATGGTTTCATTCCGAAGATCGCGGCGATTGGCCAATTCACTTTCATCAATGGTATCAGGTGTTTCCGTTGCCTGCTTTAATACATCATCAGGAAATTCCATTGGCAGACCATGCTTATGTATAACGGAAAGAATGTCTACACCTGGGTCGTTTTTGTGACCAAGAATGGTGATGACTTCACCTTCCGCACTTTTGCGGCCCTCCGGATACGTCACCAGTTTTACCACTACTTTATGACCTTCAACCGCTCCCTTCGATGCGGATTTAGGGATAAAAATATCACTGGCAAATTTTTTATCATCAGGAATCACAAAGCCAAAGCTTTTGCTTTCCACATATGTTCCGACAACCTGCTGAACGCCCCGCTCAATGATGCGGATAATGCTTCCTTCCCGGCGCTGCCCGGACGATTCCGAAGAAACACGGGCTAAAACGGTATCCCCATGCATCGCTGTGTTTGTTTCATTGGGCGGAATAAAAATGTCATCCATGCCTGGCTCATCGGGAATGACAAACGCAAAGCCTTTAGCATGTCCCGTCAGTTTCCCGCGGATTAAATTCATTTTTTCCGGGAGACCATAGCGGTTGCTGCGTGTGCGCACGACTAGCCCTTTTTCCTCCATTTGTACAAGTGCTTTGACAAACTCTTTAAAGGCACTGGAGTCTTCAATGCCAAATGCTGCTTCCAGTTCTTGAACTGTTAATGGTTTATAAGCTTCGTCTTTCATATATTTCAAAAGCCTATCTACGTGCTTTTGTATGTTTTCTTCCAAAAATAATCCCTCCTCTAAAGGATTTAATCGTGCCAGTCAAGCTTTTCTAAAAAGGCATAAACATCCTCATGAAGTTGTTCACGTTCTTTATCCAACGTAATCACATGACCCGATTCTTCATACCATTTAATTTGCTTTGTTTCTGACTCAATTTCGTTGTAAATAATGTTAGCACTTTCCGTATTAATCATATTGTCATGCCGTGCCTGAACGACGAAGGTTGGAGCATAAATCATGTCTACATTTTCCCGAACATCCGAGATTAAAGCCTGCAGCGCTTTTAATGTGTTCATGGGTGTCTTTTTAAACTCGTTTATTTCCAATTCGATTTGCTCGTCGGTTTTTCCTTCCCGTTTTTTAAATTCACGAGCATACTCGAGAACTCCCTCGTACATTACGTCTTCGCTTTTTATATACATGGGTGCACACATGGTTACAATTCCTTTTATAGGTACAGTGTATCCTAATTTCAAAGAAAATACGCCGCCAAGGGAAAGTCCCGCCACTGCAATCTCCTTATGACCTTTATTTTTCAAAAATTCATAGCCATTCATGACGTCATTCCACCAATCTTCAGGCCCGGTGTTTACCAGTTCTTCAGGCGGTACGCCATGACCTTTGTAATGCGGCGCATGGCTGGTGTAGCCCTTTTTTTCGAGAAAGCGGCCCAGCATTCGGACATCAGCTGAATTGCCAGTGAATCCGTGTAAAAGAAGCACGGCTCTTTTTCCTCCCTCAAAGGTAAATGGCTTTGGTGTAGAAACTCTCATGCAAAAAACTCCTTCTATTTCAATTAGCTTATCTTAGTTTAAGCAAAGCAGTAGAGAACATTCCAGAAAAAAGGCTTGTAGTGGGTGTTTTCATTCCGATACAACAAAAAAACCCGGCGCATGAGGCCAGGTTTTGAATGTTTTATATTAGATTTTAAAGTAAGTAACGGCTAGAGCAAGAAGGAAAAATAGAACTGATAATACAATTGTAATGCGATGTAAAATCAAATCAATTCCGCGTGCTTTTTGTTTGCCGAATAGGGATTCAGCACCACCTGAAATAGCACCAGATAATCCAGCGCTTTTACCTGATTGAAGTAATACAACAACAATAAGTCCAATACTTACGATTACTAATAATGTAACAACTAATGCATGCATGAGGCCACCTCCTGTTAAACGTACATTTCACAGTATTTTAAATTTACCATAAACTTGCCCTTTTAACAATAGTAGTTATGTGACAGCTTTTGGGAATATCACTCATTGCCAACATCGAAATTTTCTTCGATAAATTTTTTTTCTTCATCAGGAGTCGAAATGCCAACCGCTATCCCAATCGTTCCTCCCTGAAGGTCCCATATCTCATTATGATCTTTGTCAACACGAGAAAAATCTTTTTTGGCCCAGCGCTTTAAAATGCTTTGGTATACCTCTGCATTCACATAGTGATTATTATTTACTACCTTCAACAACCGGTCTACCCGCTCTTGAGTTAAGGGAATAGCTCCCCACTTTTTATCCGAGACAATTTTTTGATGGGACATTTTGTGTATCTTATCCATGACTTCCTTTTCGGTCATCTCTAACGGAAACGCTTTGGCAATTTCTTCATTGTCCTTATCTTGGAGTTGAATGACCGTTTCTCCCTCATTCGTTTTCTGTTCATTTACGGTCACAGCATCCTTTTGAGTCAGCAGAGATCCTTTAGAAAAATAAAAATAAAAACCCAAAGAGAGTATTGCAAAGACAATAATTATTCGTTGGGGCCTTGATAAATTGAGTAGATATTTTTTCATCCTGCTCTCCTTAGTTTTTTAGTTACTTTTTATATTAAACAAGGATACAGCAATTCCCTTCATTTTTTGTAACAAAAAGCCCTTGCTCATGGTGAGCAAGGGCGATTTTATAAAAAATTACTTCTTAAGGTTGTAGAAAGATTTAAGGCCATTGTATTGGCTTGTTTCACCTAATTGATCTTCAATGCGAAGCAATTGGTTGTATTTTGCGACACGGTCTGTACGAGATGGCGCACCAGTCTTGATTTGGCCAGCGTTAGTAGCAACAGCGATATCAGCAATTGTGTTATCTTCTGTTTCACCAGAACGGTGGGAAATAACAGCCGTGTAGCCAGCGCGTTTTGCCATTTCAATTGCATCAAAAGTTTCAGTAAGAGTACCGATTTGGTTAACTTTAATCAAGATTGAGTTAGCAATACCTTTTTCGATACCTTCAGCAAGTTTTTTAGTATTCGTAACGAAAAGGTCGTCACCAACTAATTGAACTTTTCCACCAATACGCTCAGTTAAAAGCTTATGGCCTTCCCAGTCGTTTTCGTCTAAGCCGTCTTCAATAGAGATGATTGGATATTTAGAAGCAAGCTCCTCATACCAGTCAACCATTTCTGCAGATGTCTTCACGACACCTTCACCAGATAAGTGGTATTTGCCATCTTCTTTGTTGTAAAACTCTGATGATGCAGCATCCATTGCTAGCATAACTTCTTCACCTGGCTTGTAGCCGGCTTTTTCGATAGCTTCCACAATTGTTTGAAGAGCTTCTTCGTTTGAACCAAGGTTCGGAGCAAATCCGCCTTCGTCCCCAACAGCTGTGTTAAGACCTTTTGCCTTAAGAACTGATTTTAAAGTATGGAAAATTTCAGCACCCATGCGAAGTGCTTCTTTAAAGCTTGGAGCACCTACAGGCATGATCATGAATTCTTGAATATCAACGTTGTTATCTGCATGCTCACCGCCGTTAACGATGTTCATCATTGGAACTGGAAGCTGTTTAGAGTTGAAGCCGCCAAGGTATTGATATAAAGGAATGTCTAGGTAGTTTGCTGCTGCATGGGCAACCGCCATAGATACGCCAAGGATAGCGTTCGCACCTAATTTTCCTTTGTTGTCTGTGCCATCAAGCTCGATTAGAGCGTTATCAACAGCAACTTGATCAAGGACGCTGAATTCTTCGCCAACAAGCATTGGTGCAATAATTTCGTTTACGTTATCAACTGCTTTAAGAACACCTTTTCCAAGGTAACGTTCTTTGTCGCCGTCACGAAGTTCAACTGCTTCGTATTCACCAGTTGACGCACCGCTAGGAACTAATGCGCGGCCAAAAGCGCCTGATTCTGTAAAAACTTCAACTTCAACAGTAGGGTTACCGCGGGAATCTAATACTTCACGTGCATATACATCAGCAATAAATGGCATTTGTATCTCTCCTTAAAATAATAATATTATTTAATTAATGAAGTCCCAGTCATTTCTGCTGGTTTTTCAACATTTAGTAAGTCTAACATGGTTGGTGCTAAATCCCCAAGGATTCCGCCTTCACGTAATTCTACACCCTGTTTGGTAATGATGACAGGTACAGGATTTGTTGTGTGCGCCGTCATTGGTTCGCCTTCAAGTGTTACGACTTCGTCAGCGTTGCCATGGTCGGCTGTGATAATGGCCGATCCGCCTTTTTCAAGGATTAAATCAACAATTTTCCCTAAGCATTCATCCACAGTTTCTATCGCTTTAATAGTTGGCTCTAGCATTCCTGAATGTCCTACCATATCAGGGTTTGCGAAATTTAAGATAATGGCATCGAATTTATCATTTTGAATTTCGTTCATTAAGGCATCTGTTACCTCGTACGCGCTCATTTCCGGCTGAAGGTCATAGGTAGCGACCTTAGGAGAGTTGATTAAAATCCGCTCTTCTCCAGGGAATTTCGCTTCACGGCCGCCACTCATAAAGAAAGTAACATGAGGATATTTTTCCGTTTCCGCGATACGTAACTGTTTTAAATTATTTTGGGACAGTATTTCGCCTAATGTGTTATCTAGGTTTGTTGGTTTAAAAGCCACATAACCATCTACTGATTCACTGAAGTGAGTTAAGCAGACAAAGTATAAATGTTTCGGATGCATAGGTCCGCGGTCAAAGTCACGGAAATCATCGTTTGTGAATGTGTTAGAAATTTGAATTGCGCGATCTGGACGGAAGTTATAAAAAATAACAGCATCATTATCCTGAATGGTTGCAACCGGCTGACCATCTTCTTTGGTAATCACAGATGGAAGAACGAATTCGTCAAAAATCCCATGAGAGTAGGAATCCTCAACAACCTCTAACGGATTGCTATATGATGGTCCTTCACCATAAACCATTGAACGATAGGATTTTTCAACGCGTTCCCAGCGCTTATCCCTGTCCATTGAATAGTATCTTCCAGAAATGGTGGCAATTTCACCGACACCATACTCTTTCATTTTGTCCAATGTCTGTTGAATATATGTTGCTGCCGTTTTAGGCCCAACATCACGGCCATCTAAGAATGCGTGAACGTAAACCTTTTCGACACCTTCTTCTTTAGCAAGCTTCAAAAGGGCAAACATATGACTGATATGGCTGTGAACGCCTCCGTCTGAAAGAAGACCGAACAAATGCAGAGCCGTGCCGTTCTTCTTTGCATGCTCCATTGCTCCGGTAAAGGTTTCGTTTTTTTCAAATTCCCCTTCACGGATGGCAATGTTTACGCGTGTTAAGCTTTGGTAAACAATACGTCCTGCTCCGATATTCAAGTGACCAACCTCAGAGTTACCCATTTGGCCTTCAGGAAGACCGACTGCCTCACCAGAAGCTGTTAAGTGAGAATGTGGAAACGTGCTCCAAAAACGGTCAAAGTTTGGTTTTTTCGACTGAGCGACCGCATTCCCTTTCGTTTCGCCCCTGCATCCGAATCCATCAAGGATGATGAGAGCAACTGGAGATTTACTCATACTTTCCTGCCTCCAGTAATTGCAAGAATGATTGTGCTTCAAGGCTTGCTCCGCCTACTAGTGCACCATCAATGTCCGACTCTGCCATGTATTCTTTAATATTTTCTGGTTTTACGCTGCCGCCGTATTGAATTCTTACTGCATCGGCAACATCTTGTGAAAATTGCTGTGCAATCACTTGACGGATATGGGCACAGACATCATTAGCATCTTTAGATGTGGATGATTTTCCAGTTCCGATCGCCCAAATTGGTTCGTATGCAATAACTGTTTGTTTTACTTGATCATCTGTTAATCCTGCTAAAGCTTTTGCAACCTGATCGCCAACTAATTGGTTTGTTTCGCCGTTTTCACGTTGTTCTAACGTTTCGCCGCAGCAAACGATTGGCGTTAGGCTGTGTGTAAATGCAGCAAGCGTTTTTTTGTTAACAGACTCATCTGTTTCATTGAACATTTCACGGCGTTCAGAGTGACCAATAATCACATATTGTACACCCAGGTCAGCAAGTGCTTTCGGGCTGATTTCCCCTGTAAACGCACCGCTTTCTTCAAAGTGCATGTTTTGTCCGCCAATTTTCACATCGCTGCCTGCAGTCACTTCTACAAGGTTTTGTAAAAATAAAGCAGGTGCACAAATAACAGAATCCATCTTATCTGGAGCGGGTACAAGTCCTTTTACTTCTTCTGCAAAGCTTTTTGCTTCAGAAGCGGTTTTGTTCATTTTCCAGTTTCCTGCAATGATAGGTTTACGCATCAAGGCACATCCTTTCTTGTGAAAAAATTATTTATCGTTCAATGCCACTACGCCTGGCAGAGCTTTTCCTTCCATAAATTCAAGTGAGGCACCGCCGCCTGTGGAAATATGGCTCATTTTTTCAGCTAAGTTAAACTTTTCAACCGCTGCTGCGGAATCTCCGCCACCGATTACAGAATAAGTGCCTTCAGCTTCTGCAAGTGCTTCTGCAACAGCTTTTGTTCCACCAGCAAACTTATCAATTTCGAACACACCCATTGGTCCGTTCCAAATCACTAGCTTTGATTTTTGAATGACATCACGATAGATATCTGCTGTCTTAGGACCGATATCAAGAGCTTCCCAGTCTGCAGGAATTTCTTCAATAGAAACTACCTTTGAATTGGCATCTGCTGAGAAATCATCAGCAATCACAGCATCTACTGGCATATAGAAATTAACGCCTTTTTGTTTTGCTTTTTCCATAAACGATTTAGCTAGGTCAATTTTGTCGGCTTCTAACAGTGATTTACCGATTTCATGACCTTGAGCTTTGACAAACGTATAAGCAAGTCCACCGCCGATAATCAGGTTATCAACTAGTTCTAGAAGATTTTCAATAACACCAATCTTGTCCTTCACTTTCGCACCGCCGATAATCGCTGTAAATGGACGCTCTGGATTGGAAAGAGCTTTGCCAAGAACTTCAAGTTCTTTTTCCATTAAAAAGCCTGAAACGGCAGGGAGATAATGGGCAACACCTTCAGTTGAAGCATGGGCACGGTGAGCGGCACCAAAAGCATCGTTCACATATACATCAGCAAGCTCAGCAAACGCTTTTGCTAACTCTGGGTCATTCTTTTCTTCACCAGGATAGAAACGAACATTTTCAAGAAGAAGAACATCGCCTTCATTCATCGTGTCAATCAATGCTTTTACAGAATCACCATAGGCTTCGTCTGCCTTTTTCACTTCTTTTCCAAGAAGATCAGAAAGTCTAACGCCAACTGGAGTCAAGCGCATTTCTTCAACCACTTTACCTTTTGGACGACCAAAATGGCTCGCTAAAATCACTTTCGCACCATTCTCCACTAGATATTGGATTGTTGGTAATGCGGCACGAATTCGTGTTTCGTCTGTAATTTTACCATCTTGCATCGGTACGTTGAAATCCACTCGGCAAAATACGCGTTTGCCTTTTACATCGACATCTTTTAAGGTTTTCTTGTTCAAGTAAAGGACCTCCTGCTATGTAGGTAGTGACTTGCATTAAAAAAGGAGAGGGGGAATCCTCCCCACTCCCCTTGGAATACCATTAACCATTATAAATGATTTATTATTGGAAATTCAATCCAATCTTATAGGCCTTTTGCAGCAATGTAATCAACTAGGTCAACAACACGGTTTGAGTAACCAACTTCGTTGTCGTACCAAGATAATACTTTTACCATGTTGCCTTCAAGAACCATTGTTGACAATCCATCAACTGTAGAAGATTGTGTGCTTCCGTTGTAGTCAGTAGAAACTAGTGGAAGTTCACTGTAAACAAGAATTCCTTTCAATGGACCTTCAGCTGCTGCTTTTAACGCTGCGTTTACGTCTTCTGCCGTTACATCTTTTTCTAATTCTACTACTAAGTCAACAAGTGACACGTTCGGAGTTGGAACACGAACTGCCATACCGTTTAATTTACCCTTAAGTTCTGGTAATACAAGAGAAACCGCTTTTGCTGCACCAGTTGAAGTTGGAATCATGTTTTCAGCTGCTGCACGGGCACGACGGTAGTCTTTGTGCGGCAAGTCAAGGATTTGTTGGTCATTTGTGTATGAGTGAATAGTAGTCATCATACCGCGTACAATACCAAATTGATCATTTAACACTTTTGCAAATGGTGCTAAGCAGTTTGTTGTACAAGAAGCGTTTGAAAGTACATGGTGGTTAGCAGCATCGTACTTGTCTTCGTTAACACCCATAACGATTGTGATATCTTCGTTAGAAGCTGGAGCAGAAATGATAACTTTCTTAGCGCCTGCTTCAAGGTGTTTCGCAGCGTCTTCACGCTTTGTGAAACGGCCAGTTGATTCTACTACTATGTCAACTCCAAGTTCGCCCCAGCCAAGTTGTGCAGGATCGCGCTCAGCGATAACCTTTACTTTGTGTCCGCCAACGACTAAGTATTCACCGTCAACTGTAACATCCTCAGCAAGAGTTCCGTGAACAGTGTCATATTTTAAAAGGTGAGCAAGCATGTTTGCATCTGTTAAATCGTTAATTGCCACGATTTCCACACCGCTATGTTTTAAAGCCGCACGAAATACGTTACGACCAATACGTCCAAATCCATTAATTCCAACTTTAACTGTCATGATAAATTTCCTCCTTTTATTTGGGTAAAGATATATTTTTTAAAAAGGATTTACCCTTTCAATAACCTCGTTGCGACACCTTCATCGGTGATTAAAATCGTCGATGCTGGCGCTTTTTTCATATAAGCTTTGATTGCCTTTGCCTTAGAGGCTCCTCCTGCGACCGCAATCACATTTGGTATGTTTGCCAAATCTTCTAGTTGAAGTCCAATCGTCATAACCTTGTGGACAATCTCGCCTTCTTCATTAAAATAATAACCAAATGCTTCCGACGCAGCCTTCTCATTTTCAAGCTTATTTAACAATTCGGGGCTTGTTTTTCTGCGCTCGGCCATTGTGATAGCATCCCCAATTCCGTGTAGAACCATGCTTGCAGACCTGATTAGATTTAAAACGTCGTGAATGTCAGGCTCTTTGATCAGGGATTCGTAAATATCCATGCTAACCTGATCGGGAACATAAAAGACACGATGCTTTGAATGGGTGTTATTGGACATAATCGAGCTGATTGTGTTCGCTTGATTTTGAACATCTTCCCCCACTCCGCCGCGGGCTGGAACAAACAACAATTCTTTATCGGAAAATTCTGGTGTTAATCGTTCTGCAACAGCAGCCATTGTTGAACCGCCAGTTACTGCGATGATATTTTTACCTTCAAGCAACTTTTTCATACAGGCTGCGCATGCCTTGCCTAATTCACCTTTTACCATGGAGGACTCATCACTGTCGCCAGGTACAATAATAACTTTTCTAATGCCAAGGCGGTGTTTTAATTCCAACTCCATGACATCTATACCTTTTAACTCGCGCATTAAGCCTTCTAAATCTTCCAGTAAATTTTTCCCCTCAGCAGTTAAACTCATTCCCACATTGTTGATATAAATAAGATTTTGCTCTTTGAGGAAGTCTACTTCACTACGAAGAATTCTTTCAGTAAAACCAAGGCTTACTGCTAAACTCCTTCTTCCTACTGGCTGCATAAAACCTATGTACCGTAGGATCGAATGCCGTTTTTGCAGAACTTGAAGAAAATCGGGTAATAATCTTTTGGTAATATCGATGAATGACTGCATGATAACATGCTCCTTTATAATATGTTGCTGGTCAAAAAATGTCCACCATAGACATATTATGTCCCACCTATTCCAAAAAAAATTCACCCTTGCTACATTTTTCATTGTAACAGGAGTGAAAACCTATTTCAACTTATAAATCAGCCTTTTTTTCTTGTAAACGGTTACCTATGTCAAATTTGTTAACGATGCCATACGCAACCTCTTCTCCATCGAGGTGAACAACTGGAATCATCAATCCGTAGAGCTCCGTTAATTCATCACTTTGTTCGATATCGATTTCATTGAGCACAAAATTCCACTCCTCTTTAAGCTCAAGAAGTGTGGATTTCGCTTTATCACACAAAGGGCAGCGATTTCGCGTATACAATGTTATCGTTGATTGTTTCATTGTTGAATTCCTTTCATTACATAAATCTTTTTCTTTTAGATGAAGATGGAATTCCGAGCTGGTCGCGGTATTTGGCGATGGTTCGCCGTGAAACCACAATTCCTTCTAATGTTTTTAATTGCACGACAATCTCCTGATCCGAAAGCGGTTTTTCTTTATTCTCTTTTTCTATTAATTTGCTAATGGAATTCTTAACTTGGGTGGATGAAGTGCCTTCATCCTCCGACACGGTTTGAATGGTACTGGTAAAAAATGATTTCAAGGTATAAGTCCCAATTGGCGTTTGAACGTATTTTTCACGAACTGCACGGCTGACTGTTGATTCATGAATGTCTAGTTCAGCAGCGACTTCCTTCATGGTCATCGGCACCAAATATTGCGCTCCTTTTTGAAAAAAGGAAGGCTGTTTTTCAACAATCTTGGCTACAACGTTGGTAAGCGTCTCTTTCCGTTGTTCAATGCTTTTTAATATCCACTGATAGTCCTGGAATTTTTCCTGTAAAAAGCGACTCACCTGCTGGTCCTGATTTTTGAATTTTTGGTAATACGATTCATTAAAGCTTATCCTTGGAATGGGATCATCAAACATGCGGACCGTTAGCCCCTCAGCTGTTTGTTCAATAATTGCATCGGGAGTAATATAGGCAGCGTTTGCGGTTCCCCCGATTAATGTGGCCCCTGGCTTAGGGTTTAGCAGCTGGATCTCATCGAAAACATCCTGAATGTCCTTTAAAGTAACTTGAAGTTCCTTGGCTATTTGCTTCCATTTCTTTTCAGCAAAGGGAACAAAGTAGTTTGTTATGATATTTAGAGCTAGTTCGTTATTTGGATTTTCATAATAGATTTGCATCAGCAGGCATTCTTGAAGGTTTCTTGCACCGATTCCTGCTGGCTCGAGCGTTTGCAGTACGGCTAAGCCTTCCTCAACTAACTCCTCGGACACTTTGAGGTTTTTAGCAATTTCACTTATGTCTCCTAGGAAGTAACCGTTTTCATCGAGATTCTGTATAAGATAACGGATGACGTTTAATTGCTCTGCCGGCATTTTTTTTATGTTTAATTGAGAGATTAATTGCTCTTCAATAGAATATTTCTTTTCGGCAATTTGTTCAATCCAGTCTTTTTCCACTTTTTGATGTTTACGGCGATTGCGGTCGATTAGGGGATTCATCGGCTGCACATTCGCATGGTCAACTTGGATAAGGGGATTTTCAAGCGCCTTATTTTCTAAAAAAGCAGTCAGCTCCTGAGCTGAGTATTGTAATAATGCAATGGCCTGAGTCAATTCCTGTGTCATCGCGAGTTTTAACGTCTGCTGCTGCCATAATCCTGCCTTTAAATTCATGTCCATCTCCCCCTTATTTTCTATTTTACATGAAAGTGGGGGTTTTGGGGTATGGAAATTGTTAATAGTGTTTTTCTAGGAAAAATTTAAACCCCCTGTTTTGGGTAAACAGGGGGCATTTTATTTTGTATATACTATTTAGATTCGTTTTGCACCAATATATCTTGGTTTCCAATAAACGTTGCTTATATTAGCTATGGATACACCCTTGGACGATGCAGATTGGATCATTTGTCCGTTTCCGATGTAAATGGCTACATGTGTAGGCTTGCTAGCTTTATTAGGTGCAAAAAACATTAAGTCTCCAACCTGTAACGAACTAACACGGGTACCTTTTGAGTAATACATGTCAGAAGCAGTTCGTGGTAATACTTTACCTGCTTGTCCGAACGAATATTTAACAAGACCTGAACAGTCAAAACCTTTTGGTGTTATCCCGCCATATCTATATGGAACGCCAAGATTGGATTTTGCCACTGAGATTGCTTTTGTATGATATGGTGCTGCCGCCGCCTTATCACTCGGGGATATAAACGCAAACAAAAATGTAGTAAGTAAAATTGTGAATGAAAGTACTCCGAATATTTTTTTTAACATTTAGTTAATCCCCCTGCCGATTCTTGTTACTTACAATATACAAAATGTGAGTAACAAGGACGTGACAGGTAAATTACAATTATATTACAAATTTCGACTTTTAATTAAAATATTAATAGAATTTTGTATAATTCCCTTTAAAAACATTAGAAAAATGCCATTTTACAAAAAAAATCGACACTTTTCATAAAAAAACAGTATCCCACGATTATTAATTCGCAGAAACACTGTTTTTTTCTTAGGCTCATTGACGCGCTCGGAGGGAATCGAACCCCCATTTTAAGAACCGGAATCTTACGTGCTATCCGTTGCACCACGAGCGCAAATATATTAGCGACTTACATATTATATGCTAGAATTCTCAACTTTGCAAGTAAAGAATGGGTTTAAAATGAACTAAACTGGATAAGATGAATTAGGGAAAGCTGTCGAACATTTTTAAAGTCAAACTGTTTGACCTTTATTGACCATCCAGTGTATGATAACTATACATAGTATTTTTACCTTTTCTAATCAAAGGAGGAAGAAACATGAATTTGATCCCTACAGTTATTGAACAAACGAACCGTGGCGAAAGAGCATATGACATTTATTCCCGTCTGTTAAAAGACCGGATTATCATGCTTGGCAGCGCCATCGATGATCATGTAGCAAACAGCATTGTTGCGCAATTATTATTCCTTGAAGCCGATAACCCAGAAAAAGATATATCCTTGTATATCAACAGCCCTGGCGGAAGTATCACAGCCGGTATGGCGATTTATGATACAATGCAGTTTATTAAGCCAAACGTACAAACAATTTGTATTGGTATGGCAGCATCCATGGGAGCATTCTTACTTGCTGCAGGGGAAAAAGGCAAGCGTTATGCGCTTCCGAACGCAGAAGTCATGATTCACCAACCACTTGGCGGCGCTCAAGGACAGGCAACGGAAATCGAGATTGCGGCTAAACGCATCCTCTTCCTTCGCGAAAAATTAAATGGTATTCTAGCGGAACGTACTGGACAGTCGCTTGAAGTAATCAGTAAGGATACTGACCGCGATAACTTCATGACAGCTGAACGTGCGAAAGAATATGGTCTAGTTGACCACATCATTACACGTAATTTACTTGATGAGAAAAATAAGAAGTAATTGTTTGAGCAATCGGCTTTATGGCCGGTTGCTTTTTTTGATTTCATTGCCACAGTGACCGCCGACCTCATTTTTGTCCTCTCACGGGCACTGTCAGCTCTCCACAGTGACCGCCGAATCCTTTTTTACATCTCACGGGCACTATCAGCTCTCTACAGTGACCGACAACTTCCTTTTTGACCTCTCACGGGCACTATCAGCTCTCCACAGTGACCGCCGAATCCTTTTTTTACATCTCACGGGCACTGCACTCTAAACCCAAAATAAAAAAGGGTTCGGCACTAGATAAAGAGCCTCCCCCTTATTATTATTGTTCCTTCAGAATAAAATCAGCCAACGCATGGATGGCGTTTTCTTCGTCATCGCCGTCAGCAATAATATTGATGACAACTCCTGAACCGACAGCCAGACTCATTAAGCCCATGATGCTTTTTGCATTTACTTTTTTACCGTCCTTCTCTAGAAAAATATCAGCAGAAAAACGGTTGGCTTCTTGTACAAAAAGGGCCGCTGGACGCGCTTGAAGACCTGATTTCAATTTTACTTCTACTTCTTTCACTAACATTTCATATTCCTCCTCGTGTTTTTTCTCTTTATATCTTTGAAGCTTATTCAAAATTTCACAAACTATTCTAGTTTCGTACTTCCAATTCCCCGACACGGAGCTTCTCAGCAATTTCATCAATTTTTCTTAAGCGATGGTTAATTCCCGATTTACTAATGGTACCGCCGGAAACCATTTCACCTAGTTCTTTTAAGGTAACATCGGTGTAATTCAAACGTAGTTCAGCAATTTCTCTTAGCTTATCAGGCAAAATTTGCAAGCCCACCGTGTGATCGATAAAGCGGATATTTTCAACCTGACGTATCGAAGCGCCAATGGTTTTATTAAGGTTGGCGGTTTCACAGTTTACAAGACGATTAACTGAGTTCCTCATATCTCTGACGATTCTTACGTCCTCAAAGCGAAGAAGCGCGTTGTGGGCACCGATGATATTTAAAAACTCGGTAATTTTCTCGGCTTCCTTTAAATAAGTAATAAAGCCTTTCTTCCGCTCGAGCGTTTTACTGTTAAGCCCAAATGTATTCATTAATTCGCACAAAGAATCATTATGTTCTTTATAAAGCGAAGCAATTTCTAAATGATAAGAAGATGTTTCTGGATTATTGACAGATCCTCCCGCGAGAAAAGCCCCGCGTAAATAAGAACGCTTACAACACTTCTTTTTAATTAATTCTGACGCAATATCATGAATGAAGGTGAATCCTTCTCCAAGAATTTTCGTGTCTTCTAGAATTTCTTTTGCTTGCTCAGATAAACGCACAATGTAGACATTATTCTTTTTTAAGCGCATTTTCTTTCGAACAAGCAATTCTACCTGAACTTGGTAGCTTTTTTTCAATAGCGTATAAATTCGTCTGGCAATCGCCGCATTTTCGGTTTGAATATCGACAACTAACTTACGATTTGAAAAGGAAAGGGAACCGTTCATGCGGATTAAAGCTGACAGCTCTGCATGAATACAGCAAGTTTTCACTTCCAAGTTAGTTAATTCTTTTTTCGTTTCCGAAGCGAAAGACATTCCCCTCACCCCCAATTAAACAATTACAATCTTTTGTAAAAAAACATTTTAAACAAACATATCTTATTTACGCTTTATACCTCTTTTTGGTTTCAGTAATCAGCAAATTATATAAAATTTTTGCAACTTTTTTTGGATCATGCCTTAGTGCACCATTTTCTAAATAGGCGATATCAGCATGTACGACTTCAATTCCAAGCTCGAAAAGCTCCGGCAAATCGTATGCCACCGGCTGGGCCAGCTCTTCTTTGTAGCGGAGCTGCACATCGGGTGGAACTTCTTCATTATTGACAAGGATGGTATCAATAAAGGTACAGCTCATGTGATTATATAGAGCCTTCACATGTTCGCTGGCGGAATATCCATGCGTTTCCCCGGCCTGGGTCATCAAATTACAAATATACACCTTTTTGGCATGCGACTTGCACACCTCATCCCCTAAACGAGGAACGAGCAAATTGGGCAATATACTCGTATATAAGCTTCCTGGACCGATAATGATTAAATCAGCCTGCCTGATGGCTTGGATGGTTTCTGGTAATGGCCGGATATTTTGTGGCGTCATAAAGACCTTCTTTATTTTTTTACCAGAGTAAGGAATTTTCGATTCCCCTGAAACAACTGTGCCATCTTCCATTTCCGCATGTAAAATAACACTTTGGTTTGCGGCAGGTAACACTTTTCCTCGCACATTCAGGATTTTACTCATTTCTTGGATGGCATGAACAAAATTTCCCGTGATGGACGTCATCGCAGCCAAGATTAAATTCCCAAGCGAATGGCCAGAAAGTTCATTCGATGTATTGAAACGATGCTGAAACATTTCTTCAACAAGCGGTTCAACATCTGAAAGTGATGCTAAAACATTGCGAATGTCACCAGGAGGAGGGATATGCAGGTCCTCGCGCAGCCGTCCGGAGCTTCCCCCGTCATCGGCAACTGTCACAATGGCGGTAATATCAACAGGATACTGCTTTAAACCACGCAATAATACCGGCAATCCTGTCCCCCCGCCAATGACGACAATGCGAGGCTGTCTTAACTCTCTCATGTTGTTTTATCCTTTCTCCTCTCAATGTCACGATGTGAAACACAAGTTTTATAATCATTTTGGAAAAAGCGGCCAATATATTCAGCTAACGCCACGGAACGATGCTGCCCACCTGTACAGCCAATCGCAATCACGAGCTGAGCTTTCCCCTCTCTTTTATAATGAGGAAGCATGAAGCTCAGCAGGTCCGTTACTTTTTCCAAAAATTTATGCGTCTCATTCCACTTTAAAACATAGCTGGAGACGTCTTCATCCAGGCCAGTTTTCGGACGCATATGCTCGATATAATGAGGATTCGGCAGGAAGCGTACATCGAATACAAGGTCGGCGTCAATTGGAATCCCATGTTTAAAGCCAAACGACATGACATTGACAGTAAAAATTAATTGTTTATTCGCGGTAAATTCCGTTAATATCTTCTCACGTAATTCACGTGGTTTCATCTGGGAAGTGTTGTAAATTAATTGGGCACGTCCTTTTAACTCTTCAAGGAGCTCACGTTCAAGGGTAATGCCTTCAAGTGGAGAACCAGATGGCGCAAGCGGATGTGAGCGTCTTGTCTCCTTATATCTCCGGACTAATGTTGCATCATCCGAATCTAAAAATAAAATCTGCGGATTCACCCAGGAAGTTTCTGCCAGATCATCTAGAGCTTTAAACAGGTGATCGAAAAATTCTCTGCCTCTTAAATCCATGACGAGGGCAACTTTATTCATTTTATTCCCTGATTCCTTCATAAGTTCGAGGAATTTCGGAAGCAGCGTAGGAGGCAAATTGTCGACACAGAAGAATCCCAAATCTTCAAAGCTTTGAATTGCCACTGTCTTTCCAGCTCCGGACATTCCGGTAATAATGACCATCTGAGTGTCGCTTGTCGAACCGGTACTCATTTCCTATTCCCCCTATTATTTAGCTTGGATCTAATCGATAACTAATAAGACTAAAATCTTTTGTATAAGTAAAAGTACCGTAAATGATTCCTTTTCCATGAACCATATAATCAATAATATGATAATCACCAGCTGCCATTGGCAGGTTTTTAATCTGGCTGATTGGTTGCCATTCCAGCTTACCTTCATCGGATTCATCTAAATCCAATCCGTCTGAATCAGAGGCCACAAACGTGAACATCATCCATTCGGATAAAAGCTGGTCGCCTTCCTTCATGATGAAGGTGAAAATTCCTTTTAATTGTGGGTTTTTTAAATATATTCCCGTTTCTTCACGGTATTCCCTGATGCAAGAGTCCCGAACCGATTCGCCTGGCTCCATTTTTCCGCCCGGAGCAACCCACCAGCCGCGCCTCGGTTTCTGCAGCAACAATATTTTATCGTCTCTTATCAATACGCAATTGGTGACGCGCTGCATTGTTCTTCACCCTCTAGATATCCTAGTATAATTCATTTCATTATACTATTTTTAGGAAGCAGTCACAATGAATACAAATTCGATATTTCTGTTAATAATTTTCTGTTTAATACCATGGTTAGCTTTTAATTGGAAATTCATTCTTGGGGCAAAAAAATAGCGCAGGGCTGCTGGACCTGCGCTGGAAAAGGTATATATTTTTAAAGGGGGTCAATTTCTCTAATCATACCTTATCAATATTTCACTACTGTTACAGGAGAATTAAAACAGAGTTACTTTTTTGAAAACGTTTGCGAATCCGTATTATTGTTTTAACTTCATTTCTTCTTTTAATTCTTCCACAAAATGGGCGGCACTTGATGCAGCAATGCTGCCATCCCCTGTAGCCGTCACTATTTGACGAAGTGTTTTTTCACGGATGTCTCCGGCCGCAAAAATACCCGGTACCTTCGTTTCCATCAATTCATTCGTTTCGATATATCCATTTTCATTAGTGATTCCCAGGCTCTCAAAAGGCTTAGATAAAGGCACCATACCGATATAAATAAACACGCCATCTGCCGGTAATTCTTTCTCCTCACCATTTTCTGTCGATACAAGCGTAACACTGCCGACCTTGCCGTTCTTGTCATTGATTGACTTAATGGTATGATTCCAAATAAAATCAACCTTTTCATTGGCAAATGCACGATCTTGGAGAATTTTTTGCGCGCGAAGCTGGTCACGGCGATGCACGATGGTTACTTTTGATGCAAAACGGGTTAAATAGACACCCTCTTCCACCGCAGAGTCCCCTCCGCCAATGACATACAGTTCTTTTCCTTTAAAGAACGCTCCATCACAAACAGCACAATAAGAAACACCACGGCCGCCAAGTTCTTTTTCACCTGGAACGCCGACTTTTTTATACTCTGCACCGGTTGAAATGATCACAGAGTAGGCTTTATATTGCTTAGAACCAGCGGTCACAACCTTGTAGTCACCATGGTCCACGATTTCTTTAATGTCGCCATAGGCATATTCAGCTCCAAATTTTTTGGCATGCTCAAACATTTTGGTAGATAAATCGGGGCCTAAAATGCTTTCAAAACCCGGATAGTTTTCAACGTCCTCGGTATTGGCCATCTGGCCGCCCGGCATACCGCGTTCAATCATAAGTGTAGAAAGATTTGCACGTGATGTATATACAGCCGCGGTCATCCCCGCAGGGCCCGCACCGGCAATGATAACGTCATAAATTTTTTCTTCAGACATCGAGTATCACTCCTTAAATAAAAAAAACGATTAAGTTTAGTATTTCCAACTTAATCGTATAAAACAAATGTTTTATAGTCCACGAATATGCTTACTATAAATATTGGTTCACCACTTTTACATATTTTCCGATGGTTGTCGGCGATACTCCATAACGGTCGGCAATCTCCTGCTGCGAAACTTTTTCACTTCGCAGTTTATGCCAGATATATTCCACAGCGGCAGCCCAGGCACGTTTGTTTTTCAAGCTAACGTTCGTTCTGGAAACTTCGATAAACAAGGAAAACCACATCAAATAAAGACCTGCCTCAATAGTGCCGATTGGTTGATGGCTTTCATAAAAAATCTCGGCAATTTCTTGGGCATCCGCAGTCACGGAAGGCCTTCCTGAGCGGATAAGTGAAATGTATTCTTTTTCAAGAGCCGTGAATTTTTGGTTTTGAATCAACCGTTTCGAGGTGAGAATCTCCTCTTTTTTATCGGAAACAGTTGTTAGGAAAAGGGCAAACAAGCGCTCCTCGACATAGTCGGATTCGAGTTTTTGAAAAATCGATCCGGAATGGTCTTCAAAACCGGAGGAGTGCTTCTTATCCATGTTCCATGGCTCTGAGCCTTCCTTATCAGGATTGATTTCAAGCACCTTTTTCCAAATATTGAAGGCAAAATTTTCATTCCCCGTATAATAAGCGGAACAAGCAAGCCAGTAATAGAACGGGCCATCACCATCAAAACCATGCTTATAAAGCTTCTTCAACCATAAATAGGCATGCTCATATTCACCAACTAAAGCAAAGCTAGCCCCAAGCTTAAATTGATGCTCACTTAGTAGCGGTTGAATTTTTTTCAAGGCATCCAGCAGTATCGTAACATTTTGTGCCTGACCTTGATAATGGGCGAAGACAAGCATGTTACATAAGGCATGAAGATTCCCTGGATTCCTTTTTAAAACATCTTCTAGTATAGCTTTTGCTTTTTCTGCTTTTCCTAAGTAAAAATAGGCAAGCGCTAAATTGTTGTAAGCAGACCAGTATTCCGGATATTCTTTGACGACATCCTTTAATAGCTCGATCGCCTTTGGAAAATATCCCGATTCTAACAAATCACGGGCCTGTTCCTGTTTGACAATCAGGTCATCCTCTTCATAAAGCTCTTCCTCAAGCTCATCGGATTCAAGAGTAAGTATCTCAAGCAACTCTTCTGTGTCATCCGAAAAATCACCATCCGGATCTAGCTGTGTATATAGCTTGGCATGATGATAAGCATCTTTAAAAAATCCCAAATGGGCATAATTATTTGCTAAAAAATAGTGGCACTCCACCATTTCTGGATCAAGCTCTTCAAGGATGAGGTGCAAGAGTCGGTTGGAATTTTCAAATTCGCCCAGTTCTGTTGACACAATCGCCAACTGGCATGTAATCATCGGTTCACCCGGCTCAAGCTGTATCGCCCGCCCAAGATATTTTTTTGCTTTAGTAAAATCCCGTCGATGGTATGCCTTTAAACCTTTCGTGAAATAATATTCCCCCGTAGGAACAAAGGTAAGGATTTTCCCATTTTGAATTCTTGCTTTTGCGTCTTTAACCATGAAGTCCTCCATCATCCTTTAATAACTTATGTAGTATAACACACATGGGACTTGTACGAGAAGAGGATGATTCTTCAAAAGCAGGAAGTCGGTACAATCTTGAAAAATCTATTTTTTACAAATATATCCAACAAATGTCGTAAGTTTTAAGAAATATGTAGTAAGTGGTGAAATTTATGTAGTAAATCTTGGGAAATACTTCGTAAATGCCGGGAAATTTGTAATAAGTGCCTTTCTACCTCCAAAAAACAAAAAAACCGATCCCCATTAGGACCGGTCCTTATGTCTTTCTTCTAATGTTCGCAAAACATCGCTGAATGATAGTCCCTGTTCCACTAACAAGACCTGCAAGTGATAAAGCAAATCGGCAGCTTCCCAGCGAAGTTCTTCATGGTCGCGGTTTTTCGCAGCGATAATTACCTCGGCCGCCTCTTCGCCAACTTTTTTCAAAATTTTATCGACGCCTTTTTCAAAAAGGTAAGTGGTATATGCACCTTCTGGACGCTCTTTTTCACGCTCTAAAATCACTTTTTCAAGCGTTTGTAAGATCTGATAGTCTGCAAGGCTTGTTTTTCGCTCCATAACTCCCTCAGAAAAACAGCTGACTGAACCAGTATGACAGGCAGGGCCTTTTGGATAAACAAGCACGAGTATGGCATCTTGATCACAGTCATAGTTCAGGCTGACAACCTTTTGTGTATTGCCGCTAGTCGCTCCTTTATGCCACAATTCCTGGCGAGAGCGGCTATAAAACCACGTTTCTCCGGTTTCAATTGTTTTGGCGAGCGACTCCTCGTTCATATAGGCGAGGGTTAGTACTTCTTTCGTTCCAGCATCCTGTATAATCGCAGGCACAAGGCCCTTTTCATCAAATCGAACGTTCATCGAACGGTCACTCCCTTTTCCCGCAAATAGCTTTTGACTTCATGCACTGAGGTTTCTTTATAGTGAAAAATCGAGGCCGCAAGCGCAGCATCGGCCTTTCCATCCAAAAAAGCATCTTCAAAGTGTCCGGCATTTCCGGCACCGCCTGAGGCAATAACCGGTATCGTCACCGCTTCACTAACCGCTTTAGTTAAAGCAAGATCAAATCCATTTTTCTCGCCATCACTATCCATGCTCGTTAGTAAAATTTCTCCAGCACCAAGCTCTGCTGCTTCCCGAGCCCACTCAATTACCTTTTTATCAGTTGGTGTTCGGCCTCCATGGGTAAACACCCGCCATTCACCAAGTTCTTCGTTAAACTTGGCATCAATAGCCACGACGATACATTGGGAGCCAAAGAAGTCGGCCCCTTCCCTGATTAATTCAGGATTCAATACAGCTGCCGTATTCAAAGAAACCTTATCTGCTCCTGCTCGGAGAATTCTTTTCATATCCTCTAATGCATTAATGCCTCCGCCGACAGTAAACGGAATCGCCAGTTCAGAAGCGACGGCTTTTACGACTTCCACCATTGTTTTTCTGCCTTCAACCGATGCAGAAATATCGAGAAAAACAAGCTCGTCTGCTCCTTGTTCATCGTAAAAACGAGCCAATTCGACCGGATCCCCAGCGTCACGGAGCTTGACAAACTGAATGCCTTTTACTACACGTCCATCCTTTACATCAAGGCAGGGGATGATTCGTTTCGTTAATGTCATTTCGCTCCCACCTCTTTCAACGCTTCCTTCAAAGTAAAACGATTCTCATAAAGGGCTTTACCGACAATGGCTCCGCCGATTCCTTTCTCGGCAGACAAAGTTTGCAAATCCGCCAAACTACTGACGCCACCTGAAGCAATGACATTTTTCCCCGTCACTTCGGCCATTTCACAAACAGCGGCAATATTTGGGCCAGCTAACGTTCCATCTGTAGCAATATCGGTAAAAATAAACGTGTCTGCTCCGGCGTCAGCCAATCGTTTCCCAAGGTCAACCGCTTTTAATTCTGAAGTATCGATCCAGCCATGTGTAGCGACATAACCATTTTTCGCATCAATGCCAATAGCGATGCGGGCACCATACTTTTTAATCATTTCGATAGCAAACTCAGGATTAGAAACGGCAATACTACCGATGATAACTCGATCAACGCCATTTTCAAGATAGTGAAGGATATCTTCCTCAGAACGAATGCCCCCGCCGATTTGAATTTTTACGTTGGTTAGCTTTTGAGCAGCTTCAATTACAAAACGGTCATTGACCCGCTTGCCGTCCTTAGCGCCGTCAAGGTCGACCATGTGAATCCATTCAGCCCCCTCCGCCGCAAAACGCCCGGCCATATCAAACGGCGAATCACCATAAATGGTTTCCTTATCATAATCACCTTGCAAAAGTCGGACACAATTGCCGCCTCGCATATCAATTGCTGGATATATCGTAATGCTCATCGTACCGCTTTCCTTTCCTCTACCATTTTTAAAAAATTCCCCAGAAGGGACATCCCCAATTTACTGCTTTTTTCAGGATGAAATTGCATCCCGAATACATTCCCCCTGCCCACGACCGCCGAAACCTGTTCATGATAATCGGCTCTTGCAAGGAGGACATCGGAGGAGTTTTGAGCATTTACATAATAGGAATGAACGAAATACACATAATCTTCTTCAAGATTTTTTAAAAGCGGTGATTCTTTCACGAATTCAAGGCGGTTCCATCCCATATGCGGAACCTTGTATATTTCACCTTCTGGCGTTCGGCCAGGGAAGCGGCGAACACGGCCCGGAAGTAATCCAAGTCCTTCAGTTAAGCCATTTTCCTCACTTTGTTCAAACAGCAGCTGCATGCCAAGGCAAATCCCGAGAAGCGGTTTCCCTGTTGCGGCAAATTCCTTGATCATGTCAGCCGGCAGCCGTTCCATCGCGTCGCGAAACGCACCTACTCCTGGGAGAAGTAACGCATCTGCCTGCAGCAATTTATTTTGATCAGCGGAAATGAAATAATCGGCACCCAACCGTTCGAGGGCCTTGCTTACGCTGAATAGATTCCCCATGCCATAGTCTACAATGCCAATCATTTAAAACATTCCTTTCATGATGCGAATTCTATAACATCCCTTTTGTTGATGGAACACCTTTGATGCGTGGATCAATGGTTGTCGCTTCATCGAGTGCCCGTCCCAATGCTTTAAAAACAGCCTCAATCATATGATGCGTATTTTTCCCATAATGAACAATCACATGGAGATTCATGCGGGCCTCAAGGGCAAGTTTCCAGAGAAATTCATGAACAAGCTCTGTGTCAAACGTTCCCACCTTTTGCGACGGGAATTCTCCGCGCATTTCAAGGTGTGGACGGTTGCTGAGGTCAACGACGACCTGGGCCAGCGCTTCATCCATTGGAACAAAGGCATTTCCATAGCGCTTAATGCCGCGTTTATCACCTAGTGCTTCGCGAAGCGTCTGTCCTAAACAAATCCCAATATCTTCTGTTGTATGGTGGTCATCGATTTCGATATCACCTTTCGCATCGACCGTTAGATTGAATTGCCCGTGTTTTGTAAACAAATCGAGCATATGGTCCATAAATGGCACGCCTGTTTCAAGGTTGGAGCGGCCCTCGCCGTCTATCGCTAACGATAATTGTATTTTTGTTTCATTCGTATTCCGTTCAATACTTGCTATTCTTTCCATGAGATGGGGATCCCCCTTGATTTTATAGATTTGCAAATAAACTATTTATTATCGTTTTCTAATCTTATTTCAACCGCACGGGCATGAGCTTCGAGCCCTTCCATCCGGGCAAATTCAGCAATCTTAGCCCCGTTTTCCTTTAAAGCTTTTTCACTGTAAATAATGACGCTTGATTTTTTTTGAAAATCATCGACATTGAGCGGACTTGAAAAACGAGCGGTTCCATTGGTCGGAAGCACGTGATTCGGACCAGCAAAATAGTCCCCGACAGGCTCAGAGCTATAACGGCCGATAAAAATCGCTCCGGCATGACGAATTTTCCCAAGCAACTCCATCGCATTTTCCGTAATGATTTCGAGGTGCTCAGGCGCTAACTGGTTAACCGTCTCCACCGCTTCATCAATGGAGTTGGTTATGTAAATAGCGCCGTAATCGTAAATCGATTGTGCGGCAATTTCTTTACGTGGCAGTAACGCTAACTGCTTTTCAACTTCCTGGGCAACTTTTTCGGCTAAAGCTAGCGACGGAGTGACAAGAACACTGCAAGCACGCGGGTCATGTTCTGCCTGTGATAATAGGTCTGCCGCGACCTCATCTGCCCGTGCTGTTTCATCTGCTAATATAGCAATCTCACTAGGGCCGGCAATCATATCAATATCAACATCGCCATAAACCTCACGTTTGGCAAGCGCGACAAAGATATTTCCCGGACCGGTAATTTTATCAACCGAACCGATTGACTCCGTTCCATAGGCAAGTGCAGCAATCGCTTGGGCTCCGCCCACTTTATAAATCTCTTCCACGCCTGCTTCCTTGGCAGCAACAAGAACTGCTGCTGGAATTTTCCCCTCACGGCCCGGAGGTGATACCATCACAATTCGCTTGACTCCGGCAACCTTAGCCGGAATCACATTCATGAGAACCGACGATGGATAGGCAGCGGTTCCACCTGGGACGTAGACACCAACCGAATCAAGCGGCGTTATTTTTTGTCCAAGGATTGTTCCATTTTCTTCTGTTGTCATCCATGATGGCCGCAACTGCTTTTCATGAAAAGAACGGATATTTTCAGCTGCTTCCTGGACGATAGAAATGAAGTTTTGGTCAACTAGTTGGTAGGCGTCATTCAGTTCTTTTTCGGTTACCTCAAAAGAATCCAGCAGGACTCGGTCGAATCTTTCGGTATATTCTCTCAATGCCTCGTCACCACGGGTGCGAATGTCGGAAATTACTTCTTTGACAACGGCTTGCTGCTCGGAGGTTCCTGCTTCAATGGAGCGTTTAATCGAAACTCCTTCAGCAACTTTTAGTATTTTCATGTTAAAAAACCCCCACCACTTCACTAAGTCGTTTCACTAAATCGTTAATTTGTTGATCCTTTAAACGGTAACTGACCGGGTTCACGACTAACCGTGATGTTACATCCACGATTCTCTCATATTCAATGAGGCCATTTTCCTTTAATGTCCGTCCGGTCGAAACAATATCGACAATCCGGTCAGAGAGGCCGATTAATGGGGCAAGTTCGATCGAACCGTTTAATTTAATAATCTCGACCTGTTCACCCTGCTCACGAAAATAGGCTTCTGCCACATTCGGATATTTCGTCGCCACTCTTGGGGCGACATCGTTCATTTTTGTATCAGGCAGACCGGCAACCGCTAAATAACAATAGCTGATTTTGAGGTCTAGCAGCTCATATACGTCGCGCTCCTCCTCCAGCAAAACATCTTTCCCAGCTATACCGACATCGGCGACGCCATGCTCGACGTAAGTCGCGACATCCATTGGCTTTGCTAAAATAAACCGAAGTGCTTCATCGGCAACCTCGATAATCAATTTCCGGGAATCATCAAATTCTGGGGGCAGCTGGTAGCCGGCTTTTCGGAGCAATACTACTGCTTCTTCAAAAATACGCCCTTTTGGCATTGCAATTGTTAATACATCATTCATCGCCGCGTCCTCCTATAAAAAAGGTCGTATTGGCAAACTTTTTCGTGAATGCATCGATATTTTTAACACCGGTGATGTCTTGAAGTACGGCCTTCATCCCTTGTGCATGCATGTTTTTGGCTAATTCAAAGGCCTCTTTTCGACGCTCCTGACTGAAAAAAATGCATTGGGTAGTGATTTCCGTTTTCGTCTCTCCTAATGCTTCTAAAAGCATATCGAGCCTGATGGCGAATCCTGTCGCACTTGCTTTTTTGCCAAACTTTTCAATCAAACTATAGCGTCCGCCATTACCAATTGGAAAGCCGACCTTCCCAGCATAAATCTCAAATAAGATTCCAGAATAATAGCTCATATGACTGACAATCGTAAAATCAAACTTCACATTTTCTTGGACACCATAGTCACTGACTACATCCCATAATTCCTTCAATTGCAGGATTGCCAGCTTTCCTTGCCCATTTTCGATTAAGTCGAGGGCTTTTCCAATGACCTCTTCTCCGCCTCTTAACTCAAGGAATTGGAGCAGCCTCTGCTTATCTATCGACGAAAGATTCAGCGAATTAACATGTTCGCGGTAGCCAACGTAATTTTTTTCATATAAAAATTTCCTTAAGGAATCGGCCCGCTCTTCGGTTCCAAGAATTTGCAAAAATAATTCCTGCGCGAAGCTGATATGACCGATGGAGACTTGAAATTCTTGTAAGCCCGCATTTTTTAAAGAAGTCACTAATAAAGAAATGACTTCGCCGTCACAGGTAACCGTTT
This sequence comes from Neobacillus pocheonensis, assembly GCF_050477905.1. Classification (NCBI taxonomy): domain Bacteria; kingdom Bacillati; phylum Bacillota; class Bacilli; order Caryophanales; family Bacillaceae; genus Neobacillus; species Neobacillus pocheonensis. The sequence continues at coordinate 160,228 of NZ_JBCNAD010000020.1, read as the reverse complement.
CATCGTTTAAGGATTCGATGCCGATTTGTTCAAACTCTGCTGGCCGACCGCCCTCGCGCTGCTGCGCACGGAACACATTCGCGGAGTAAGCAAGGCGGACGGGAAGATCCTCTTCTAATAGCTTAGATGCTGCAACACGAGCAATCGGTGAGGTCATATCCGGCCTTAACACTAGTGTGTGGCCTTCTTTATCTAGTAATTTAAAAAGCTGCGCATCGAGTATAGCTGATGCCGCTCCAACGGTTTCATAATATTCAAGTGTAGGTGTTTCAATAAATTGATAGCCCCAAAGCTTGATCGTTTCCGCCATTAAAGAACGAACACGATGCTTTTTTTCATATAACTCCGGTAGCGTGTCCCGCATGCCCAAAGGCTTTTCAAACATAAACAAGCGACTCATCATGTCCATCCTTTTTCGTTAGATTGTTTGAGATTTTGCTTTACTCTGATAAAGTACTAATAAGTTAAAGTGATATTTGTAGTTTACCGCTTGTGTTTCCTTTCGTCAATGAAAAAATCTGTCTTTTTAGATAGTTTCTACAGGTTCAGAAAATAATTCCGCACGTTTTCAAATTAATTCAGCGAATTACTGGGATCATTCCGCAAAAAACTCAAATTAGTCCTTTGAGCAGGGCACTTATTCCGCCAAATCCAGCTTGGATTCCGCGAACGTGAATATTCTACCTATTCATTTCCCCTGTTTTTGAAATTTTTTCGCAAACTAGAGCATTTATTCCGCGAACTATTCGGTTTATTTCGCCGACTTTTTTAATTAATTTTGCGCGATTCCCCCTTTATTTCGTGAAAAGCCATTTTTGGGTATTTCCAAAAAAACACCCCTGAAAACTTCTTTCAGGGGTGCAGCTCAATTACTATTTCTTACTGAAACTTCTGATCGCTTTTTACAATTGTTACTGCTGTTGCTTTGCTAGTATTACCTGCTGCGTCCGTTGCGGTGAAGGTTAAGACTGTTCCTTGAGTTTGGGCTGCTTTAAATGTGATTGTGAAGGCCCCGTCTTTATCAGCAATCGCACTAACAAGAGCAGTCTTTCCTCCGTATACATAAACTATTGAGCCCGCCTCTGCTTTACCTGTCACAACCTTAGAAGGTGCAGTGATTTGGCCAACTTTTGGAGCATAAGGAGCCGTGACATCCTTCACAATTACTTTTGTTTCTACACTCCTATTACCAGCAGCATCAGTAGCTGTTACAGAAACCTCTGTTCCCGCTTTTAATAGAGCGATCGTAACGGCAAATGTTCCATCTGCATTGGCATTACCAGTGCCGATTACTTGACCGTTAGCAGATACCTCAACCTTTGCTCCAGCCTCTGTTGTACCGGTAACCATTGTGGATTGATCGGTTACTTCATTTACAGCAGGCGCTGGTGGTGCAGTTTCGTCAATTAGAATTCTGCCTTCAATTTCAGCACTAAATGGTTTTGGTAATGTACTGAAATAGTTAACAAATGCATCTAAATCAACCACATTTGTTACACGATTTTTACCAGACTTAAGAATGGTAAATCCGTCGCCGCCGTCTGCCATAAAGTTGTTAACCGTAATGGTGTATTCAGCGTTTGGATTAATCAATGAACCGTCCTTAAGGTAAATATCTAGGACCTTGCTTCCAATTGGTTTAGTATCTGTCCAAGTATATTTAAGACCGGAAATGGCCATGATACGATTTCTGTCAGCTTGGAATTGTTGATTTAGCAATGTTCTTACTTGATCTCCAGTAAGCGTCATTGTGACTAAATCGTTACCGAATGGCTGAACTTTGAACAAATCTCCCCATGTAATTGTACCTTTAGGAAGCGGATTACGGATACCTCCGGAGTTCATAAAGGCAAATTGAGTGCCGGTTGCAGCTATCATGCCATCCGCAATGACGTTACCAAGTACAGATTCACCGTGACGGTTTGCCACATTTGTTAATTCAACTTTTGTTTCTCCAACTACCCGACTGACGATTGGTGCAATGTCTTCTTGGTAGCTATCCAGCTCTGCCTTGATTTTTGCATCTGGTGTAATTTTGCTGTGAAGTGTGTCTACCACTTCAGCCTTACGGTCAATAATATCACCTGTAACAGCATCAATTGTTAAGTCAATATCTGAGAAGGCAGTACCATATGACCAAGATTGTACAAGTGTCTTTCCGTTTACAGTTGAATTTAGATATCTATGATCGTGTGCACCATATATGATATCTACAGATGGATCAATAGCTTTAGCCATGTCGACAACTTTACCAGTTGGGTTTGAGCCATTAGTTGCTGATGTACCTGGGTCGTGTGCTAGAACAACAATGGTTTTAACACCCTTATCGGTCAATTCGTTTGCATACTTGTTAATCGCATCTACTTCATCCGTGAATTTAACGCCTGCTACACCGCTAGGAGTAACAATAGTTGGTGTTTCAGTTGTAACCACACCGATAAAGCCAATTTTAACGCCGTTCACTTCTTTTACTACATAAGGCGGTAAAATCGTTTCGTTTGTTTTTTCGTCCACAACGTTAGCAACTACATATGGGAAGTTCGCACCTGTAAACTTGCCGTACTTCGCTTCATATTTTTCTGTTTTTGGATTGCTGCCGCCATAAATCAAACGCTTCATTTCGGCTACGCCTTCGTCAAATTCATGGTTACCAATAGTACCAACGTCAATACCGATTTCATTCATCATGCGGATCGTTGGTTCGTCTTGTAATAAAGCAGATACCGGAGGGCTTGCTCCAACAAGGTCACCGGCTTGAACCATCAAGGTATTAGCTGGGTTTGTTGCTTCTCTGTCCTTCAAGTAAGCTGCCAGCCATTCAATACCGCCTGAGTAATCAACTATTGCACCAGAAGCATTTTTAATCGCTCTCCAAGTGTCAAGCTGTCCATGGAAATCATTGATACCTAATAATTGAACATGAACGTTTTGGTCTAACGTATATTGCTCAAAGCCATCTGCTAATATAGAAACATCTTTCACATTTGGTGCAGATGATAAAACATTTTTTGCTGCAGGTGAAGATTTAAATGTTAAGGTTTTTGCTACTCCGCCAACAGGAGCGATTTTCCAGTTGTTATCTGCAGAAGGATTAACTACTCCCTGTGCTGAGATGTAATCCATCAAAATTTGACGGTTTTCAAATGGGGAGTCTACAACAATTTTGGCAGTTCCACCCTTCGTTCCTGGGAAGTTTCCTCCGCCGCTGGCACGATAATTATTCGTTGCAACAATGAATTTTTGCGCAGGGTCGATTGGATTTCCATTCATATCAGTAAAATTAATGATTCGGTGAGCATCTGCATTTTCAACGACACCTGTTGTATAGTTATATCTTGCTGGCTGAGTGACATCAATTTGATACTTGACGCCATCAATGACATCAAAATTGAATGTTTGGAATCCGTAATCAATTAATTCCTGAGCATTTGGATTAGCAGGATCAATTTTATTGAATTGGGATGCCGACATTTCTAACCATTCTTTCACTACAGCACCCGTTAATTCAACAGCCTTTAATGTATTGTTAAATAGATAGAGGTCATTGGCGCTCTTAATGGAAAGATCACCTTTAGTGATATTTGTATAATCTCCAGCCCCTTGACGTCCTGCTTTAAATGGAGCTCCTGCGGAGATAACTGGAATATCCTTTAATTCTGGCTTGTTCGTCGCAATCCATTTTTTCACATAGTCAGTTTGGGCATTATTCACAATTTGAATTGTTGGATCATCCATGACACGAGAGAAATAGCTATACATTGGCGAGCTAGTTTCGCCAATTTTCCCGCGTACATAAGCAAGTGTTGCTTCATGTTCTGTTTTGACTGCATCAACAATGGCAGAATCGACAGGTGTTGCAGCCGTTACAGGCATGTCGACAGATTTTGATGCAGCTTTGTCTGCTTTCCAAGTTCCATCTGCTTGCTGAACTAACGCTAAATCAAGAACTCCAAGGTTATTTCCCCAGAATCCTGCTTCCACTGCAGGGGTACCATTAATGGTTCCTTGCTTTGTATCAAGACCTTGTAAATCTGGGTTGTTTAGATTCGCACCCTGGTGGAACTCTTTTCCCGCAGGGAAAGCATAGTGAGCATGTCCAAATAGAAGCGCATCGATGCCTGCCACTTTACTTAATGAGAAAACGGCGTTTTCCGCATCCTCTTGGCCATCGTTTGTTACGTCACAGCCAGAATGTGCGATTGCAACAATAACATCTGCACCCTTGGATTTCATTTCCGCAACATATTTTTCTGCTGTTTTTACAATATCTTTAACAATGACTTTTCCTTGAAGGTTATCTTTATCCCACTGGAGGATTTGTGGTGGTGCAAACCCAACAATACCAACATTTACAGTTTGCTCAACACCATTCTTATCCTTAATCTTTTTAGGGATAATTTGATATGGAGTGAAGTAATTTTCATCATCATTTGGGTCAGTATTATGATCATCTTTATAAATGTTAGCGTTTATAATTGGATATGGAGCATTTTTCATTGCAGTATTCAAGAAGTCTAAACCATAGTTGAACTCATGGTTTCCTACGATACCGCCATCATAGTTTAATAGCTTCATTGCCTTAAACATTGGGTGTGTTTCATCCGCAGTTAAAGGCTTTACTTTAGCGACATAATCCGCCATCGGATTTCCTTGCAGTAAGTCACCGGCATCAAACAACATCGAGTTGCTTGGATCTACCCCAGACCTTGCCTGCTGAATTAAACTAGCAGTTTTTGATAAACCATAATTGATTCCTGTTGCTGTATCTTGGTAATAGTCGTATGCCATAACCGCATCATGAAGGTCTGTCGTTTCCAAGATACGAAGGGTAGCGGTATTGCCAGCCTCCGCAGCTTTTACATTATACGGAATTGACGGTGATACAATGGTACTTAGGATCAATGCAGCGGTTGTTAATTTAATAAATCTACCAAAATTCTTTTTCTTCATATGCCTTTCCACCTATCCCTTGGAATTTTTCTTTCTACTCAGAACCTAGGCTATGAATTTATGTAAAAGTATCCTCCCCTTTTCTTAAGATCCAGACAAAAAACGGCAAATTTTTAATAGAGTCAAAACCTATTAAAAATTGCCGGGACTACTCTTTTGAAAGAGCTGAATCTTTTAGTATGTATGCTTTACCATTATAACGTTCCGAATTGAGAACGAAAATGTGCCTTATTACCTATTTTTGTACTTGTTTTTAAAAAAATCAAAAAAAAATCTGGCCCTTTAGGACCAGATTACTAATCTTTTTTATAAACGGGGTCATTTTCCCAACGCATTTCTAATTCCTCTTTCGTATAAATAACTCTCATTGGGTTGCCGCCGACAAAACTGCCGGGAGGAACGTCCTTATGAACAAGCGTGCCAGCTGAGACTATCGCTCCATCCCCGATGGTAATCCCAGGAAGGATGGTCGAATTGGCACCAATCATCACTTCACTCCCAATTTCGACAAAACCCAGCCGGTATTCTTTAATCAAATACTCATGTGCCAGAATCGTCGTATTATAGCCGATGACCGTATTGCGTCCGACGCTTATTTTTTCCGGGAACATAACATCTAGCATAACCATAAGGGCGAAGGAGGTATGTTCCCCAACCTTAAGCCCCAAAAACGTGCGATACAGCCAATTTTTCATTCCTAAGAATGGCGTGTAGCGGGCCAGCTGAATGATAATAAAATTTTTGACAACCTTCCAAAATGGCACGGTTTTATAAACATGCCACAAGGAGTTCGCCCCTTCGACAGGGTGGCGGGTCGTATTCCTCATATTCTCACACTCCGAGGATTGATAATAAATCAGCCATGTTCTCTAGGATGAAATCCGGTTCATATTTAGCAATATACTCTCTGCCTTTAATCGACCAAGCACAGCCTGCCGTTACTGTTCCGGCATTTTTTCCAGCCAGAATATCATGATAATTATCGCCGACCATGATGGTTTCCTCAGGAGTTGAGTCCAACTGCTCTAACGCTTTGAAAATCGGTTCCGGATCCGGTTTGGTCTTACTTACATGATCATAAGCGACGATGACTTCAAAATACTTATCGAGCCCCATTAAACGTAAGCCCTTCATCGTCACATCATGACGTTTGGTGGTCACGACCCCCAGTTTATAGCCTTTTTCCTTTAAGGTCTGAACCGTTTCTGACACACCAACGAATTCCGTCACTAGCTCGTCGTGGTTGGCAATATTGAAGGCGCGGTATTCTAAAATCATTTCCTCGACAAGGTCGGGATCAATGCTTCCGAACGATTCATGGAGAGTAGGGCCGATAAACGGGATCACATCCTCACGTTGAAATCGGCTCGGGTAATATTTTTCAAGCGTATGCAAGTATGTGGCAATAATCAATTCATTCGTATCAATTAATGTACCATCTAAGTCAAATAGAATTGTCGTAATTTTGTTCGTCATAAGCTGCATCCTTTCTTTTTACGAGGCCTGACCGCTTCCAAATCGTGCCTACAATCAGTGTTAACATAATGGCGACTCCTAGGCGGATGATAAACAGTGGCAGCACCGGGATGCCGAGCGGAACGAAAATCAGCGTATCCTCGACAACCGCATGGCAGGCTATTAAAAATATAAACGCTAGCGTAATATCTTTTTTACTGACCCCATCCTCTTTTACCGCTTGAATCATCACGCCGGCCCCATATGCCAAACCGAACAATAAGCCGGCAGCCATCGTAGTTGAAGTGTTTTCTTGCATGCCAAGTGTCCGGGTCACGGGTGCCATTCCTTTTGAAAATTTCTTCAACCATTGGATATCTTTTAAAATCTGAATGACAACCATGAGCGGGATGACAATCATCGCTAGCTGCAAAATGCCAAGCCCTGCTTTTTGAACGGCCTCTAGTAAAATGCCAGCAACACCGGTTGGGTGAGCGGCACTCGAATCAATCAAACCATACTTAGCCGTCTCGCCGCCGCCGTGCCAAACTAGATTTATCACAACAGCGGAGAGAAGAGCAAGTCCAGGTCTCGTGACAAGAACCACCCACAGTTTAACCCCTGCTTTCATAGCCACACTAGATTCAATGAATAAGTTATGTGAGAATGAGAGCATCACGGCTAAAATAAAAACTTCTTTCACCGAAAAATCAAGGGTTAGAATGGCGCCAATTGCTGCATAAAGGTTCAGGAAATTTCCCAGTACAAGCGGGATAGCCGCATCCCCAGATAAACCGAGCAACTTCATTAGCGGAGAAATCAAGTTCATTACCCAAGGCAAGACTGGTGTATACTGGAGCACTGCCACAATCAGGGTAACGGGAAAAATGATTTTTCCTAACGTCCATGTTGTCTTTAAGCCAACCAGTAACCCCTTTTTTATTGAGTTTAACAGCATTTCTCCTAAGCTCCCCTTAATAGCTATTTTCTTGATCTAAATAACGCGTTTCAGATTGATGCTTCGTGCGGCGATAGATTAAAATCGCCACTGCTACAACAATTAAGGCAATAGAAATTGTTTGTGCCATACGCAGGCTTCCGAGCATTAAACTATCCGTCCGCAAGCCTTCGACGAAAAATCGACCGATGGAATACCAAATGACATAGGAAAGGAACAGCTCTCCTCGGCGAAAATTCACGCGGCGCAGCAGCATTAATAGAATGAACCCGACAAAATCCCAAAGCGATTCATATAAGAAGGTCGGATGATAATAGGCACCGTTAATATACATTTGATTAATTATAAAATCAGGTAAATGCAGGTTTTCTAGGAAGGAGGGGGTCACTTCACCGCCATGTGCCTCTTGATTCATGAAATTTCCCCAACGTCCGATGGCCTGGCCCAAAATGATACTTGGTGCGGCAATGTCGGCAATTTTCCAGAAGGAAATTCCTCGTTTTCGCGCAAAAACATAAGCCGTCAAAACGGACCCAATCAGCGCTCCATGAATGGCAATCCCTCCATTCCAGATTTTCGGAATATCTACCGGATGATTGACATAATACTTCCATTCAAAAATGACATAATAAATCCGGGCCGAAATAATCGCAATTGGAATCGCCCATAACATCAAATCGGCAAACGTATCTTTCGGAAGTCCACGTCGGTTTGCTTCTCTAATCGCTAGAAAAAGTGCTAACGCCAAACCTGATCCAATTATAATCCCATACCAATGCACTTGAATCGGACCAAGTGTAAAGGCGATTGGATCAAGCGGCTGAATGTTTTCGTTCATGTATTAATCTCCCCCTTTAATTAATCATGCTCGCCGTCTTCAATCACATCGGAAAGACGCTCTGTAAATTGCTGGGCTGCATTAACTCCCATTCTTTTTAGACGATAATTCATCGCGGCAACCTCAATGATAACGGCAAGATTTCGTCCAGGACGAACCGGTACAGTCATCTTTGTGACCTCGGTGTCAATAATCTTCATTTTCTCCTCGTCTAAGCCGAGGCGGTCATACTGCTTTTTGGAGTCCCAGATTTCTAGATTCATGATAAGCGTGATTCGTTTATTACTGCGGACGGCGCCCGCTCCGAACAGCGTCATGACATTAATGATTCCTAAACCGCGGATTTCAAGTAAATGCTCAATTAAATCCGGAGAAGTCCCGACCAATGTATCTTGGTCCTCTTGGCGAATTTCTACGCAATCGTCCGCAACGAGGCGATGGCCGCGTTTGACTAATTCTAACGCTGTTTCGCTTTTTCCGACGCCGCTTTTTCCGGTAATTAAAACACCGATTCCGTAAACGTCAACCAAGACGCCGTGTACAGCCGTAGTCGGTGCAAGCTTGCTTTCTAAAAAATTGGTTAGTCGGCTGGAAAAACGAGTTGTTTTCATACTTGCCCGAAGCACGGGGACCGATTCGCGTTCCGATGCTTCGATTAATTCGATTGGAACCTCAAAATCTCTGGTGACAATGATGGCCGGTGTAATGTCGGTGCATAATTGATCCATTCTTGAGATTCGTTCTTTTTGCGAAAGTCCTTGAAAAAAGGACAATTCTGTTTTTCCTAGAAGCTGAATCCGTTCTGCAGGATAGTATTCAAAATAACCGGCCATTTCAATTCCCGGACGGGATATATCACTCGTGGTAATTGGGCGGTTAATTCCCTCTTCCCCGCTTACCAATTCAAGATTAAATTTTTCCAATATATCTTTCGTGCGTACTTTTGGCAAGAAGCTTCCTCCTTCATAGAAAAGCGCTAGACTTTTTTCAAATTTTAAACACTTATCCTCTATTTTAGCATTTTTTGAAGAATATCCATACTTTAGTTCATTAAAAAAAGTGCGTACCCAATAAATGGCACGCACCCTACTTTTTAGAAGACCTTGATGGTTCAAAAATGGTTTTCTGGATGATGATATTAACGAGCGACATAAGCACAGCAAAAAAGATGGCCATACCAAAACCTTGAATCTCAAAGGAATCACCCATCAAATAATCAGTGAGTTCAAGTGTAATAGCATTGATGACGAACAGAAACAGCCCCATAGTGATGACTGTCACTGGTAAGGTAAATAGGATTAACAGCGGACGGACTAGTACATTTAAGATGGATAATAAAATGCTCGCCTGAATGGCGGCTGTAAATCCTGTTAATTGAAAGCTTTCTTGAAAATATCCTGCCAGTGCCATAAATAAAACTGCATTTATCAAACAGCCTATCAGCCATCTCATTTTTTTTGATCACCTATTATTCGTTTAATGATTTGTTAATCGTAATGGAGCCTGTTTTCGTATCAGCATATATTTTTACCATTTTATCAGGATGGTTGATCGATTGGAAGCGAAGTGATTTTTGAATCATTTCACTCTTATCCTCCAAAATTTGCACACCAACAAGATTGACTTGGAATCCGCCCAGGTTGGTCTTTAATTCGCCGCTTACAGGTGTGCCCTCTGGAATGGACAACTCAATCGGACCGGTGGTTGCTTTAGTCCCAATAAATTCACAACGATCTCCGATCAGGTTAAGATGAATGTTTCCGTTAAAGGTCTGGGCTTCGACCTTTTTGAAATCTCCATCTAGTTTAATGGCACCCGTAATCGTTTCGGTCTCTAGCACATCGAACTGGCTGTCCTTTACCTTAATTTTTCCGTTCGCAGTTTCTACTTCCGCCCTTTTTCCACTTACATGATCAAGAATTATTTTTCCATTGGCCGTTTTCATTCGAAGATCATCTACCTTCAATTCTCCCCCTGAAATCGATCCGTTGAAAAGTCGTATCCGCACACGATCATATTGCGCTTTTGGTACGTACACCAACGATTCCACCTTCATCCATTTTTGCTGGGTGGCAAAGCGAAGCTTTTGGCCCTCAACAGCAAAGCTCACATCACGTAAAAAGTTTTGTCGTGCCTGGTCCTGATTGTCGACACGGTAAACCTTAGCCTGACATTCGACTCTGACATCCGACTGATCCCAGGCAACGACTTTTACTGACCCATTTGCCACGTCAATATCCACATCTTTCAACTCTACATTGCCATGATGAAAAATGTGAGAAATATCAAGGGATTGACCAAAATTTAAATCGAGGTCAATTTCTTTAATCTTTTTTAGGGCAGAATCGACAAATTCAAAAATCTTTTCTTTGGCAGATTGGTATTTCGCATTGACGGGTTCTTCTTTTTTCGCTTCCTCAAACTGAACAGCAGTGGAAAGTTCGGTTATGAGTTGCTCCTGCTTTTGCTCCATCGTTTGCTTAGCCTTTTCCAATTCTTCTAGCAAAGTTAACGCTTCATCCACAGTTAGTTTGCCTTCTTCAACCATTTTTAAAATTCGTTTCCGTTCCTCTTTCATTCTCTTCCACCTCTTCTTATTATTCTCTATTAATCTTATTCAGTCCTTAAGACCTTTACGCCTTTGACAATATTCCAAATGATAACTCCAACCCAAATGATGACTAATACGACAATACTCATAATGGTTAATACGGAGATTTGATCTTGATTGCTTGTGATATCAAAAACGATTGAAGAAACTAATAGAATCGCTGGAATAATGGGAATCAAATGGGACAAGAGTGACTTTTTGGCGTGCATTTTGGTCTCCTCATCCCCGCTGGCAAAAAACACGACAAGCGGAAATAGAAATCCAGCGAAAAAAATACTAAAGTAACATAAACATGAAAGAACCTTTCTTGATTCCATCGTTATCACCTCTATCCTTTATTTACGAAATGGGCGGTTGAAAGATTCAAGATTTATAAAAATATTGACCAGATATTATTGGCGTCTGTTTGTTATTTCGCTGTTAGTTGAATTTATTTCGCGAGTTTTTGGATGTTTTTCGCGGTATTCTTGATTAATTTCGCGAGTTTGCTCATTTATTTCGCCTGTTTTTCAATTTATTTCGCGAAACCCGTAAAACTTCAAAAAAAAAGAGCAAAAACCAAAGGTTTTAGCTCTTTACACTCATTTCTTTTTCTTCAATTTGCTGTTTCATTCTTAAGCGGTCACGCTCAAGGATGGGCTTTAAATATTTACCGGTATACGATTCTGGGACTTCCACAACCTTTTCCGGGGTTCCTGTTGCAATAATCGTTCCACCTTTGTCGCCGCCTTCAGGACCGAGGTCAATAATATAATCGGTGGCTTTAATCACATCGAGGTTATGCTCAATGCAAAGGACCGTGTCGCCATTTTCTACTAACCGCTGAAGCACTACGAGCAGGCGAGAAATGTCATCGACATGAAGACCGGTTGTTGGCTCATCTAAAATATAGAATGATTTGCCGTTTGAACGTTTGTGAAGTTCGGATGCAAGCTTGACACGTTGAGCTTCTCCACCAGACAACGTCGTCGCTGGCTGGCCTAGTGTGATATATCCAAGGCCGACATCTAAAATCGTTTGCAGTTTGCGGCTGATTTTTGGAATATTTTCAAAAAATTCAACAGATGCTTCTACAGTCATATCGAGAATATCGGAAATGTTTTTCCCTTTATACTTCACCTCAAGCGTTTCACGATTATAGCGTTTGCCATGGCATACTTCACAAGGAACATACACATCTGGTAAAAAATGCATTTCAATTTTGATGATACCATCACCGCGGCAGGCTTCACAGCGCCCGCCCTTCACATTAAAACTAAAGCGACCTTTCTTATAACCGCGGACCTTCGCCTCGTTTGTGGTAGCAAACACATCACGAATGTCATCGAAAACACCTGTATAGGTGGCCGGATTGGAGCGCGGTGTTCTGCCAATTGGCGACTGGTCAATATCGATTACTTTTTCTAAGTAATCGATTCCTTTTATGCTCTTATGTTCACCTGGCTTTGTTTTAGCACGGTTTAACTTTTGTGCTAGCGATTTATGGAGAATCTCATTGATCAGTGTACTTTTTCCAGACCCAGACACACCAGTTACGGCGATAAACATGCCAAGTGGGATCTTCACATTGACATTTTTTAAATTATTTTCCGATGCACCCTTGATTTCGATATAGCGACCATCCGCTTTGCGGCGTTCAAGTGGCAGAGGGATAAACTTTTTACCGGATAAGTATTCCCCTGTCAGCGAGTTCGGGTCAGCCATCACTTCGGCTGGTGTTCCAGCCGAAACAACTTCTCCACCATGAATCCCTGCTCCAGGTCCAATATCAATTAAATAGTCAGCAGCAAGCATTGTGTCTTCATCATGCTCGACTACAATCAGGGTGTTACCGATATCACGCATGCTCTGCAGCGTTCCGATTAAACGGTCATTATCACGTTGATGAAGACCAATAGATGGTTCGTCAAGAATGTATAACACTCCTGTTAATCTTGAGCCGATTTGAGTTGCTAAACGAATCCGCTGGGCTTCTCCTCCAGAAAGTGTCCCCGCAGTTCGACTCAGAGTTAAATAATCGAGTCCGACATTGACGAGGAACCCAAGACGCTCGCTAATTTCCTGGAATATCAATTTAGCAATCTGCATTTCTTTTTCCGAAAGCTTCAACTCTGCAAAAAATTGTTTTGCTTCTTCTATAGATAGATCAGTCACCTGAGCAATATGACGGCCATTTATTAAAACGGCCAAGGTTTCCTTTTTTAGACGGTAGCCTTTACAAGTTGGACACGGCTTCTGACCCATGTATTTTTCCATTTGTTCGCGAATGAAATCAGAGCTCGTCTCTTTATATCGACGCTCGACATTTCGGATGACCCCTTCGAATTCAATGTGGCCCTCGCGGATTTGTCCAAAATCGTTTTCGTAACGGAAATAGATTTTTTCCTTGCCGGAACCATAAAGGACTTTTTCCAAAAGATGCTCCGGAATGTCTTTAACAGGAGTATCCATGTCAACTCCGTAATGATTACAAACCGCTTCGAGCAGTTGCGGATAGTACTGTGAACTTGTCGGCTCCCAAGGGGCAATCGCGTGCTGCTTTAGAGTCAGGTCTCGATTCGGAATCACGAGTTCAACATCAACTTCAAGCTTAGAACCTAGGCCGTCACATTCCGGGCAGGCCCCGAATGGGCTATTAAAAGAAAACATCCGCGGTTCAAGTTCTCCGATCGAAAAACCACAGAGAGGACAGGCATGGTTTTCACTGAATAATAGCTCTTCTTCACCGATAACATCCACAATGACTTTGCCTTCACCTAACTTCAGGGCGGTCTCGAGGGAATCAGCAATTCGTGCTGAAATGCCATCTTTAACGACAATCCGATCAACGACGACTTCAATTGAGTGCTTTTTATTTTTCTCTAATTCAATTTCGTCACCAAGATCCATCATTTCTCCATCCACGCGGACCCGAACAAAGCCTTGCTTTTTAATATCTTCGAAGACCTTTACATGCGTTCCTTTTCTCCCTGAAACAACAGGAGCAAGGATTTGCATTTTAGTTCGCTCTGGATATTCGAGGATCCGGTCGACCATTTGTTCAATCGTTTGTGAGGAGATCTCTATATTATGGTTAGGGCAGGTTGGATGCCCGACCCTAGCAAATAATAACCTTAAATAATCATAGATTTCTGTTACCGTTCCGACCGTCGAACGCGGGTTTCGGCTTGTTGTTTTTTGATCAATCGAAATCGCTGGAGACAGACCCTCAATGGCATCGACATCGGGCTTATCCATTTGGCCAAGGAATTGGCGGGCATAGGCCGACAGGGATTCCACATAGCGGCGCTGCCCTTCAGCATAAATCGTATCAAACGCGAGTGAGGACTTTCCAGAACCGGAAAGTCCAGTTAAAACAACAAGCTTATCTCTCGGAATGGTGACATCAATATTTTTCAAATTGTGGGCTCTGGCGCCTTTCACAATCAATTTTTCCATTGCCATGTTTATGTTATCCTTCCGCTTTTAGTTCTAATAGGAGGTCACGAAGCTCTGCAGCACGTTCGAAGTTGAGTGCTTTTGCTTCTGCCTTCATTTCTTTTTCCATTGTAGCAATCAGCTTTTCTCTTTCCTTTTTGTTCATCTTGCCGAATGATGCTGCTGGTGTATATTCTTCTTGTTCCTCTGCGGCATGGGTGGCGCGAATGACATCACGAATTGCTTTTTGGATCGTCTGTGGCGTAATGCCATGCTTCAAATTATATTCCTCTTGAATCGCACGGCGCCGCTTCGTCTCGCTGATGGCTAGTTCCATCGAATTGGTTATTTTATCTGCATACATGATAACGTGACCATTGGCATTTCTTGCTGCTCGGCCAATCGTTTGGATTAACGACCGTTCAGATCGCAAAAAGCCTTCTTTATCAGCATCGAGTATTGCGATAAGAGAAACCTCGGGAATATCCAGTCCTTCCCGGAGCAGGTTGATCCCGACGAGAACATCATATTTTCCGAGACGCAGTTCTCGGATAATTTCAATCCGCTCGAGCGTTTTTACTTCTGAGTGCAGATATTGAACTTTAATTCCTATTTCTTTCAAGTAATCGGTCAGATCTTCAGACATTTTTTTCGTCAGTGTGGTGATAAGGACACGTTCATTTTTCTTAACTCGATCCTGTATTTCACCAATCAAATCATCAATTTGACCTTCAATTGGGCGGACTTCAATGGTTGGATCTAACAGTCCTGTTGGACGAATGATTTGCTGGATCATGTCCGGTGTATGCTCTAGCTCATATGGACCAGGTGTGGCTGAAACAAAAATGGCGTTGTGGACATGTTTTTCAAATTCATCAAAGGTTAAAGGCCTGTTATCGAGTGCTGACGGCAGACGGAAACCATGGTCGACAAGCACTTGTTTCCGTGCCTTATCACCATTAAACATTCCACGAACCTGTGGCAAGGTCACATGCGACTCGTCGATGATCATGAGAAAATCATCTGGAAAATAGTCTAGTAACGTATATGGTGTTGAGCCTGCTGGTCTTAACGTCAAATGTCGGGCGTAATTTTCGATTCCCGAGCAAAAGCCCATTTCCCGCATCATTTCTAAGTCGTAACGTGTGCGCTGTTCAATCCTTTGTGCTTCGAGGAGTTTATTGTCCTCTCTTAACTCAGCAAGACGTTCTTCTAATTCTTTTTCAATATTTCCGATGGCAACCTGCATCTTTTCTTCCCTTGTCACGAAGTGGGATGCCGGGAAAATCGCCACGTGGTCGCGCTCGCCGATAATTTCACCTGTTAAGGCATCAACTTCACGAATCCGATCGATTTCATCGCCAAAAAATTCAACGCGCATACAATGTTCATCTCGTGAAACTGGGAATATCTCAACAACATCGCCGCGAACACGGAATGTCCCCCGCTTGAAATCGATATCGTTCCGCTCATATTGAATATCGACTAAACGATGGAGGAGCTGATTGCGCTCGATTTCCATACCGGTACGGAGCGATAGGACCATCTCCCGGTACTCTTCCGGCGAACCGAGACCGTAAATGCAGGAAACGCTGGCGATAATAATGACGTCTTTGCGTTCAAATAGCGATGAGGTTGCCGAGTGCCGTAATTTATCAATTTCGTCGTTGATACTGGCATCTTTTTCAATGAAGGTATCGGTCTGTGGAACGTACGCTTCCGGTTGATAGTAATCATAGTAACTGACAAAATATTCAACAGCATTGTTCGGGAAAAATTCTTTGAACTCACTATAAAGCTGGCCAGCTAGTGTTTTATTATGGGCAATTACCAGTGTTGGTTTATTTACCTCTTTAATTACGTTTGAAACCGTGAATGTCTTCCCCGTACCTGTTGCCCCGAGTAGAGTTTGATGGCGCTTGTTGTTATTGATGCCCTCGACTAATTGTTTAATCGCTTCAGGCTGATCCCCTTGCGGCGAGTATTTTGAAATTAATTCAAATTGGTCCTTCACAAATTCTTTCCTCCCGTTTTTTTAATCCGAATCTATTTATTTGGCACTTTTCAGCATGAGAACCATGTTATTGGGCCGGGATGGTGCTGGAAAATGTTTTCACTAATTTGCATATTAACATTCTACCACAATCCCCCAAAAACAAACCAACAATATGCGAACTAATATTCGTTTTTTATCGTTTTTAGGGGGGTTCGCGGAATTGTATAGAGAATTGGCGGAATTGAGATATCATTTCGCGGAATTATCCGGGAATTTCGCGGGATTGAAATATTATTTCGCGGGTTTTCTAAATTATTTCGCGGAATACCCAGTTTATTTCGCCATTTCCTAATTATTTCACTCGAAAAGCAAAAAAGCCAAATCCCAAAGGGCTGGCTTTTTCATCTTAATTAATATAGTAAATATTTCTCGCGAGTATCCATAAATTTATCCAAGGCTGGCTGCCATTTTGCTTTCATTTCTTCGATGGATTTGCCCGCTTCTATGTCTGCACGAATGGAGCCATTTCCAATAAGATTATCGAAGAAGGAGATTCCGTTACTTCCCGGAGTCCTAAACTGAAAATCGTTTGGATACATATCATGGATGGTTTTGACAATATATAATCCCGTTTCAAATGGTTTATAGGAATTGCGGTCGGTCACGTGAATCTGAATTCCGTTGCTTAATTGATTTACAAACTTCGATGTTGTCGGTGTGAAGGAAGCTGCACGGAATTTAACTCCTGGCAGGTTGTAAGAATTAAGCTTATCTGCCAAGGCATCGCTATTAATAAACGGTGCACCAATTAATTCAAATGGTCTTGTCGTTCCACGTCCTTCAGAAATATTGGTTCCTTCAATCAGGCAGGCACCAGGGTAGACTAATGCTGTATCTAAAGTTGGCATATTAGGTGATGGCATCACGAAGTCTAATGGTGTTTCATCATAGTACATGTTCCGTTTCCAGCCATCCATTTTTACGACCGTTAAATCCGCACCGATACCGAATTCCTTGTTAAATAACTGGGCTAATTCCCCAACCGTCATTCCATGGCGGACGGGAATGGCATATTCCCCAACAAAGGAAGAATATTTATCTTCCAGAACTGGCCCTTCCACTTTTGTCCCGCTAAGTGGATTCGGACGATCCAAAACGATAATCGGAATATGGTTCTCTTTAGCCGCTTCCATCGCTAGGGCCATTGTGTAAATATACGTGTAATAACGCGTCCCAACATCTTGAATATCAAATAATAATACATCGACATTGCTCAGCATCTCCGATGTAGGCTTTTTCGTATTTCCATACAGACTGTATACCGGAACGCCCGTCTTTTCATCAATATAGGACTCCACATACTGACCGGCCTGAGCGCTGCCGCGGACCCCATGCTCGGGGCCGTATAAGGCAGTCAGATTTACATTCGGATTATTGTAAAGCAAATCTACGATACTATTAAGTTTTTGATCGACTCCGGTTGGATTGGTAATCAATCCAACACGTTTCCCCTTAATTAAATCAATTTTATCCTGTAATAACACCTCTACGCCTAAGCGAAACTTATCATTTTTCTTTTCTTTATCGTTTTTGGCAATGGCGGCCGTTACCGTTGAAAGGACCAACAGCAGCGCAAGAATGCCGGTGAACCATTTTTTCTTCATCCAAACCCCTCCCTTTTTTGAAAAATTAATACCCTAAACCATGGTCAAATCCATATAATACGGTGCCATCAGGGTTATAAATCGTAACTGGAAGCTTTCCAGAAGGTTCATTTTCTCCAAAAATTGTGTCTGCGGCTGCTTCAAAGCTTGCTGGTCTGTATCCATACTGAACAAGATAGGCATCCACATTTGGATAGGACATGACGTCATACGGATTTCGGATTCCTAATGCGATTACGGGTGCATCGGTTTCATTGATCAACTGGTTGGTCATCAGCATTTGACCAGCACTTGGAGCCCGTCCCCCAACTGAAGAGGTATACGTTCCGACAATGATGTATTTTGCATCCTTAACTTGATTTAGTTGTACATCAGTTAGTTTTGTTTGCGTATTGACATATATGATATTTTTATGGTGTTTCTTCACCTCAGCTACAAGCGAATCTACAAAGAACCCTGAATATCCTACAACAGCAATCTTATCTTCTTCCGAAACCTTTAGAGGAAGAACTCCATTGTTTTTCACAAGGGTAATCGATTTAGCGGCTGCTTCTTTTTCGACTTGTTTATGTTCAGCAGAACCCACAACTTTTATAGCATTGGCCACCTTCTCATCCAAGCTTTTTTCGGTCTCAGCCTTTACAATACCTCGGTTCAATTTCAGCGTTAAAATGCGTTCAACCGATTGTTCAATCCGGTCTACGGGAATATCACCTGAATTTACTGAATCATATAGACCGCTTGCTACCTCTTTGATGCCGACTGGCATTAGGAGAATATCGGCACCTGCTTTCACAGCTCGAATGGCTGCGTCTACCGGGCCAAAATGGTCGGCAATTGCCCCCATATTCATCGCGTCGGTCACAATGACGCCCTTATAGCCCATGTCTTCACGCATAAGACCAGTTAATATTTTGTGAGATAGAGTTCCCGGTACGGCAATTTCTGTCCCGTCTTTTTTCGATATGGCTTTCGTATCGTCGATTTTCGGAAAGGTCACATGCGCTGACATAATCGCATCAATTCCAGCATCCATTGCCTGTTGGAATGGATATAATTCTACTTTTTTCAAACGATCGATATCATGTGGAACTGATGGAAGTCCTAAATGGGAATCAACCGCTGTATCACCATGACCCGGAAAATGCTTTGCTGTAGCTGCTATTCCAGCCTCATGTAGGCCTTTAAGATACGCTTTGCCCAATTGAGCAACGAGCTCCGGATTTTCCCCGAACGAACGAACGCCAATAACCGGGTTATCAGGATTGAGGTTTACATCTAGTACAGGGCCAAAATTCATGTTAATGCCCTCGGACTTCAGTTCCTCGCCAATGGCCTTGCCTACTTTCTCAGCCAGCTCTTCAGACCGTGCTGCTCCAAGCGCCATGTTCCCTGGAAAATCAGTTCCTGTCTGAAGGCGTGTCACAATCCCGCCTTCCTGGTCAATGGAGACGAGCATTCCGTATTTTTCGGAGGCTTCCTGATAGGCACTGACAAGTTTCGTAGTCTGCTCAGCATTTACCGTATTTTCACGGAATAAAATGACACCACCAAGATGATAATCTTTTACCAATTGGGCAATTTCTGGCTGCATTTCTGTTACGTTTTGCCCCTTCCAAGTGCGGAAGTCCGGCATTAGCATCTGACCAACTTTTTCTTCCATTGACATATGCTTAATGGCATTACCAATAAGGTCATAGCGATTTCCTTCCTCTTTTTCCACAAATACCTTCTCTTGATTTCCTTTGAATTGGATAGAAATTCGATCACCATACCGGTCATCACTGACAGAGATAAAGGTCTTCCCATTGTGTCCTGATAAAGTTACCTCGCCTTCTTCATTAACAGTTGCCACATTTTTGTTTGAAGAATTCCACTTTAGATTCTTTGAAGCAAGCATGAAATGACCATCATCATACAGATGTAGGGCATTCAATTTAATATTGTTATCTTTTACTTCTCTTGAAACTTGAGGAACATTTAGGTCAATAATTAAATCTTTCACGCCTGTTACCGCCTCCGCTTTGTCTAGGCTTAAAAACGGGATACCAGTAAAAACTAAGGCAAAAATCAAAAACGAAACGATAAGTGACTTGAACATATTACGCATGCTGCCTCTCCCCTTCTCTATTTAATAGTCTCTTAATTCCCAGTCATTTTTCGTAAGGTTCAGTGCTTCTGAGTTTAGTTTCGGATTAAGAACATACCAACCGCGGCCGTTTGCGGAGGAATCTGTTTGATAAACAAAACGTAATTTTGTTGCAGCTTTTGGAATGGTTAATTCAACATTCTCCCAGCCGCTGCTGACCCCGGTGCACCCGTCCAGTTTTTCCCACGAACCGTCAATAAAGGCTTCTACATATCCATAATCCCAGCCATCCTCGATCCTATGCCAGGTTGCAAAGGTCAGTTTTGCGTCCTCTTTTAGCTGAAGGTCAGCCTCCATTTCTCTACTGAGTTTATCTCCATATCCTGCAAACCAAGCTGAGCCGTTACCAGGAATGGACACCGGAATCGAGTCAGCGACCTGCCGTGCAAACAATCTTCTCGTTTGATTTGTTGACACGGTCCTCCTTGATGGATGGACGCGGTTGGTCAACAAAATCGCAATCGTTTTATTGTTGGGGCTTACGACAATTGAGGTCCCTGTATACCCTGTATGTCCAAAGGAATAGGTCCCTTCTGATAAGGCATCCATGTACCAGCTTTGCCCTAGCTCCCAGCCAAGTCCGTGGTCATTACCAGGAAAGGCTTCGTTTTGATTTTCTAATAAAAGCTTAACCGTTGCAGGCTCTAAAATTCTTGCTCCGCCATATTTTCCATCATTCAGGAAAATATGGGCCAGCTTTGCGAGATCTTCCGCCGTCGAAAATACTCCTGCATGTCCCGCCACCCCATCAAGTGACCACGCATTTTCGTCATGAACCACTCCCCACACAAGACCTCTGTTAGGAGTGGATTGGTATTCCGTTGCCGCGATCCGGTTTTTCAACGAGGATGGGGGATTATACATCGTATCTTTCATCCCTAATGGAACGGTGATATTCTCCTTCACGAAAACATCCTCACGTTGACCTGACAATCGCTCTACTAGTGCTCCTAGGGTAATCATGTTTAAGTCGCTATATTCATAAGCAGTCCCAGGAGGGTTCTTAAGTGGCTGCTCAAATACAAGCTGGAGGCGATCAGCCCGTGATTTCCCCTGTGTATATAAGGGAATCCAAGCGGTAAAACCGGAAGTGTGCGTTAATAACTGACGTATCGTAACGTGCTCTTTACCATTTTGTGCAAATTCCGGAATATACTTGGCAACCGGATCGTCGAGCTGAAATAATCCTTTTTCATATAGCTTCATGACCGAAACAGCTGTGAAAATTTTACTAATCGACGCTAAATCAAAAATGGTATCCTCCTTCATCGGAATCGGATGCTCCATTTCCGTCAACTTCCCATCAACATATTGAGCCGAATAACCGTAAGCAGAGTGTTTAACAATCTTTCCGCCGCGTGCTACAAAGGCAACGGCACCAGGCATAACCTTATCTGCAATCGCTTGGTCCATTATCTGATCGATTTTCTCAAGTGGTGCTGCTTCCATACCTGCTCCTCTCGGCGATCCAGAATGTAATACGCTCGAAACCGGGATGACAGTAGAATTCCATGTAAACACTGGGTGCGGTTTCTGAGACTTGAAATAACTTTCTTTTTCATGCTTTTCAATCGATGGAACAGTGGCTGAGTCCCCATTCGCAAAAACAGTAGTGGTCCCTAAAAAAACAGTGCAAATAGATAAGATGATTAACGTTTTTCTCTTCATACTTCCTCCCCTATAATTGATGTAATTTATATAATCATAAGCGTTTCCATTCAGAAGCCGTAATAATGGATTCGCTTACAATTTAATAAAAAAAATAACCAAATAGGTATAGTTGTCTATACCACTAAAGACCTACGATTTTTTCTATGTAATAGGCCAAAGCTATTACCCTTATACGATTCGTAGTCCGTAATCCCTATAAAGATAACCTAGCCGCAATTAGATGAAAAGTGCGTAAAATCCAACCTACTATTTATGATAGATTTTGGATTTTACACACTTTATTGTTTTTTGGAGTTTATCATCAGTTCAGTTTTACTATGTAGAATATTTCTAGTAGGCATTTCATAAGGATGGAAGTTTTTCTAGAGGTTGATGCCCTTACCAAATCATGTCTATTTTTATTATATAAATTAAAATTTCAAAAAACAATGGATTTTTTTGATTTTTTATTACAACATTAGTTAAATGTTTGAATAGCCTTCCCGAGCTGACGAATTCCCCTTTGAATCTGCTCCACACTTAAACCGCCAAAACCGAGCATTATAGTCTGGTCGAACTTTGATGTTTTTTTCAACCAGAACTTTTCTGTTAAATAAATCTTTACCCCAAATTCCTCCGCCCTTGCAGCCAATTGTTTGGAGTCGATGCCTTTTAGCTTTAGCAATAAATGAAGACCAGCTTTTTGTCCAATTATATTAACCTTGTCACCTAAATAAAATTCTATCGCTTTTAACAGCGCTGCCTGTTTTCCTTGATAAATTTTTCTCATTTTTCGAATATGTCGCCCAAAATGCCCTTCTTTCATAAAACGATATAGTGCCTCTTGGATGAGCGGCGACACTGTTTGACTATAAAAGAAAAGCTTGGATCGATAGATGTAAACAAGCGGCTCTGGTAAAACAATGTAAGTAACTCTAGCTGCTGGAAGAAAAGCCTTTGAAAAGGTCCCTAAGTATATCACCTTATCATCGGTATCCAATGATTTTAAGGAAGGAATTGGCTGGCCCGCATAACGGAATTCCCCATCATAATCGTCCTCAATGATATAGGTTTGCTGTTTTCCGGCCCAATGCAGCAACTTCATCCTTTTTTGCACAGGCAAAATCATGCCAATTGGAAACTGGTGTGAAGGAGTCACATACACACATTTCGCTGAACTCAGCCACAGCTCATCTATATTAATTCCATCCTCCTCTAAAGAAATAGGAACGACTTCGCAATTTTGACTTTCAAACACATAGCGAACACCATCATATCCGGGATTTTCAAGCGCTACATTGTGGTTTTGAAGCGACAATAACTGAATCAACACATTAATAGCCGCTTGGGTTCCTGCGGTGAGAATGATCTGATCCGCGGAACAGCGAACACCGCGCGCTTGATACAAATAAGCCGCAATTTCACTTCGTAATCCATAATGGCCTTGTTTATCCCCATAAGAGAACACTTCCTGAGTGGGGGCATCAATAGCATCGATTAAGCATTTTTTCCAGACTTTTAACGGAAAACGCTCCAGTTCAATATCCCCATATTGAAAATCTATTAAACTTTCTTTTTCAAGTAAGGGACATGATTCAATTACATTTTGAATCTCCTTGTTTGGATGCAGCGGAAAATCCTCTAATTCCAAGACAAATAAGCCGCTTTTTTCCCTGCTTTCCACATATCCTTCTGCAATCAGTTGTTGATAGGCTGTATCAACAGTGTTCCGGCTTATATTTAAAGATTGTGAGAGTTCCCTGATTGAAGGGAGTTTTTCTCCTGTTAAAATTGAGCCCTTTTCAATCTCCTCTCGAAAAAACTGATAGAGTTGGATATAAATTGGAACCTTATCTTCTTTTTTTAAAAATGGAGTGATTTGCACATGTAACTCCCCTTCTGACCCTATAAAATTTTTAAAAACTGTCACTTTTAACAGGTACAATTAATTTTTATTATGAGTGTAACATGATTTAAGAAAGGGAGTCAGTAATATGAGACAAATGACGTTAGAATGCACTGATCATCAAAAAATAAATCGTTTTTTAGAAACAGAGAAAACGGGATTTTTAGGATTGGCAGATAATGATGCCCCATACACTATTCCACTAAATTTTGTATGGCTGGACGGTGCGATCTATTTTCATGGAGCTAGTGAAGGACGTAAGGTGGATATAATTGAAAAAAATCCGAAGGTCTGCTTTACGGTCAGCGCTGACCTTGGCACCATTTCTGATCCAGTGCCTGCTAAAACGGATACTGCCTACATGAGTGTCATGATTTTTGGCGAAGCAGAGAAAGTGTACAATCTTGATGAGGCGGTTTTGGCCATGCAAAAAATGCTCGATAAGTATGTTCCCTGCTATTATGATAGAGCATTGTCAAGTTCACACGTGGAAAAATACCGTTCTTCTTTAGGAAGCAAAACCGCTGTTTATAAAATTAAAGCCGTTGAATTAACAGCCAAAGAAAATCCTGTTCAGCTAGAAAAAATGTTTTATCACGGAAAAAAAGTAAAAGAAGAGGAATAAAAGGAAAAAAGTCACGAGTATGTTTACACGTGACTTTCTTTCATATAGCATGATATTAAACTAAAAATTGAGGGGTAACAGTGGCTGCATTTGACGAAGTGGATTTGAAAATCCTTGAAATTCTAGAAAAAAATTCACGAATAACCTGGAAAGAAATCGGCTCTCTCGTGCATATGACCGGGCAGGCTGTTGCAGCGCGCATTGATAAGTTGGAAGAGTTAGGGATACTTGAAGGTTACACTGTCAAAATAAATAGAAAGTTGCTGGGGAGCCCCATTATTGCCTTAGTCACCGTATTTATGAAAACAACCAACCATGCTTCCTTCCACAACTTTATCCATTCCCAGAAAGAAATTATCGAAGCCTTTAGGATTAGCGGAGAAGGATGTTATTCCCTGAAAATTATGGTGCCAACCCAAGCTGACTTAGTAGAACTCCTCGATAGGATTCTTTCTTTTGGCAATTATAAAGTTAAACTCTCCATCGAGAAGATTAAATAGGACCACTTATCTTAAATCAATGAATATTTAACTATTTCTCCGTTTTCCGGAACGATCACATTTCTTAATCGATTGTATCCGATATAGCCTCTCAGCACTTCCCTGCTCAATAAGCAATGATTCCAACTCTCCATATGAACAACCATGATTTTGGCTGATGGGGCCGCCAAACTCACTTTTTCAATGTCTTTTATTCCCATTGTGATTGGATCCCCTGCCAAGAACTGCGCTTCACCGCCATTTACAAGGATGATTTCAGGTGAATGTTCCGTTAAGGCATCCTCAACCTCTTTACACCAAATCGAATCACCGACAATGTACAAGGAAGGTTCACCTTCCGCTTTCATGATAAAACCTGATACCGGACCCATTTGTTTGCCTAATTCGCCTGTTCCATGCTGACCACCTGTTCTCGTAAGCTGAACTCCGTTCCAATATCCTTGATCACTTATTTTGGTGACGTTTGAAAATCCGAGATCCACCAATTTTTGTTCGTCTTCTGGCTGGCAGAAGATGGGTAATTCTTTTGACAGTGTTCTGATTGCGGGATCGTCAAAATGGTCCCGATGGGTATGAGTTAAAATCACTGCATCTACCCCATGTAGAATCTCTTCTATTGGAAGCGGTAAATCGACCAGCGGGTTTCTGAAGCTATTGGCTGCATTAGTCACCGGGTCCATCTCCTCTTTAGCGCTTAACATCGGGTCGACCAAGAAAGTTAATTGATTGAACCTAATCTTAATTGTTGAATGTCTGATTAATTGAATGTCCATAATATCACTCCTGGGATTTTTATGTGATTAGCTTTATCATTATTATAGAAAAAACCTTCTGAACTTCCCATTGAAAAGTGAAAGCATATATACGTTTTTTATTGATTCCTGAAAGAAATTTGGAGCTCATTATTTATTAATGTAATTGATTCTTCTGGAAAATTTGGAATTGGGGTTCGTATTATTCGATGTGGTGTTGACAAAGAAAAAAAGCCTGCCATTTTCAGGCAGACTTACATTCTATTTTAAAACCTAGCTATTTTTCACTGCACGCGGCCTCATTTTGGCAGCCAGCCAAAAACCGGCGGTTAGCGAGAAGGCATCAATGACTATTAAAACAAACGTACTGGTATAACCTTTATAAACGGAGCCGGCAATTAGCGCGACGGTTAAGACAAGTCCAATAATACGATTGTATGTGACCCGTGTAAAAAGCAAAACTAATAACCCTGGCAAAATAAGCGCCGATACGTATTCCATAAACGTAACCACAGGGGACCCCCACCTCATTTATTTCTGTTCATTAATTTTAAAAATTAATTCATAAAATTGCAACAAAAATATGATTCCTTATAAGGGCAAATTGCTTTTAACATTTTGACGGGTCACAAAACTTGCAAACACAAATCCAATCAAAGAGAGTGCAATCGGCACCACAACCGTATGAACGCCGAAAGTATTGGGATGGAATCGATCTAAAAATATATACGAACCCATTCCCAAAACCATCGATGTGATGGCACCATATTTATTCCCCTTGCTCCAATAAAGGCCCAATACTACTGGCCAAATAAACACCGATTCCAAGCCGCCAAAGGAAAAGAGATTCAGCCAAACAATTAAATCAGGCGGACGCAGTGCAAGAAAAATAACTAGAATCCCAACTATGGCCGTGACACTAAAGCTTACTTTTTTGATATGAGCATCACTGGCTTGTGGTTTGATGTAATTCAAGTAAATATCTTTAACTATAGCGGAGCTAACTAAAATAAGCAGGGCATCCACAGTCGACATAATCGCCGCCATTGGTGCGGCCAAAACTATGCCTGCGACAAACGGAGGCAACACTTTCATCGATAATAACGGCATCACGGTATCGCCAATTTTCACACCAGGAAGAACGGGTCTTGCAAAAACGCCGATAAGGTGCATGCCAAGCATGATAAAGCCCACGACAATCGTTCCGATAATAATCGCACTATGCATTGCCTTAGAATTTTTATAAGACATCGCACGGACGGTAATCTGCGGGAGCCCAACAACACCGACGCCAACTAAGATCCAAAAAGACGAAACATAGGCAGGCGTTAATTCGCGGTCAGCACCGAACGGACTGATTAAATTCGGATTTTCAGCCGCTAAATCGGAGATGATTTTAGGGATTCCTCCGCCTGCCTTGATAGTTGCGATGAGAAGAATTAAAGTCCCCATAAACATAACGACACCTTGAACCGCATCCGTTAACGCAACTGCTCTGAAGCCGCCGACAATGACAAATAGGAGAACTGACCCGACAAAAATCAATAAGGCATATGTATAAGGCAGGCCTGTCAAGGACTCAACGAGACGTGCCCCGCCAATCCATTGCGCTGTCATCGATGAAAAAAGAAAAATGATAATACTAGCAGCAGAAATCAACACGACAGCTTTACTTTTATAGCGCTCTTTTAAAAAGTCGATTAAGGTGATCGCCTTGTATTGACGGGCGACGATGGCGAATTTCTTTCCTAATACCATGAGGACAAAATAGCCTGTTGCTAACTGAGCCATGGCCAACAATACCCAGCCTAACCCCTTCGTATAAGCAACACCAGGACCGCCGATAAAACTGCTGGCACTTCCGTAGGTGGCTACCATCGTCATCGCTAAGATGAAGCCCCCCATTTGCCGCTCACCTAAAAAGTATTCCTCCAAAAATGAATTCGACTTGATAACAAATTTATTTGACCAAAAGCCGACAGCAAAAATAATAAGCAGAAAAATAAGTAACGGGGTTATGACGGCCCAGTTCATTTCACATCCCCCTCTTCCTCTTCAAAGGGAACATCCTTAAAAAGAAATTTCACAGCGAGGATAACAAGAACGATTATAACAATCGAGCCTAAAATACAGCTGTAAAAGAACCAGGCAGGTAAACCGAATATGTACGAGTAATTTTCCACTTTGGCGGAACCAAGCCCGTAACCAAACCCATACCACCAGATAAAATTGATGATGACAAGGATGACTCCAATTAAAGCTTCCCTGTGGGCAATCTTGAAACGTTTGTCCAATGGTATTCCTCCTCATAAATTAAGTGCTGTTATTTTTAACTAATATTGAACATTTTACCAAACATATTGAATCGGTAAAGCAAAAAGCGCAAAAAAACCTTTTTAAGATGTATCTAATGAAACAAAACATCTTAAAAAGGTTTTTATTATGTTATTTAATCATGGCCCCGGTTGGACCAAGTTTGTAGCCGCCTATTTTTGTGTTATTGGCCATGGCACCGGTGTTATGGAAGTAGTAGCAGCTTTTCCCGACAAGGACCCTTCCGGTTCGCATGGCACCATTTTCATTCAAATACTCGATTGGAACATCTCGATGGTACGCTGATTATAGGCACCAATATGTAGAAATGAGGAAAAACATTAAAATCAATAAAAAAACCACAGTATTAAATCTGACCGTGGTTTTTGATGTTTACTTATAATGTAGCGAAGAACTTTGAGCGAATTTAATTACACGTCCCATGCGGGCTGGGACAGCCATTAGCTGCTTTTTCGACTTGAATGGTGCTATGTTCAATATGAAAATCATCATGAAGAATGCGCTGCGATTGGGACAATATTTCATCATGAACCCCTTCATCAGAGATGGTAAGATGGCAGCTTAAGACCGGATATCCTGATGTAATCGTCCAAATATGCAAATCATGGACTTCTTTTACGAGCGGGATTCTCCGTAGTGCCTCTTTTACCTGCTTCATATCAATTTGCTCCGGTGTTCCTTCCATTAAAATATGGAAAGAATCCTTGGTGACGCGGTAACCGCTGATGAGGATTAGTCCAGCCACAATCACGCTCGCTATAGGGTCTGCGATACCCCAGCCGAAAAACATGATCAAGAGGGCTGCGACAATTGCTCCGACTGAACCGAGCATATCGCCAAGCACATGTAAGAAGGCACTTCTGACATTCAGGTTTTCTTCCTTGTCACCCTTCATTAATATCCAAGCAGCGAGGATGTTGACCACTAAACCGGTAATGGAAATCATCAGCATCCCTTTACTTTGCACATCCGGTGGTGCCAGGAAACGGCCGATCGCTTCATAGAAAATGTATAACGATATAATGATTAACGTTAAGCCATTTAAGGCGGCCGCGATGATTTCAAACCGTTTATACCCATAGGTTTTTTCTTGCGAGCCCTGTTTTTCCCCAAGCTTGATTGCATAAAAGCTTAATCCTAGAGCTGCTGCATCGCTGAGCATGTGGCCGGCATCTGACAAGAGCGCCAGGCTGTTTGTGACGATGCCCCCGATGACTTCAACTACCATAAAGGCTGCTATTAATAGGAAGGAACTTAATAAAGCTTTTTTATTGCTAGTATATGAATGGCCATGTGAGTGGCCGTGTGAATGGCCATGATGATGGTGATGGTGACCCATGTTTATCCCCCCAGCTCTCCGTATAGAGTAGCTCTTTCTATTTCTAAAACGAAAAAGTTACGATTAAGGTTATTGTTTTCTGTTTCTAAATTTTCGATTCATCTTTCACTCTTAAAAGTCTTAACCCATTTAATGTGACAAGCAAGGTCATGCCCATGTCGGCAAAAATCGCAATCCACAAAGTCAGCCAGCCTGGTACAACAAGTAATAGGGCTAAGAATTTTACAACGATGGATAAGGTGATATTTTGCTTAATAATTTGCAGAGTTTTCCGGCTTAGCTTGATGGTAAACGGAAGCTTTTTCAAATCATCGTTCATTAAGGCAATATCGGCGGTTTCTAGTGCTGTATCGGTTCCAGCGCCGCCCATCGCGATTCCAACGGTTGCTGCGGCTAATGCCGGTGCATCATTGACGCCATCCCCTACCATGGCGACTCGGCCAAATTGTGCTTGTAGTTTTTTGATAAAATCTAATTTTTCCTCTGGAAGCAACTCCGCTTCGATTGTGGACACCCCGGCATGACGCCCGATTGCCCTTGCGGTTGCTTCGTTGTCTCCGGTCAGCAGTATGGTATTTTGTATTCCCAACTGACAGAGTCGCTCGATCACTTGACGGCTGGTTTCTCTTACTTCATCGGCTACCGCGATAAGAGCGAGGATTTCTTTGTCGTACCCGGCAATCATGACCGTTTTGCCTTGATTTTGCAGCGTGGTGATTTGGTTTTGAATTTCGTTTGGAATTTCGTCGAACAACTTTACGTTTCCAACCCTGAATGCTGTTCCATTAATGGATCCCATTATTCCTTTACCTGTTATCGAGCTGAAATTCTCCACTTGGTAGTCAAATGATGAAGCTTTTTTAATAATCGCTGCAGCGAGCGGATGCTGTGACCGGCTTTCGAGTGCAGCCATTTTTTCAAAAAGCATTTCATCGTTACTATAATTAAGGAAATCCGTTACAACAGGAACCCCTTTTGTTAAGGTTCCCGTTTTATCGAAAGCAATTGCCTTTAGCGCACCAGCCTCCTCTAAAAAGCTGCCGCCTTTGATGAGTACACCATTCCGAGCGGCATTGCCGATCGCAGTCACGATCGAAACAGGAGTGGAAATGACGAGCGCACATGGGCAGCCGACGACTAGAACGGCCAAGCCCTGGTATATCCACGCTTGCCAGATAGCTCCGAAAAACAATGGAGGAACCACTGCGACAAGGGCGGCAATTATTATGATCACCGGGGTATAGTACTTAGCAAATCTGTCAACAAAGCGCTGTGACGGTGCTTTTTCCGCCTGAGCCTCCTCAACTAAATGAATAATTTGAGCTATTGTAGTATCCTCTGATAACTTAGTGACCTTTACCTTCAAAAATCCTTCTTCATTTAATGTTCCGGCGAACACTTCGTCTTGAACGGCTTTTTCCACCGGCACCGATTCACCCGTAATAGTTGCTTGATTGACCGATGAGTTACCCTCGATAATCACGCCATCCATCGCAATCATTTGCCCCGGCTTAACGAGCATGATATCGCCTATTTCAATATCATCAGCTTTCAGTAAAACTTCTTTGTTGTTCCGAACAACCAGCGCTTCTGTCGGCGCCATTTCCATCAGCGAACGAATCGAGGCGCGAGCTTTATCCATCGAATAGCTTTCTAGTACCTCACTGATCGCAAACAGAATGACCACAACTGCCCCTTCTTGCCATTCACCGATAATAGCTGCTCCGATGATGGCGATGGTCATCAGAGTCTTCATATCGAATTCGAGCTGAAGCAAATTTTTTAAGCCGTTTTTAAATAACGGGAATCCACCTAGGAGGATGGCCGCGGCAAAGAGAATGTTTTCAGAAAAAAGATAACCTGCGAGCAGAAATAGTACCGAAAACCCGAGCAGTAAATATCGCTTACAAAATGGTTCTTTCGGTGTGATTGGCTGTTTTTCTTTTTCTGGATAAATGGTTAATTTTTCAAAAGCGCCTGCTTTTTGTAATTCCTCAAGGCTGGTGTTTCCATAGACTGTAAGTTTGGAAGCACCAAAGTTTACGGCTGCGTCAACAACACCATCCAGGTGCTGTACGTTCTTTTCGAACTTTGCGGCACAGCTCGTTCAGGAAAAGCCTTGGACACGATAGACTTGTTTTTCAATCGGTTCACTCACGGCTAGCCACCTCTTCTTGGTGTGCGAATGCGATATGGATTAATTGCTTTACATGGTCGTCATCAAGGGAATAATAGACTAGCTTGCCTTCTTTGCGGTATTTAGCAAGACCGAGACTTTTAAGATGACGTAAATGATGGGAGGCTGTCGCGGTCGTTGCCCCGACAATATTGGCCACATCACAGACGCAAAGCTCGTCTTCAAGCGTTAGAGCATAGGCGATTTTCATTCGCGTTTCATCCGACAATGCTTTAAACAGCTTCGTTACTTCCAGGACATCGCTGCTTTTTTCAAGCTGTTGCTGCACTCTGGCGGTTTTTTCGCTATCCACACAGGTAATCTCGCAAACATCGCGATCCTTCATCTACTGTCACCTTCTTCATTCAAATGTTCGTTTGATTATATCTTATTCAAATGGTGGTTTGAATGTCAATGAATTTTGTTTTTTTTGAAGGGAGGAATTTTGTAAAGCTGATTAGCCCGCATGGATGATGAAGCAGACTTGGGGACATTTATTGATTTTGCATTGGGAGGTTGAGGCTGAAGGAAAATACGATTGTTTTTACTAGGAAAGAGGTTTGAACATGATGAATTTTCAGTAGTTTATGAGCCTTTTTTGCCTTATGTGCCAATTGAACCAGACACCCTCGACTGCTCCTTTCCAATTGTCTGGCGTTTCTGCACTATTTTTTTTAAAATCGACTTTTTTCCATTTAAAATCTGTTAGGTGTGTGTTTCGCAGATAAATGGGATGGTTTCGCAGATAAAGTTCGATTTTTCGCAGATAAAATGGTACTTTTCGCAGATAAAATGGTACTTTTCGCAGATAAAGTTGTTTTTTCCGCAGATAAAATATAAATTTTTTATTGACACAACTGATTTAATATAAAATAGCTATGTTCAAGTCTAATTTAGAGCCCGGAAAAGCGCAGTTTTATCGGCGAAACCATTCAGAAATCAAATATTTTCTGCATATCTTTCATTTGGTATTTTATTTAGATTTACATAAAGGCTGCAATTCGTTGTTCCGGTATTAGTAAATGCCATCTCTTCCTCTCCAGTGCACAAGACAACGTCATCTTTTTCGACTTCAACTTTTTCGTTATTGATTGTAAAC
This sequence comes from Neobacillus pocheonensis, assembly GCF_050477905.1. NCBI lineage: Bacteria > Bacillati > Bacillota > Bacilli > Caryophanales > Bacillaceae > Neobacillus > Neobacillus pocheonensis. The sequence continues at coordinate 127,809 of NZ_JBCNAD010000020.1, read as the reverse complement.
ACACCTTGTCCTTGTAAAACTAGCAGATAGACGTGAGAGCCTGGATGTTTATGTGTAGGCAGTGATTGCCCCGGTTCAAAGTTCAAAACAAAAACCGTACTGTCTCCCTCTTTAAACATAATGCGTTTTGTGAATTTTTCATTATTGTACTCAACAAATTCACTTATCTTTTGTTTTTTCATATGTGTTCGTCCTTCTCCTTTCAAACCTCCATAAGTCAACCTTCTTAATATTTTTCAATGAGATGTTTTTATGTAATAACTGGTAATCTTCACAATTTCAACACGAAAAATCCATTTTCTCTGCTTATTTTAGCGTTATGATGAAGCCGATAAAAGAAAGGAGTTGGAGAAAAATGAAAAGGTTGGCAGCCGGAATTTTCAGTGCCACTTTAATTCTTGGGGCAGGGACAGCAGTATTTGCAGCAGGTACAAACAACTCTGATAATGGTTTGAATTTTGAAAAAATGCTTCCCTTTATGCAAAAAATGCATCCAGATTCATCTAAACAGGAATTAAAGGACATGTACAAAGCCTGTCATGGAAAAGGCGGCATGATGGATGACAGCAAGCAAAAGGAAATGAAAAGCAAAGATATGATGAACTCCTTTTAAAAAAGTGGGTGCCTTTAGCAAAAGGTCTGGTAATTTTACCAGACCTTTTGCTTGCCATATCAGAATGATTTTTGTCATATCCTCCCAATAAACAATCTTCTATAATAGGGTTCAAAAAATAGAAGGGAAAAAAATATGAAATCACTAATAGATTTATATAAAAGTGACCAGGAATCTGTTTACCACACTTGGTTTTTACATAGTGATGATCGATTAAAAGCCTTTCGAACCATTCGAAAAGGATTACTGAAAGTCATTAAAGAAATAGAAGGGGATACGTTTGGTAATGACTTTAAAGGGTCAAGCCTTGAAATGGTGGTTACGGCAATTTCCGAACAAAAACAAGTATTCGAAGGTGCTGCCCACGCGTTTTATTGGAAACCAAAATTAAGAATCCCCGACATTTATGAGAACTATCACAATAAAAAAGCGTTTGGGCGTTTTTTAAAAGCATGTTTAGAGACCAGTAGTCCAGAAAAAGTTATTACTGAAATCAAAACTTTAGACCAATTAAAAATTAAAGGACTTGGACCTGCGGTTGCCAATATATTATATTTTTTACATCCGACCCTTTTTCCTCCCTTTAATACGGCGATCGTCAACGGCTTTAATCTTTTATTTAATGAAAAAATCAAGTTAGGTTCTTGGGAAGCCTACTTAGAAATGAGAGCAAAAATTATTCAAGCAAACGAACAGTACAGGGACTGTCTTTCAAAAGATTTGGGTGCTTTCGCTGGACTATTTTTTGAAATCGGCTGCAACCGAATGATTATACCTGTCACCAGTTGAGTATAGGGAACAGGTAGCATAAGTGTTTTTTCTTGTGATCAAATCAGTAGGTCAGTTCAATATGTCGTTGTTTTTTTGTTTAGCACAAAGCTTATTTATAAAGACCAATAGGTTATAGTATCAAATATCCCCAATACTAACATTACAAAACCTGCAAACCGCTGAATGACCGTGCCAAACTTTCTGCCTTTTTTCATTATGACACCACTGCCGCCCAGGTACCAAATGATAAAAATAACGATCAAAAGCGGTATAGCCGTTCCAATTGCAAAAATAGGAGGAAGAATGAACCCATATGAACTAGACAACACCACTGGCATTAAGGTAACAAAGAATAAAATAAACATAGTCGGGCAGAATGCCAAGGAAAAACTAAAACCAAGCATAAAGGAACCGAATGGATTTTCGTGCTTGTACTCTTTTGCTCCCTTAAATAAGTTAATCGTTCCTTTCAATTTAATCAATCCAATCATAAACAAACCAACTATTATTAATAAGGGTCCCATAATCTTACGCAGCCACGGAAAATAGACAGTTAGATTTTGTTCAATTTCCCTTCCGAGCAGCCACACTAATACACCTAATAAAGAAAAAGCTGCTATTTTACCCATAGTGAAAAAGATAACATCTTTCCAGGCTATCTTCTTTTGAAAAGAGCAATTGCCATACAGTGTTACTGCACTGATATTCCCCGTGAGCTGACAAGGTGCAAGCGCCCCTACAAGTCCTAAAACTAAAGCAAAGAAAATGGGCAATGCCTCTAAACTATATGCCATATTGAAAAAGGGCTTGCTTACATATGTGCTAAATTGACTCAGTATACTGTACATTTCATCACCTTAAATCATATTGGATTGACAAAAGCTTACCATAAAGTGATGCAGAAATTATGGATAGTTTTTCAAAAAAGTTATTTAGCTGAAAGTTCACTTTCTGTTACCCATCTATGATTTTTGACTTTTTCTCCGCCCTTAGTAGGAGTGTAATCAATCATATATACAGTTGTGTGTTCTGCTGAATCAATTGTCCCCGTTGCCCCCTTCATACCTTCCATATGGTCTGCTTCTATGGTAATCTTTGTTCCTGGTTTTAGGGTTTCACTTCCAGCATTTTTAATTTCTTCTTGAATAACCCATTTATGATTTGTCACCTTTTCTCCACCATTTGTCGGGGTATAGGAAACAACATAAGCTGTCGTAGCATATGCACCCACGATTGTTGCTTTCGCTCCTTCCATTCCTTCCATGTGTGACCCTTTTATATTTGCTTGGCTTCCAACTTTATAGGTTGGATTCTCTTCTACTTTTAAACCTTCAGGAATTTCCCCTGAACCAGAATGTTCCATATTGTCCATATTCATACTTTTATGGTCCATATTTTTACTTTCAATATCACTCTCCACAGTACTATCACTAGCACAAGCAGACAACATAAACATTAACACTAAAGAAATAATCCCTAACAAAAATTTATTATTTTTCATGGTATCCTCCTAATAACTTAGTTTCTAAAGTATTTTACGATAAAAATGTGCAGAAATTATGGATTTTTATATAACCAAAGTAGTAATGTAAGATCCTTTATTAGATGATAGACAGCTTAGAGGGATTCCATAAAAAGACACCGGCCAAATCAACAATTAATAATAGGTTGATTTGACGGTGTCATTTTTTCAAAGCAAATTTTATTAAACTCTATGCATCATCGGAAGTGAGAATAAATAAATATTCGTGATCGCTAGGACAGTCATGAGTACGTAATATGGAAGCATTGCTGTAAAAGATGTCTTTTTGCTTTTACCCATTCTGTACACAACGTAGCAAGTACCGACTAATCCGATTGCGATAACGATATATTGTATCATTTGAACAGTTGGAGTTGAAGCAAGACTTAAACTTGCTGGAGTAGAATCAACTCCAAATAATCTGCTGGAGTTAAACCACACTGCCTTACCCTCAGTGAAGATATGGAACAAGTTATGAGCTAAGTGGCCAGCTAAGTCTAGAGGAATAATCGCATATCCAAAAAGTGTAAAGTTCTTTTTTACTGTACCTTCCATACCAAAAAGTGATGCTAGTTTTGCTGTTCCTAATAATAATAGAATCGGTAATGCCATCGCAATGATAAAAGCGATCGTAAAGTTAACATTATAATTAGATGTATGAGTAACTGCTCCAATTGCATTTAAAATTTTCTGCCAAGGTTCAAGCATTGTAATGTTTTGTACGAAGACGATACCCATAATAACAGCAGCGAGAGAAGCATTCTCAAGCTTTGGATTTTTTAAGCCCCATAACTCTTTTGTAGGAACTCTTGTTGTAATTTTCACTGAATTATTTGGACAGTTTTTCACACAGTTCCCGCAAATATTACAATCTGCACTTGACTCCATTGTCCGTGGAAACTGAAACATTGGACATCCTTCCACACCCTCAGTTCCTTTGTAGCAGGATTGAACTTTACAGGTTTTACAAATATCAGGTGTTGCTTGTACTTTAAGGGCACCGGAGCGGGAATAGTTTCCAGCAAGGCCGCCAAGAAAACAAAGTGTCTTACAGAAGGTTCTTCTTTCATAGAAAACAGAAGTTGCAACAACCATCGTGACGAGTAAGAGCAGCAGATAACCTGAACCTCGAGGTGACTCAACAATTCCCCACACGTGGTCACTGTAAGTGATAGCAATAAAGAATAAATCGATAAGCCAAATTCCATATTTTCTTAAAAACTTTGGCATCGGACGTTTGCTACCGACAAATTTCCGAACAATATCACTTAATTTGCCAAACGGACAAATTGCGCACCAGAAGCGGCCGGCAACTAAAAATAGAATCGGAATAATCGGCCACCATAACACCCAGGTCATGGTAGTTCCAAAGTTTTTACTTGGGTCCACTGTTCCCATGACTAATTCATAAACAATAAATGAAAATACAGAGATAACGATCCACTGGAAGATTCCTGGATACCATTTGCTTTTAACGAATTTTTCCATCACCGGGATGGATAGGAGATTAAAAGGTTGCTTTTCTGGTTTTAATTTATTCTCAGGCATTGCCATTGGTTAGTCCCTTCCTTCTAAACCATTTATTCCAAACCCCTATTAAGATAAATGAAAGATTTACTGCTCCAAATGTTCCTAACACTTTATAGTTCGGCAGTGATTCCACTACAGGCGCATGATGATCATGACCACCGTTCCCATCCATGTTCATGCCTTCCATGTCGTTATTGTTGTCATGGTTCATGCCTTCCATATTACTCTGCTGACCTTCACCATGATTGGCATGTTCTGAAGAAGTTGCTGTATTTCCAGTTTCATGATTCATGCTCTCATGATCCATGCCGTCATTATTCATGCTTTCATGGTCCATGTTTTCATGATTCATTTTTTGGTCAAGCGAATGACCTTCCTCTGCTAATGCCCTTCCATCAAATGAGAGGATGAAACCTACTGCAAATAAAAATAAAAATGCCTTTTTCAATTTTTCCACCTCCACAAGGTTAAGTAATTAGAAAATGTTGGTTTTAGTAATTACCTTAAATGTAGAGGGAAAATTTGCAGAATCCGTGCATTTTTAATGCATTTTATATGAAAAAACATTCTCGATTTCATATGTTCATAGATTTGTAAAAATCACTACAGCTCAATTTAACTTAACAATCCCAAGCATTAAGCTATTTTTAAAATCGATGCAATTTTCACAATTTTACTATTATTAATAGGACTATTGTAATAATCAATATTATGGCGTTATAATTTGGTAGAGTGATAATATGGTAACGCACTAAAGCAAAATATACAATTAAGGTGGTTGAATACGATATGAAGCGTCTAGCAACTATAATTCTAGTAATAGCAGCATTATTCACAATCGTCACAGGATGCTCCTCTAAGTCAGCGGGGAAAGAGGACAACACACTTGTCATTGGCATCGACGATAAATTTGCCCCAATGGGTTTCCGCGATGAAAACAATAAAATCGTTGGTTTTGACATTGACTACGCGAACGCAGCGGCAGAAAAAATGGGATACAAAGTTAAGTTCCAACCCATCGACTGGAGTACAAAAGAAGCGGAGCTAAGCAGCGGTCGGATTGATCTCATTTGGAACGGCTACACAATTACAGATGACCGTAAAAAGAAAGTTCTTTTTACAAAACCATATTTAAAAAATGCACAGGTTGTTGTTACGAAGGCCGATTCAAATATTACCAAAATGGATGATTTGGCAGGCAAAATTGTCGGGCTTCAATCCCTTTCTTCTGCAGCAGATGCCTTGGATGCTTCGCCAATCAAAGCGAAGATTAAGACGGTGACAGAGTTTGCAGATAATGTACAAGCCTTATCCGACTTAAAGAGCGGCCGTTTGGATGCGGTGGTTATTGACGAGGTCGTCATCAACTATTACATGACAAAAGAGAAACAGTCCTTTAAAGTTCTCGGTGAATCTCTTGCACCTGAAGAATATGGAATTGGCGTAAAAAAAGGTAACGAGGAATTATTGAAAAAGCTTCAAAAAGCACTTGATGAGTTGAATGAGGATGGCACTGCCGCTCAGATTTCGAAAAAATGGTTTGGCGTAGAGAAAGTATTAAAGTAAAAACGAATATTAGGCAGACAGGATTTCCTTGCATCTGAGGAAGCCTGTTTTGTTTTTGGAGGAATCCTTTTATGTCTTTAGATTATCTGATTTCCATACTCAAACCGATGCTCGAAGGGGCACAAATGACAGTTCTGTTGTTTTTGATTGCAATTGTCGTATCCATTCCATTTGGATTTCTATTAACCCTTGCGGTAAAAAGCTCTTTTAGACCGCTATCCTGGCTAGCAGAAAGCTATATTTATATCATGCGCGGTACACCGCTATTGCTACAACTCCTGTTTATCTGCTTCGGCCTGCCAATGCTTCCGGTTATAGGTGAATACTTGGTATTAGATCGCTTTGTCGCGGCCTGTTTAGGTTTTATATTGAATTATGCCGCCTATTTTGCTGAAATCTTTCGCGGTGGTCTTCTGGCGATAGATAAAGGTCAATATGAGGCATCCCAAGTTCTTGGATTGAGTAAATGGCAGACAATGACACGGATTATCCTGCCGCAAATGTTTCGAATTGCCCTTCCGGCTGTTGCGAATGAATCGGTTACACTCGTTAAGGATACGGCTCTTCTCTATGCCGTTGCCGTACCAGAACTGCTTCATTTTGCACAGACGGCCGTTAATCGAGATTTTACCATTATGCCATTCTTTGTGGCAGGGATCATTTATTTAATTATGACGCTCATTTTAACCATGGTCTTTAAAGGACTCGAACGAAGGTTCAGATTTGAATAGGAAGGAGTGGTAAAAATGGCTATCATTGAAATATCTAATCTTAAAAAATCGTACGGCAAGATGGATGTTCTTAAAAACATCTCGTTTGATGTCAATAAAAATGATGTTGTTGCTGTCATTGGTCCCTCTGGTTCTGGAAAAAGTACGATGCTTCGAAGTTTGGTTCATCTTGAAAAGATAGATGGTGGCAGTATCTGTGTTTCCGGCAATTATTTAGTAAGAGATGGAGTCTATACCAAACCGCAAGAGATTAAACAGATTAACGCGAAGATGGGTATGGTCTTTCAGCATTTTAACCTCTTTCCGCATCTCACGGTTAAAGAGAATTTAGAACTTGCCCCCAAAATGGCAAAAAAAGAATCTCTGACGGAAATTCAACAACGGTCCAGTGATCTCTTAAAAAAAATTGGTCTCGCTGACCGGGCATCAGCTTATCCCGCCAAGCTTTCAGGCGGACAAAAACAACGAGTTGCGATTGCGAGAGCTTTAATGATGAATCCGGACATTCTTTTATTTGATGAACCAACTTCGGCATTGGACCCAGAATTGACAGGTGAAGTATTGCAAGTGATGAAGGAGCTCGCACAAGAACATATGACTATGATTGTGGTCACTCACGAAATGGGATTCGCTAAGGAAGTAGCTAACAGGGTTATTTTTATGGATAATGGGGAAATTGTTGAATCTGGTTCTCCTGCTGAGTTGTTTACAAGCCCTCAGAATGAGCGAACGAAAGCTTTCTTAAATCGAAGTTTAAAATAATTATCTTGAACAATGAAAAGACCGCAGTAATCGTGCGGTCTCTTTTTTCTTAATTTTGGACTATTTTTGGTCCTGCATATTTAACTGCTACAAGCGGTATTAAGAATGCGATAAAACTAAAAATAAAATCCAAAAATAAATGATCAGTCTGAATGATGCCTAAATTTTTTAAAATAAAATAATAAATAATATACACACACAGCATGAGGTAGTACCAAAACTGACGTGCATGTAGAATACATAAAAAAGCAAGTATTGAACTAAATAAAAGGGCATTAATACTATTCAAAGCAGCACTGTCCCGATGTAAATGCTCGATCCATTCAACATGAAATGTTTTCAGTTCAAGCAAGCCATAGATGAGTATATTTAATTGAACATATAGGACAAAAAAGAACGAAAATAAGGTCCAATAGGATAGCCACTTTCCTGGCGAATTCGTTACCCTGCCCCACCAAATTTTAATAATGGGAAAATAAAAAATAAGTAAACTGAAAGTGTACCAAATCTTCCACCAATTACTTTTATACACTCCCCACTCCTTAAATAAAAATTCAATTCCTGAAAAAAATCCAGCCAATAGGACACTCCCATACCATTTGCCATTAAAGGCTACATACAAAACGGCAAATGCCGGAAGGATTAAACCATTAACAATGGCCCCAAGATGTGTATCATATTTCCCATCAGTAATATCTGGGTGATAAGTATAGGCTTTTCCCCACACATAAATCAGGTAGTCGAAAAACATCGTTAATCCCGAAACGGCAAAAAAGAGGATAAATAATCGGGGATTTCTGCATTTCCAATAAGCTGTACCGGCTGCGAAAATAGCTAATAATAGAAGAGCCAAATAAGACACTATTCCAATACTCAAATAGATACCCCCGTCGTCATTTAGGGATATTTTCAGTTATTGAATTATGTTTTATACGATATAGCCTTTTTTTACTAAAAAAGCTCTAAAAGGGACCCGCCAACAGCCCCTGTAATGACGATAACCCAAGGCGGGAGCTTCCAATACACCAGCATTGAGAACAATACGGCGGCAAAAGCAAAATCCTTTGAGGATTGAATGGAGCTTGTCCAAATCGGGTTATACAAGGCTGCTATTAAAATGCCAACAACTGCGGCATTCACCCCCATCAACGCTCCTTTAATTTTTGGATTTCGTCTTAGCGAGTTCCAAAAAGGCAACGTTCCGAAAATGAGAAGAAATGCGGGTAGGAAAATGGCAACAGTAGCGAAAATGCCCCCTCTCCATCCATTGATAACCGCCCCTATGTAAGCAGCAAAGGTAAATAGAGGTCCCGGAACAGCTTGAGCCGCCCCGTATCCAGCCAGAAATTCTTCTTTCGTTAACCAATGAGCCGGAACAAATTCTTTTTCTAGTAATGGCAGCACGACATGACCGCCGCCAAAAACTAATGAACCAGATCGATAGAAACTATCAAATACCACTATCCAATTAGCTGAAGTAATAGTGCGTAATATGGGCAGAACTATCAATAAACCAAAAAACAGAGCTAAACAAATCACAGCAAAACGATGTGACAATGGAAAATGAATATTGGCTGGTTCATCATCTTCCTGGTGCTGCTTATAGATCACGAATCCGGCGACTGCAGCAAATACGATAATACCAACCTGCATAACAGAGGTTTGCCACAATAACGTACTTGCGAGCGCAACTAAGGCAATGGCTTTTCTCTGAATATCAGGGGTTAATTTGGGTGCCATTCCGAAAATTGCTTGAGAAACGACTGCTACAGCCACGATTTTTAATCCGTGAATCCAGCCAGCATCATTTATCTCCAATCCTTGCAGGATCAACGCAAAGAAAATTAACACCAGCATGGAAGGCGCTGTAAATCCAATGAATGCTAATATTCCTCCTAAGAAGCCGCCGCGGATAACCCCGATGCCAATCCCAACTTGGCTGCTTGCAGGGCCGGGTAGGAATTGACATAGAGCCACCAAATCCGCATAACTTTTTTCATCAATCCATTTTTTTCGTTTAACATACTCTTCATAAAAATAACCTAAATGTGCGATTGGTCCCCCAAAAGAGGTTAAGCCTAGTTTAGTCGATACCAAAAGGATTTCAACGAGTGACTTAATATTTTTGTTGTGGTTCATTATTATATATCCCCAATTTTTTCTTTGCTTTTTATATTCGCCGATAAAACACTTTAAAAGTGCTAGTAGCAATGATTTACTTCAATTATATTAGAATTTGAGTAAGAAATTAAGAATTTTTAAAAAAAGAAGAACCGCCGCGGCTCTTCTTTTTCAAAAAACTATCTTTTCACTGCAGCATCTTTCCCAGCAAGCCAAAAACCTGTGGCTATTGCAGCAATTACAACGATAAATGGAGCATAAAAGATGAAAAAGTCAATCATACATCCAACCCCTCCTCAGGCATGATCATCTCGTTTCCCTTGGACATACTCTTTGTTAAACAGAAACAATTTCAGAAGCAGATACAGCGAAGGCAGGAGTAAGCCGAGTCCTGCCACAAACGCTACAACTAAAGCAATCGCCATTGATTCATTTGTGAAGCTGTCATAAATGGTCAAATACGGATACATTAAATAAGGATAATGAGAAATTCCATAGGCCAAAAATGCGGTGGTAAACTGCCCGATTAATAACCAGAATGCCGCTCCATAGGACCTCCGCTTCCAAATGAGATAAACCGAACCGGCAAAAAGAACGACTGACAATGCGAACAGCCACCAAAAATCAATCAAGCCCTTGTAATGCCCAGGATTATGTGTCCGCATTTCTACAATAATGCCAGCCGCGGTAATAATCGCTGGTGCAGCCCAAATCAATGCATATTTTCGCAGCAGATTCGTGGCCTCCTCGTCCTTGGCCTTATGAGCATACCAAGTCAAAAATACCGCTGAAATATACAGCACAGCAGTCAGGCTGAGCACCACAATACTCCACGATAACGGGCTCGTAAACAACGCCCAATAATCAAGCTGCGGCCCTGCCTTGTTCATCTTTACAAAACCGCCCTCTGAAATGGTCAATACAATCGATAAAGATGCGGGAATAAATAATCCGGTCAGCCCATACAAAATCGTGTACCGCTTATGATTGAGCCCTCCGTAGGTCGTGAAGGCATAATAAGCCCCGCGAATCGCCAGCAGGACGATGGCAATGCTGGCTGGAACGAGCAGAGTGGAACCGTAATAAAAAGCGGTTTTTGGAAAAAAGCCAACCATTCCGACGAAGAAAAACACTAAAAAGACATTGGTGACTTCCCAAACAGGTGATAAATAGCGCTGAATGACCTTGGTCAAAATATGCTGCTTGCCAGTGACCGTACTAAACGCATTGAAAAATCCAGCACCAAAATCAATTGAAGCCACGATAATATACCCAAAGAGAAACATCCCCAATACTGTAATTCCAAGGATTTCAAGTGTCATACCGTATCACCTGCTTTCAAAGAAGCCCGGTCAGCCAATTCCTGTTCCACCGTATTTTTGCGGAACATTCTCATCAAAACAACCACACTGCCAATCCCGAGCACGAGATATAAGCCAGCGAACAATATTAGCATGAGGTCCACTTGTCCACTCGCGGTCGCGGCATCTTTTGTCCGCAAAATCCCCCGTAGAATCCACGGCTGCCGCCCCACTTCATCGAGCCACCAGCCTGTTTCAATCGCCAGAACCGACAACGGACCGCCAATTACAAGAAGCGAGTGGAACCAATTTGAAAAAATAAATGACCAGCTTAGCCAAGTTCCCAGCAAATATATCAAGGATAAACCGGTCAACGCCATTCCAATCGTCACCATAGCGTCGAATAAATAATGGATATAAAGCGGGGGCACCTCGTCTTTAGGAAACTGATCTAACCCGATAACTTTTGCCTGTGGGAGGTCACGAGCTAAAATACTTAATGCTTTCGGGATTTTTATTGCATATTTTACGTCCCCATTCACAAGGACCCCAAACAAGATAAGCGGAGCTCCTTCTTCCGTTTCGAAGTGCCATTCGGCAGCCGCTAATTTTTCCGGCTGATACTCGGCTAAATACTTACCGGAAAAATCGCCGATTAATGCTGATGCTACCGAAAAAACAAACCCAAGTTTCATCGTTAAAAATAACGCCTTTTTATGGTATAAATGATCAGATCCCTTTAGCAATCGAAATGCCCCGATAGACGCGAGCACAAACGCCGAGGTCATATAAGCCGTTACTAGCACATGTGCCACCTTCGTTGGCATGGCCGGATTAAACATCGCGACGAGCGGACTGACATTCACGAGCTGCCCCCCTATAAGATCAAATCCCTGAGGCGCATTCATAAAGGCATTCACAATCGTGATGAATACCGCGGAAAAAGAGGCCCCGATGGCAACGGGAATCAACAGCAAAAGATGTTTTTTCTGATTCTCAAACCGGTCCCATGTATAGATGTAAATGCCTAAAAATATTGCTTCAAAGAAAAACGCAAAGGTTTCCAAAAATAAAGGGAGAGCAATGACATTACCGGCCAGTTCCATAAAATGCGGCCATAACAGCGAGAGCTGTAGCCCTATCGCGGTTCCCGTCACAACCCCAACTGCCACAGAAATCACAAAGCCGCGTGTCCAGCGCCGTGCTAACAATATGTAATGTTCATCCTGTTTTTTAATCCCGACCCACTGGGCAATCATAATCATCAGCGGAATTCCGACACCTATCGTTGCGTAGATGATATGAAATGATAACGTTAATTCTGTAAGAATCCGGCTTAATAAAACTGAGTCTTCATTTCCCATTTCACGATTTCCTTTCTTATCCTGAAAAAATCCTTCCTATTATTGATATGCCTAATATAAAAGCCACAATAAAGGCCAGCCAGCTAAGTCTTTTTTCTTGATTTTTAAAAATAACAAATCCCCCTTTTATTTCTCTTTGCTTATCTTTTCCAACATTAATAGAATTAACAAAAAAAGAAGAACCGCTTGTGGGCTCTTCTTCACAACTAGGAAAATAACTTTTTCCTAAGACTATTTTCAATTTTTTCATAGAGCTCGATGAGCACATTCACAGCTTTGTTTATTTTTTCTGAACGAATTAACAGAGAATGGATGACAAAAGCCGAACCTGCCCCAATGACCATTCCACCTACCACATCTAAAGGATAATGGACACCCGTCCAAACTCGTGAAAGAGCAATGCCAGCAGCTAATAGCAGCCACATCCATCCATCTCGTTTTCTCCAAATCCATATCGCTACAGCGATGACGAATGCCGCTGTTGCATGGTCACTTGGAAACGAGGCATTTTTCGCATGGGGAATTAGCCAGTTTACATGATGCGAAACAAAGGGCCGATCTCGATAAAAGAAATGGCCAATTAGGACATTAATACTAAGTGCAACACATGCGGCCAGGATTGCCTCGGCCACCATTTTTCGATTTTCTGCTTTAGGTAAAAACCAATATAAGATAATGCCAGCAAAGAACAAATACTCTGCTTTTTCGGCTAAAAACATCATAAGCGGATTTAAAAATCGCTCACTTATCGCAAGATGATTTATTAATTGAAAAGTTCCATAGTCTAAATGAAACATCACTAACCTCCATACAATTAACTTTATTAGGCACCAGCCATATGAAATACATTAGATGGACTTACTACTATCGGCTTCATACTTTTCGTTTTTTGTCCCAAGATGGTTTCAAAAATATTCACGATTCCATCTTGCACTAGTTCGATTTCCTTCTGATAAGATTGGATGGTCCAATCAAGTTCATTCATTTTTTGCTTATCTAGCAAAACATCTAATAATTGTCGTTCCAATGAATCATTCTGGTCAAGCTCAAAAACAAGTTCTCGTTCTTTTAAGTAATGGAGATTGATTTCTTCCTGACCTGGAAGGGAAGCATGTACAAAGATAGGCAGGCTTTTATGCAATGCTTCACTGATCGTGACACCGCCTGGTTTTGTCATGATCGCATCCACCTCATCATATAGGCAGTTCATGTCTGCCCTGGAAGAAAGATAGGGCAGTGGCTTAATATGAGCTGCTTCCCATGAAAGAATTTCATCATAAAGTTTTTTATTTTTGCCACAAAGTACGAAGTAATCCACCTGGTTAGAGGTTTTTAATTCATCTGCTAACTTCAATATTCCCCCGAGACCGCTATTTCCACCTGCAACTAATACTTTAGGCCGCCGATTGGATTGTCTTTGAATGTGGTTGTTTCTGGTAATCTCTTTATGAACGGGAATGCCAGTGACAATCATCTGCTGGTTTGGAATATTATACTTCTTAATCAATTTTTCTTTAACGTCTTGGCTAGGCAGAAAATGGACATCAATTCCATCTCTTCCCCAAAAATTATTAATAAAGAAATCCGTATAGACGTTAATAATCGGGATATTGCATTTTCCCTTCATTTTTAATTTGCTAAGAAGGTAGGATGGGAATCCATGGGTACAAACCAGTAAATCAGGTTTTTCTTCTGCTAATAGCTGCTCCAACTTCTTCATGAAGAGTGGTTGATACCATTTAAAGTTTTGCTGCTTTGCAGGCGGTAGGTAAAAAAAGCTTTTATAGGCAAGATTATAGGATTCGGGTGCATAGCGAATCCACTTTAGGTACCCATTTGTAATCACTTTTTCTAGAGATTTATTTGTATAACTTAACAAGTCAATTTTTTTTAAAATAATACCTTCGGTTTGCTCTTTTAGCATATCCATTAATGCCTCAGCAACTTGATGATGTCCTGACTGCATTTGTAAGAGTGGTAAAAACAAAATCTTCTTCATTTATTCCATCTCCTTTTCTACCAGAAAACTTCCTCTATCAATGTATCACTCATTTCTTTAAATCCTCGGTTTTTAATGGATTTTTAATCTTACATTCAGTGCTTTTTTAGACAGGATTGTGAACAAATAAAAAACCCAGAAGTGACCTGTATAAAAGTCTTTCCGGGTTTTGTTTTAATTGAATTTTTTCTTTTTAATAAACTTAACTAAAACATAGAGGAAAAAAAGAATTAAGAGTGCGACTCCTACATAAGGTACATAGGCTGGATTAATATGAAATACCTTTCCAGCAAAATAACCTCCCATAATAAAAGGAATGGTCCAGATTAGTGTGCCCAACAGAGAATAAAGGAAAAACCTTCGAAACGGAATTCTGGTAATCCCTGAAAAATATGGACTTATTTGTCTGATACCTGGCAAGTAAAATCCAAACAAGATCGTTTTTCGAGCATTTTTTGTATAGTTATAACTCACTTTCTCCCAACGCTCATCGGAAATCCCGACGTACTTCCCGTATTTTCTAATAAATGGAGACCCTGCGTATTTTCCAATAAGATAAGCTGTCAGCATTCCCACAAATGCTCCAAGAATGGAAGACAACATCGCCAACCCCAATGTTAGCTGATGGTGAACACTAAGTACTCCAATTAAAAATAGCAGCGATTCTTCCGGAGCGGGAATCCCAACAATACCAAAGAATAAAAATAGAAAAATAACAAAATAACCATATAATTCAATATAATGAACAAGTGTTTGTACGCTCATAGGATCCTCTTAAAGTTGAAGGTCTTTTAATGTGGTAAATTTGAGACCCTTTTTGATGTTTTCATGTAAATAGATGTCCAAACCCTTAAGCATATAGTAGGGAGCTTCTTGGTCTGCACCCAATGTTTCCCCACAGTCGTGCAGCAATAAAATAGATCCTGGTTCTGTTGCTTTTAGCAATTGCTCTGTCAAACCATTTTTACCTTTTTCCGCCTTCCAATCTCCAAAAATGTGGGACCACATGATGACTTTATATTTCGCACCTAAAAGAAGGCTGAATAAATTAAAGCTTCCCCAGGGTGGCCGGTAAAAGGTTACCTCTTCATTGGTACATTCCTTGATGGCCTTTTCTGTCATCAGCAGTTGTTTTTTTAAATGGAAAGGAGTGAGTACCCAACTTGAAATATGTTCATAATGATGGATCCCAATCGTATGCCCCTCCTGGCTCATCCGTTTAATGATGTCAGGATAGGTCTTCACTTTACTCCCCACCACAAAAAAGGTTGCCTTCACCCCGTATTTTTTTAAAAGATCCAGCAATTGAGGCGTATATATTGGATTAGGCCCATCATCAAATGTTAATGCGATTGCCTCCGTTTTCACCCTTTTCGTTATTCCTAAGCCGCAGATACGAATAATGACTGTAGGCAAAATGGAGTAAATAAGGAACAGAAGGAATAATAGAATCACACTAATCATTAATATTTTGATCATTCAAAAACAGTTCCTTTCCCACTTTCCATTTAGGTAAAAATAACCCTACTTCCGTACCCACACCCTCGGTACTTTTCACTTTAATTTCCCCTTGATGCTGTTTCATAATATTTTTGGCAATCGCGAGCCCCAGTCCTGTTCCGCCTGTCTCGCGGCTTCGAGCCTTGTCCACTCGGTAAAAACGTTCAAAAATATTGTCGATTTCAAACTCAGATATACCGATTCCGTAATCTTTAACGGTAATAATGGTATATTGCTCGTTTCCTTCTAAATACACATCGATTTTATCCGTGCTGTATTTAATCGCATTATCTATTAATATAATTATGGCTTGTTTAAGCTTAAGCTCATCTGCTGCTGCAGAAATGGACGCATCCTGATAATGAAGGCTAATTTCGCGCTTATAAGCACTTTTCAGCTGTTTAAAGATATTTTCGCAAAAAGAGACTAAATGAATTAATTTTATTTCTAAAAGGTCACCTGATTCCGTATCGGCTAAATCGAGGAACCTTTCCGTCATTTTTTGAATTCTCGTTGCTTCCGAATGAATCGATTCAATCGCATCATGGGCGACTTCTTCGTTTTGCAATCCGCGTCTTAACAATAAATCTGCATAGCTTTTTATAACGGTGAGCGGAGTTTTTAATTCATGTGAAGCATCAGAAATAAATTGCCGTTGTTTCTCTAGATTAGTCTCCAATCTGCCAATCATTCGATTAAACGTGACAGCCATTTTTTGTAGTTCATCCTTTGTTTCGTGTTGGATGATGATTTTTTTCGGGATGCCGCTTTGTTCGATATCCTCCATGGTGTTAATCATATTGGTGATGGGTCTCATAATCAGATTCGAAAGCCATCTGCCTCCAAGTAGCGCCAATAACGCACCAAAAATGGTGCAAAAGGCCAAAATCGATAATAGAACGTCCTTCGCTAATTCTAGTCCCGATAATTTTTCCGCAACTTCAAGGGTTATAGCACCTGATGAGTCCGGAACTCTAACAATTAATATTTGTTCTTCTTTATCATTTCGTCTAATCGTTCTTCTTTCAGTTTCTTTTTTATGGACGTATTTCGGTTTTATTTTGGCAGCCAAAAACTGATCATTCGTTGCTTGGTCAGTAATTTTAGAGTTTGACTGTACAGTCCTTATAAAATTATGATTCGTTAAATAAGGAGTGAAAATTTCTTTTATCTTTAAAGGGGAATCTGCCATTTTCATTTCCCTGATCACATTATCTGCCTTTTGAAGTAATTCAACATTCTCCATGTTGACAGTAATTTTCATAAAAGAAAAAAAGACAACCGCATTTACTGCAAGTAATACACACAGAATCCAAGCGGTTGTCATCAGATTGATTTTCGTGGTAATTTTCATAGGCTCAATTCTCCCTTATGGTGTAACCAATTCCCCTTACTGTCTGGATAATCGTTGGACCCGGAAAACCTTCTTCTATTTTCTTTCTTAAATGTCTGATAAAAACATCAATGACATTGGTTTCTCCTTCATATTCATACTCCCATACGTTGAATAAGATATTTTCCCTTGTCACGACCTTATTTTTATTGGAGAGTAAATAGACGAGTAAATCGAATTCCTTTGGAGTTAACGTAATGAATTTGTCACCCCTAGTGACCTCTCTTGTATCAAGATTGACGGTTACATCTTTAAAAACTAACAAGGGATTTTCCGGTTGTGAAGATTGGGCAGCCAGGGAATTCTGGCGAAGACAAGCCCGGACTCGTGCCAATAATTCCTCGATTTCAAACGGCTTGGTAATATAATCGTTTGCTCCTTTATCGAGCCCTGCTACTTTATCCATGGTCATATTCCGGGCAGTTAATAAAATGACAGGAAGTAAAGGATTTTCTTTGCGAATTCTTCTTAACACTTCAATGCCATTCATTTCTGGCAGCATAACATCTAATAAAATTAGATCTAATTTATCGTTCAGGGCAGCTTGCAATCCGGACTTCCCATCGTAGGCAACGGCTACTTCATAATCCTCATATTCGAGTTCAATCTTTAAGATTTTGGCGATTTGCTTTTCATCCTCAACAACCAAAATACGCTGTTTCATAGAATCCATCCTTTTTGATGATTTTCTTCATACAACTCCCTTACAATTTAGCACCTTTTTTTCTTATATTTCTTTTTTTCATTGAAATTTAATCTAAATTAAAGAAACTCCTTCTTTTAATCAGAAGGAGTTTTGAGGGTGTCAGGCACCCTATCCAAGTCATGTAAGGAATGTTTTCTAATTGCTAATGCGAGATCAGCAAGGAAGTAGAGTCCGACTGCGCCCCAAATCCATGCCCAGTAAAGTTCAATCCCCTCATACATAGAAGCGATCATGGGATGAACCCATTTTAAGCAAAGGAACGACAACACCATCCAGCATGTTGAGAAGGGCAGACAAATATGACCATGCAGCTGCATCGAGGTCTCTGAGTAATCCCACCACTTCCACTGGAACAATTTCAGAAGCATCGCCCCGGTCACATACTCAACTATGGTAGGAATGAACAAGCATAGTAAAAGCACAATCACCAAGTGGGTGTCAGGCGAAGTAAGATAAACCAAGAGTACCGGGGCAAAGCCGTACATTGGTTTAAATGGACCGAATAAAAAATTCGGCTTAAAAAATTCTTTTTTGGTGAAGAAGCTATAACTGTTTTCCAGCAGCCAGCCTAGAAATGAGTATACCGTAAAATAAAATAATACGGCTGCCGCTCCTTCCATATTAAGAATATTTGGATGTTGAAATTCGAAACCGTTCAACAAGCTAATAATCATGGCTAAACCACCTTTCATGGATACGAAAATTCCCACTTTAGGTTTAACCGTTATCCTGCCAAATATTCTAAGAAAAAACAATGTGCCTGGTACACAATCTATTTGCTTAGTACCATGCTTTCATCCGCTCCATTTGTACTATCTTGGCCTTTTAATAGTAAATACCTCTCCAATTTTTGCATAATCATCGCCCGCCAGCCTGCTGACAGCACCCAATTTTTCTCGATTAATTCTGCCTTTTTCATACAATTCCGGCTCGATATAATACTGAACGATTCGTCCAATGATGAAGTCACATACAGGCTCACTATCATTTCCGCCCAGTTCTAAATAATGTTCCAAAATACATTCAAAACGGACTTTAGCTTCCTTAATTCCTGGAACAGATATTTTTTTACTAGATAATGGAGTTAATCCTGCCAGTTCGATTTCACTTTCATTCGCTGGCAAGGTTGCAGCTGTAATATTTATTTTTTCCACATTATTTTCATCCGTAATATGAACGACAAACTCCCCATTTTGAATGATGTTTCTTGCTGTATCCTTTCTATTTCCCCCGTTTCTTTGGATGGAAATCGAAAGGAGCGGGGGGTTTGCCGAAACGATATTAAAGTAACTAAATGGCGCCCCGTTTAAAACTCCCTCTTCTGATATGGAAGTAACGAAGGCAATTGGTCTCGGGATAATACTGCCAATTAAAAATTTATAGTTCTCCTTTGCAGGCAAGGTGTTTGGATCAATGGAAAGCATCCAGCTCGCCTCCTATCCGTTTATTTTCTCAATTTGATAACTACGAATATTCCTTGCTACAGCTTCGCCAACTTCTTTTGTTGTACTCCTGCCGCCCATATCAGGAGTTAAAACTTTCCCTTCAACCATTATCTGTTCGATAGAATTCAAGACCTCTATCCCCCAGTTTTCATGACCAAAGAAATCTAATATTTGACTTGCTGACCAAATTGCCGCCAGGGGATTCGCAATATTTTGACCAGCAATGTCTGGTGCCGATCCATGTATGGGCTCAAACATAGATGGATATTCACGTGTAGGGTTGATATTGGCACCGGCAGCAAGTCCCAGACCACCAGCAATAGCAGCCCCTAGATCGGTAATAATATCACCAAATAAATTGGAGGTGACCACAATTTCAAAGCGCCATGGCTGTTTCACAAAAAACATCGCTGCAGCGTCAACCAAGTAAGAATATGTTTGAACATCAGGATATTCTTTTGCCACTTCTTCAAATACTTGATCCCAAAAAACCATTGAATAATTTAACGCATTTCCCTTGCTGATACTAGTAAGTGACTTTGCTTGTTTTCTAGCCTCTTCAAACGCATAGCGGATAATTCTTTCTACACCAACCCTTGAAAAAACGCCTGTTTGCAAGACCACTTCATGCGGCTGTCCTTTGAATAGCCAATCACCTGCTCCAGCATATTCCCCTTCACTATTTTCACGAATAACTAGCATATCAACCTGTTCTCTAGTTACGTCCTTTAGCGGACATGGTGCTCCTTTTAATAATTTAATAGGACGGAGATTTACATATTGATCGAAACCTTTGCGGATTTTCAACAAAAGATCCCATAAAGAAATATGATCTGGTACCCCAGGATAACCAACAGCACCAAGATAAATAGCATCAAAGGCTTTCAACTGTTCCAGTCCATCCTCATCCATCATTTTTCCATGCTTCGCGTAATATTCACAGCCCCATGGAAAATGAGTAAACTCGAACTCAAAGGATCCATCTAATTCTGCCACCTTTTTTAGCACTTTTATTCCTTCTTCTAATACTTCCGGTCCAATCCCATCTCCAGCAATGACAGCAATTTTATATTTATTTTCCAATTCACTTTTCTCCTAACCGCAATAGTTTTTTCTCACTTATGTATGAAAGAGAGGATGGCCCACATTTTGCCATCCTCCTTTCTAACATACCCTACTTTTATTAAAATTTACCAGATAATAAGTGTCCAGCATTTGGAACTTCTGCTTTTAAATCTAACCCTTTTAGGATTTTATAGACAGTAGATGATGCAGCAGATAAAACAGGAATTCCTAAACGATCCTGAACTGTTTGAATGGCAGGCAGGGAAGGCATTTGTACACAGGCAGATAATACGACTGCATCAGCGCCTTGTATATTCAGGCGATCAGCATGTCCGATTAAGTTCATAGGATCAAGTCTGCCAACTTCTAGGTTATCTGCAACTTCAAGACTGATAGAGTCAATGACTTCAATTCCTGCTGCGTTTAAATATTCAATAACCATATTGGTTAATGGCTTCATATATGGAGTAATTATCGATACCTTTTTTGCACCGATGGTTTGAATTCCTTCGATTAAAGCACCAGCACTGCTAACGATTGGAGTAGGTGCGCCATTTTCAGCAGTTGCATTTCCTAAACGCTCTTCTGAGATTTGGTGGTATCCAGGACCCTGGCACATTATAGCAACTAAACAAGCATACGCTAATACGTCGCACCGGGCATCAGATAATTCTAATGCACAGCGGTCACTCTCTACGTCCATCTTTTTTAATTCTTCCGGATTAACATGCATCATCCGCATTCTAGCGGAGTGAAAAGTAAAGGATTCCTCGTTAAATAGCTTTTGTCTTGCATGAAGCATGGCGGGAATTTCTGTTTCCATAGTTGTATTTGAACTTGGGACAATTAAACCTACACGATAATTTTTTGTCATAGTAGTAGTACCTCCATTAGTTGAATTAGCTATTGCATGCTTTTATTTTGTGAAAATGGCCTGTTAAATCCCGATTCGTAAACGGCTTGACTAGTTCTACACAAGCTAGAAGCTGCTGCAGATCAATTCCAGTCTCAATCCCCATTTCATGCATCATGAAAACAATATCCTCAGTTGCTGCATTTCCAGCTGCACCTGGAGCAAACGGACATCCACCCAATCCGCCGATTGAAGCATCAAAGCGACACACACCAGCTTGCAAGGCTGCCATCACATTGGACATGGCCATTCCATACGTGTCATGGAAATGAGCCGTAATCATCGCTTTGGTGTTTAAAGAATTAGCTTCCTCAAACAATTGAAATACCTGCTTAGGATTCGCTCTTCCAATTGTATCGCATAAGACAATTTCATCTACGCCAAGCAGATCGATTCTTTCCACCATTTCAAGAACCAGTTTGGAATCTACTTCTCCATCAAACGGACACCAAAAAGAAGTCGCAATATTATAGCGGATAAAAATATCGTTGGCCCTTGCTTTTTCGATAACCGTCGTGAAACTTTCCATCGATTGCTCACGGGTCATTTTTACATTTTTCAAATTAAAGCTGTCACTCGCACCTACGACAAGCGAAAGGGCATTGATTCCGCTTTCGACGGCCCGTTCATAACCCTTTTCATTAGGAATCAGCGCCATGTATTGAATGGATGGCTTTCGTTCGATTCCATCTAGCACTTCCTTCGCGTCCTTCATTTGAGGTACATATTTCGGATGGACAAAAGAAGTGGCTTCCATTCTTTTAATTCCTGTTTTGTTCAATGCATTTATGAGCTGAATTTTATTTTTAGTCGGGATAAAATTGGACTCATTCTGAATACCGTCCCTAGGCCCAACTTCAATAATTTCTACCTTTTCCGGAAGGTTCATAGGATGACCTCCTTTCGAGTTTAGGAAATTCCTAGTTTTTTAGCTAAATAGGGTTCTAGTCCCCCAAGTTTCACCATTTCAATTAAATGCTCCGGCAATTTCGTTCCGGCGTACTCTTTTTCTTGTGTATGATTAATGATTTTTCCCGCCAAGAGATCGATCTCGACTTCATCGCCTTCCTGAATCAAGGAAGTATCCGCCATCTCTACTACGGGCAGGCCAACATTAATGGAGTTTCGGTAAAAGATTCGGGCAAAAGAGTTTGCCACAATGGCTCCAATCTGATGATGCTTCAGAACCATTTGCGCCGTTTCCCGGCTGGAACCCGACCCAAAATTGTCCCCGGCGACGATAATATCACCTGGCTGCACCTTTTGATGGAAAGTGGGATCAATCGCTTCCATCGCATGCTCTGCTTGTTTTTCGATCGGCAGACTCATATATTGGCCAGGAGAAATAATATCTGTATTAATGTTGTTTCCGTATTTCCACACCCGTCCTCTGATAATGAACGACATTTACATCACTCCCTGCAAAAGGTATTTTCGGGGGTCTGTTATTTTTCCTTCGAGTGCTGTGGCTGCTACTGTGGCAGGGGAGCCTAAATAAACCTCACCCTTTGGACTTCCCATTCGCCCTCTAAAATTCCGGTTCGAGGACGACATGACCACTTCACCTGCACCGATAACGCCGCTGGTAAATCCGCCACAAGCCCCGCAGGATGGCATATTCACGATACAGCCTGCCTCGGTCAGAATTTCCAAAAGACCTTCTTTATTAGCCTGCATCCAAATATGCTGGGAAGCAGGTACCACTAAACAGCGAATGTTTTTGGCAATTTTCTTTCCTTTTAAAATTTGGGCGGCAATTCTAAGATCACTTATCCGGCCATTTGTACAGGATCCTAAATAAACTTGATCAACAGGTTTCCCTTCCACACTGCCTACAGGATGAACATTATCCACCTCATGCGGGCAGGCTACCTGCGGTTGTAATTCTGACGCATTATAGCGGAGAATTCGAGTATAGTTGGCATCCTCATCACTTGCCAGCATCTCAATATCTTCGGTTACACCCTTGGACTGCAAATATTCTACGACTTTTTCATCCGGTTCGATCAACCCTGTTTTTGCTCCAGCTTCAACGGCCATATTGGACAACACAAGGCGTTCATCAATCGATAAATTTCGAATTGCACTGCCGGAAAACTCCAGCGCCTGATAAGTAGCACCGGCATGGCCTAGATCCTTAATCGTTTTGAGAACCATATCCTTAGCAAACACACCCTCCGGCAGCTCGCCATCCCAAATAACTTTAATCGTTTCAGGAACCTTTAACCATGTTTCACCGGTCAAAAGGACACCAATCATTTCGGTAGACCCAATCCCAGTAGCAAATGCACCAAGTCCCCCTGCCATACAAGTGTGAGAATCCGTACCTAAAATCAGCCTGCCCGGACGAACATGCCCATGCTCGGCAATCACTTGATGACACGGTCCTTCAAACTCATAATAGTAGGAAAGGTTCTGCTCCCGGGCCCAGTCGCGTGTGAATTTTAAGATATCTGCCTGCTGAACCGTTGCGGGCGGTGTACAGTGATCGGAAACGACCACTACTTTTTCTTTATTAAACAGTTTCCCGCCTAGGCGTTTAAAGCCGCCATCTACGAGCCAAGGTCCCAGCAGATCATGCATAAGAGCAATATCCACTTTTACCCAAACAATATCACCTGCCTTCACACTGGACTGCCTAGAGGCCTTTGCAAGAATCTTTTCTGACATAGTCATTCCCATCAAACAACACTCCTCCCCTAAATAATTCCTTTTTCTTTCAAATCCCTAATTTTCTCATCGGTTAGGCGGAGTTTCTCTTCCAATACATCTTCTGTATGCTGGCCCAATTTTGGACCTGCCCATTCAATCCCTCCAGGGGTTGCACTCATCTTTGGAACGATTCCTGGCATCTTCAGCATGCCTAACCCTTCCACCGCTACTTCTTGAATCATTTTTCTTGCTTGATAATGCGGGTCATGCATAATATCTTCCACCGAATAAATAGATCCTGCCGGCACCTTTGCTTTATCCAAATATTCCATTACCTCTAGGAATGGAAGACTCTTTGTCCATCCTTCAATAAGACCATCTAAGTATTCAGCGTGCTCAGAACGCTTTGCGTTATTTTCAAATTGCAGATCTTCCGCTACATCCTCTCGTCCCATCGCGTACATTAATCGCTTAAAAATGGCATCCCCATTGGCACCAATGACCACGTATTTACCGTCGGCACACATATAAGTGTTGGATGGTGTAATTCCAGGAAGGGTACTGCCTGTTCTTTCACGAACTAATCCGGCCCGATCAAACTCTGGAACCATGCTTTCCATCAAACTAAATACAGATTCATAAAGGGCAACATCGATTACCTGTCCCTCCCCTGTTCCATTTACATCACGATGATAGACAGCCATCAACGCACCGATGACCGAATAAAGTGCAGATAAAGAGTCTCCGATACTAATTCCTACTCTTGTTGGCGGACGGTCTGGATATCCTGTAATATAGCGAAGACCTCCCATTGCTTCCCCAATTGAACCAAAACCAGGTTTATCCTTATAAGGTCCATCCTGTCCATATCCAGAAACTCGAATCATAATGAGGAGAGGGTTAATTTCCTTTAACTCTTCATAACTTAGCCCCCATTTTTCCATAGTTCCTGGTCGAAAGTTTTCTATTAAGATATCGATTTCTTTAACAAGATTTCTTATCAAATCCTGTCCTTCTGTTTGTCTAAGGTCAATGGTGATAGATTTTTTATTTCTTGATTGGACATACCACCAAAGGCTTGTCCCGTTTTCGACAACACGCCATGAGCGAATCGCATCGCCTGTGGCAGGGGATTCCACCTTAATGACCTCAGCGCCAAATTCGGCCAATAATCTTGATGCAAATGGCCCTGCAATCAGTTGGCCCATTTCCAACACCTTTAATCCTTCGAGTGCTTTTTTCCCCATCCTGTTCATCTCCTAATTTTTTTCATTTTTTGTATACGGGATTAAATAGAATAAACTTCTCTTTTCCTATAAATTGCGGGAAAAGAGAAGTAATTCTGTCATGATTTTTTCAATTAATTTCCGCTTGTCAGCTCTACACCTTTTGTTTCTGGTATCGCTAAAACAAGGAAGGCTGCAATAAAATATGAAACGGCTGCAAGGGTAATGACGACCGGATACGTAAATCCTGATGCAAGAAGTACAGGTACAATCAGGATTCCGGCAATCGCACCGACACGTCCGAAGTTAAAGCAAAATCCTGCAGCTGTCGCACGGATACTTGTCGGGAATAATTCCGAATACCATGCACCGAAACCGCTGAAATAGCCTGTAAAGAAGCCTAGTAAGGAAGAAATAATACCTAATATAAAAACATTGGATCCATTTAGTAAAAGTTTGCCGTCTGTCAATGGCATATGGCTTGAAACATAGGTGAAAATAGGAACAATAACCGTCATACCTAGGAAAAAGACCATAAATGAAAATCTGCGGCCGATTTTATCAGCAAGATAGCCGTATACGATGTATCCGACCATTGCACCAATGCCTGTCCAAATAAGGAACACTGGTGCCTGGTCAATTCGAATGCCAAGTACTTTTTGAAGATAGGTTGGTACGAATGTAAAGATAATCCAATATCCTAACATTCCAAGGACCGATACAAGCAGCGCGAGAATTGTAACTTTTAAAAATTCTGGTTTAAAAATCGTGCTGATGCTGGCTTTTTTTGCATTCTTCTTAATGAAGTCACGGTTAGCAAGCCAAACTGGCGACTCTTTTACAAATAAAACAATGTAAAGAACAGTGGCAAATGCAGGAATACTGGCAATCATAAAAAGACTTCTCCAGGATTCCGGATCTGTTGGATTTAAAATCGACCAGGCAAAGATGGCTGCTAAAAGGTTACCGCCTGCCCAGCCGGTTTGCATGAAGGCAATCGCTTTTGCCCGTTTTTCCGGCTTCCAAACCTCTGAAATCAAGGCAGCTGCCGCTGACCATAGTCCACCTACGGCAACACCTACTATAAAGCGGTAAATATTTAATTCTATTACACTATTAGCGAACCCACACAACAATGTTCCAATACCATAGGCTAGAACCGAAATGACGAGAGTCTTTTTTCTGCCAATACGATCGGAAATGTTCCCTAAAAAATATCCGCCAATACCGGTAGCAAGTAGGAACCAAGCTACGGTTGAAACAACTGCACTAATTTCTACTTTAAAAGAAGCTGCAATCGCAAGGATAACGAATCCGAAGATCCCCGCATCTAAAGCATCGAAAAGCCATCCAAGCCAAGAACCAATAAGAGTATGATAAGCACCTTTTTGTGATACAGCTGGTTGATTTGCTGTCAGAACCTTTTGTGGCATTGCCATATTGTTATACCCCCTATGTTTTATAAAGTGATACAAGTGCGAGTAAATCCTGCTCGATGTGACCGTGCATTTCCTTTTCCGCTTTATCCCCATTCCGTTCTTTAATTGCTGCAAAGATGCGTTCATGCTCCCCTATATAACTCCCATCACGAACGCTTCCTTTAAAACTGCAATTCCGAAGATAGGTAACCTTATCCCGAATCATATTCGTTAACGAAATAAGCTGACGATTTCCTGATGCATCGAGAATAATTTCGTGAAATTGAATGTTTAATTCCACCACTCGTTTCATGTCTTTTTTGATCCAAACTTCATATGTTTCTTCTATAATTTTTTCCAATAATTCCAATTGTTCTAGGTTAATATTGACTGCGGCCAACTTAGCCGCAAGCGCTTCCATGCGCTGCCTGCATTGATAAATATCGATCATGTCACGTAAAGTAGGCTCAAACACATGCATTGCACTGCCCTTTTGTACAAGCAGTTCATCTTGAACAAGCATTCTTAGCGCTTCACGCACAGGTGCCCGGCTAACGCCAAATTCTTCGGCAAGCCTTACTTCTACTAATCTTTCACCCGGATTATAGTATCCATCTATTAAACGTTTTTTTATTAATTGATACATTTGAGCATGCAATGGCTCGGTTTTTACGATTGATAACACTGAAAACCACTCCTTTCTTTAATATTCAGAATCTAGCAAGCGTTTTCATGTTGTGATTTTAATATAATCTATTTTCTGTCGACAGTCAACAGTCAACATTCCAAATTTCGATTATTTTCTGAACTTTCATAAAAGATTTGAAGTTTTTTGACATAAAAGATAGAAACTCAACGGTTGTTTTCTTTGAGTTCAGATAAGATTCTCCATCTTAATAAACATAGTGTTGGTTACCTTTCAGAATGTTTATTATAATGTGTCTATCGTGTAAAGCATTTAATTTGCTAGGAGGGAAGAAAATATGTCAGAACGTTCTGAAGATCGGCGGGTTCTTCGAACAAAACGGGTGATCCGGGATGCCCTTACCGAGCTAATGGAGGAAAAAGGCTTTGAAGGGGTGACGGTCCGGGATTTAACGGAAAAAGCCGGGATTAACCGCGGCACCTTTTATTTGCATTACCAGGATAAATACGATTTATTAGAGCAAAGTGAAGCGGAGATTATTAATGGGATACAAATGCTTATAACTGAATTCAAGCCAATAGAGGCGGTGAGATATACCAGCCAAGATGAACCATTCCCGATTATTTTAAAGCTGTTTGAATACTTCCAAGAAAATGCGAGTTTCATGAAGGTCATATTAGGACCAAAGGGAGACGCGGCCTTTCAGGTAAAAATGGTGGAATTAATAAAAAAAACCTTTATCAAGAAATTAGCGGAAGATATAAAAATTGAAGAGATGCTCGTTCCATTAGATTTCTTTATTTCTTATGTTAGCTCTGCCCACCTTGGGGTAATCCAGCATTGGCTGCAAAGCGGGATGGAAAAATCACCACGGGAAATGACATTAATTTTAGCAAAGATGACTTTACTTGGACCTGGACATGTGGCAAGGCTTAAACAATGATCAAAGCAGTGAATATCACTGCCTGATCATTGTTTAAAAAAGGAAACAAACTGATTATCTACCTGTTAATTTGGGATGTCTTTTCGATTTTTTTTTGAAAGGTTAAATGTTAAGAATGGAGCTGACAAAACAACTTCCTACCTATCCATAAAGATGAACACATTCGTCATTATTGTTCATTGTAATTCCTGTCACCGCATTTTAATATTAGGGTATAGAGATGGTCAACACGGTGTTCATTACTGGGCTGGCTGATAGGAGGGGTTTTATGAATCCAACCATTACAGTGGAAAAGGTAAGTAAAAGCTTTGGAAAAAAGCCTGTTTTACAAGATGTCAATTTAACGATTCCGAAAGGGCAATTATTCGGGCTAATCGGTCCTTCTGGAGCGGGAAAAACAACATTGGTTAAAATGATTGTCGGCATGGAAAAGGCTGATACAGGAACGATTCATGTACTAGATGAGCGGATGCCGAATCTTGCTCTGCTGCAGGAGATTGGATATATGGCGCAATCCGACGCCTTGTATGTCGAGTTAACAGGTGAAGAGAATCTTAAATTTTTTGCCTCGCTTTACAAGCTTAATAAACAGGAGCAGAAAAAGCGAATCGCTTATGCTTCGGGTTTAGTGAACTTAACTGATGACCTTAAGAAACGGGTATCAGCCTATTCCGGGGGAATGAAACGGCGTTTATCCTTGGCGATAGCGCTCATTCAGGATCCGAAGATTTTGATATTAGATGAACCAACTGTCGGAATTGATCCTGAATTAAAATTATCGATTTGGAATGAATTGTTACGCTTGAAAAATGAGGAAGAAAAAACGATTATCGTGACAACCCACGTCATGGATGAAGCGATTAAATGTGATTTTATTGCCATGGTTCGTGATGGCCGTATTTTAACAAGCGGCACACCTAACGAGTTAAAAACGTTATACGGAACGGACGATTTCGATGAGGTGTTCCGGAAAGCAGGGGTGAGGCAGTCATGAGAACGATGGCGCTGATCAAAAGAATCATTCGGCAAATGGCCCGAGATAAACGAACTTTAGGTCTGATGTTTATTGCTCCGCTTATGATTCTAACCCTTATGTACTTTTTATTTAACGGGAATACCGTGGAACCGAAATTAGGTGTCGTCGGCGTCGACCAAAGTCTGGTGTCAGCCTTTAAAAAAGCAGACATACATGTAAAGGAATATAAGAAAGCTACGAAAAACACGGTGGTTGAAAATGATCTGAATGGATTGCTGGTTCAAGATGGCGGACAGATGAGATTAACACTCCAAAATGACGATCCAACTTCAGCAAGAGGGCTGCAGGCGAAGGTTAATCAAACTGTTTCTGCCTTAGCTCAAGGCAAATTGTTGGAGCAAAATCCGGCTATGGCCAATATGATGCCTCCAAAAATGGAAACAAACTATGTTTATGGTGATAAAGATACGGTCTTTTTTGATGTATTAAGCCCGATTTTAGTTGGCTTTTTTGTCTTCTTCTTTGTCTTCATCATTTCAGGTATTGGGTTATTACGCGAGCGGACAACTGGTACATTGGAAAGGTTATTATCCACTCCAATTCGCAGAGGAGAAATTGTCACGGCATACCTGGCTGGCTATGGGATGTTTGCTGTGATTCAAACGGTTATTGTCGTATTTTATGCGATTAATGTTTTAGATATTGTGTTAGTTGGGTCCATTTGGAATGTACTTTTGATAAATCTGCTCTTGGCTCTCGTTGCCTTATCGTTAGGAATTTTGTTATCGACCTTTGCCGCTTCAGAATTTCAAATGATGCAGTTTATCCCGATCGCCGTCATTCCGCAAATCTTTTTTGCGGGAATTTTTCCGCTCGAAGGGATGGCCGATTGGCTTCAGGTGATTGCAAAGGAATTCCCGATGTATTATGCCGGAGATGCATTAAGGGGCGTCATGTATAAAGGATTGGGCTTCAGTGACATTAGCGGGGATATATTGGCTTTAGTGATTTTCGCCTTAATCTTTGTTTTCTTAAATATCTTATCAATGAAAAAATATCGAAAGCTATAATAGGAAAAGGGGATGAGTGATCATCCCCTCTTTTTATTAGCGAATCGTTTTTAAAGCACCGCTCCAAGCGACTACTTCACTAAGCATAGCATTTACATTAGTAAGATGTAATTCAGCTGGTTTGAAAACACTGCCGTTTTCAAAATCAGTAAATAATGACAATGTTGGATGTGTGCGAACGTCAGCTACTTTCAATTCACCAAGGATGCCGCGTAAGTGTTCAGCCGCACGTGCTCCGCCTGTTGAACCATAGCTTACGATACCTGCTGCTTTATCGTTCCAAGCTTCGCGGGCAAAATCAAGGGCATTCTTTAATGCACCAGTGATGCTGTGGTTGTATTCCTGAACAACGAATACGAAGCCCTCTAGAGTAGCAAGCTTTTGGTTCCATGCTGCGATTCCTGGTTCTGAACCGTCAGTTGTTCCTAAGAATGGTAAATTGAAGTCTGCAATATCAACGATTTCATAATTGGCATCGCCACGTTTGTCTGCAATCTCTTTTACCCATTCTCCTACTTGTGGACTTACGCGTCCTTGACGTGTGCTTCCTAAGATAATACCAATGTTTAATTTTGTCACTATATTTTCCTCCTCAGTTGTTTTACCAAATAATTTATTTAAAAAACTCATTCCTCACACCACCTAATGGTAATAAACTTCAAATTAAGATATTCTAAAATTACTTATCTCTAATTTGAATATCTTTAATTCAAAATAATAATATTATATCTATTAACTTTTGTCAACATTTTTTATCATATAAAAATACTCGGGATTTAATCTAAATAAAGGGCAGAATCACTGATGGTGATTTCTGCCCTTTATTTTAGGGTTATTCCTTTAAATGATAAGGAACTGTTGTAACAACCACATCTTTATGTCTTATTAACCATAAGCGAAGCAGCAGTGCTGTTTGATTATGCAGTAAGTTATGCCACCATTTTTTTGTGATAAATTGAGGTATAACAATATGGATTTGAGCCTTAAATTGTTCTTTTTCTTCAATGATGTGGATAAATCTTGTTAATGGTTCTAATATTGATCTGTATTTACTTTTCAGGGTAAGTAAGCGGCAAGGTGTCCCCCACTCCTCCCATTTACTTTCCATCTTTTTCATAGACTCATCGTCAAAACCTACATATACGGCTAATAAATTCTCTTGAGATAAACTTTTGGCAAAAGATAAGGTGTTTTGAACCACTCGATGGATCCCTGAAACAAGCACTATTGTTACAACCCGGTTAGCTTCAGGGTGTTCTGTTTTAACATCGATTCTTAACTCATTAGCCACTGCTTGATAATGTCGTTGAACGAGAATAGAGCAAAGAACAAAAAATGGAATAACCACTAAAACAACCCAAGCACCGCTTGTAAATTTTGTAACAGCAAATATGGCCGCAACAATCGTCGTTATAATGGCCCCTACTGTATTAATGGCTAATTTGGTTTTCCAATGAGGCCCTTTAATACGTCTCCACCTTCTCACTAAACCATATTGTGCTACAGTAAAGGATAAGAAAACCCCTATTGCATATAAAGGAATTAAAGCATTTGTATGGGCGTGGAAGGCAAGAATAAGTAAGCTGGCTGTCCCTGCTAAGGCAATAATTCCATTTGAATATCCTAGTCTATCACCCCTATTTGTAAGTCCACGAGGTAAATAACCATCTGCAGCTACGATAGCAGCTAATTGCGAAAAGCCTGTAAAAGTCGAATTGGCTGCAAGTATTAATACGATAAACGTAAACCAGATAATAGTTTGATAGACTATCCCATGGCCAAAATAATACTGAGTTAATTGCGATAACATTGTATTATGAGGGTCAGGTGAAATACCTTTAACATATAAATGATAGGCAAATCCTAATAGAGTGATAGATGTAATGGTACCTAAAGCAACATACGTTTTTATCGCATTTTTTTGTTGCGGCTCCCTGAAAATAGGAACAGCATTTGAAATGGTCTCAATCCCTGTCAAAGCAGAACAAGCGGAACTAAATGCTTTTAATAAGAGTAATATCGTAAATCCCTCAGGAACAGAACCAAACTGCGGTGTAGCTGGTTGCACAAAACCATGATTAACCTCATCAAATAAACCAAAAGCGATTAAAATCAGCATACAAGCCATGAATCCTATAGTGGGCCATGCAAAAATTTTCGCCGATTCAGCCACACCCCGAAGGTTTACAATTAATAGGATAAAAACACAAAGAATAGCTAGAACCGTTTCATAGGGGGCAACTACTGGATATGCAGAAGAAACAGCTTCAAGCGCTGCTGAAACAGAAACGGCTACGGTTAAGATATAATCCACTAGCAGTGAACTGGAGGCCACTAAAGAGATCCAGCGTTGTTTAAAGTTATCTTTTGCAATTGCGTAAGCCCCTCCGCCATTTGGATAAGCAAGGATTCCCATAATATAAGAAAGAATCAGGATAGCCAAAAGGATTATAGTAGAAATCGTAATCGGAATGATATACCACTTTGCTTCTGCTCCTAAGTTCATTAGTTCTGTCATCCCTGATTCAGGGCCATAAGAAACAGAAGAATAAAGGTCAGCAGCTAGTATAGGGAGCGCAATATACCAAAGTAATTTATTGTGCTGGGCATGCAATTCTGCTGTTCGCATTGGTCTGCCAATTAAAATCCGTTTAACGCTGTTAAAATTAGTAATGGAAAACCATATTGCGATTAAAGCAATGACTGCAAAAATTAATTCCAAAATTTGTGATGGATGTGTCACTTTAAAATCCCTTCTTTTTATTAGAATAAGAAATCGAACGTTGCAGCCCAGGCTTTGCAAAAATAGGCATAATAAAAAGACCTCTTTATTCATCACGCTGCTTTTTGGCAAAAAAAAAGCACCCTGAATTAGGCGGTCTTTGACCTCCTTCGCATTAGCCGACGAAGTTAGCTGACGGGTAGGATGGCGAAAGAGTTTCTCATCCCTTCTGATTCCAGAATTAACCCCCAAAAATTGGTTCCTCCGTTCCTGAACTTTCTCAGGATTTGGCCGAAATATTAAATTGATTTGAAGCAATAATAGTCCTTTATGATTTGAATGTAAATGACGAAATTTGCTTAAAAACGGCCATTTTTGATGATAAATCTATATAAACAGGTACTTTCCATAATTATTCTACAGAATGCTCATTTTTTCACTTAAATCTTATCAGATATTTTTAGTTTATTAATCAATGGTGTAATGGTTAGACCTTGGAATAGCAGCGAAAACAATACGACACTAAACGTTAGGATTAAGATATCTTCTCTGCCTTCAAATTCATGGGGCAGGCTTAATGCAAGGGCAATCGATAAGCTACCCTTTAAGCCTCCCCAATTTAGTATGGCCTTATATTTTTCTGAAAAGCCTTTAATCGGCGAAAGGCTTATGTATAACGCAAGAGTCCTTGATAAGAGGACGATTACAATCGCTAGCACAATGTATCCCCATCTTTGCGAAAGAGAAATGTTTCTTATTTCTAATCCAATCATTAAAAAGATTAAACTGTTTGCAAAAAAAGTGACGGTATCAAAAAACGAATCGATATTGATCCTTGTCGTCTCAGACATCCCCACCTTCGCACCATAATTCCCAAAAATTAAACCAGCGACAGCAACAGAAATCACTCCGGAAACGTGGAAATGTTCAGCGATAAAGTAGCAGCCAAAAAACATGACAATCGAAAACGCAATTTCAAGTGGGTAATCATCATAGGCACGAATAATTTGAGAGAAGATAATGCCGGCAGCCCCTCCAATCAAGAGCCCGCCAGCACTAAATTTTAAAAATAACAGTAATCCTTGGCCCAAGCCAACTAAGCCCATTTCCATATAGGATAATAGATAAACGGTTGAAATTTGGAATAATACTACCGCTATCCCATCATTGAAGAGTGATTCTCCTTTAATAATGGTTACAAGCTTTTTTGGAACACCTAGAGTTTTAAAAATGGCAATAACACTGATTGGATCAGTTGCACTCATCAATGAAGCAAATGTAAATGCTCCAACAATAGGAAGATTTAGTAGGTAATGGGCTCCTAAGCCGATAAAAAGGAAAGATAATAAAGTCCCCCCAATTGCCAGGGCTATGACAAGAAGCTTTTCTTCCTTTAAGTGAGAATAGTGGAGTTTTAATGAAGCATCTCCTAACAGGATCGGTAAGAATAAGGAAATAATGATGACTTGAAATACCTCAGATTGCGCAATAAAATGTTCTGCATCCTCTAAATAGGGGATTTCGGCCAACCCTAATAGAAGACCCACCAAAACAAGCGCGATAGAATAAGGCCGATTGATTAATTTTGCAAGTGCGATAACAGTTAATGATATCGCTAATAAAATGAGGATTTGAATAAATATCTCGTTAAAGTGATGCATGAAATGTCTCCTTAAACATTATCCTATTTTTAATAATGTTATTATTGTAAAAAACAAAAACCCTTCGATTTTTTGAATGAAGGGTTTGTATGAACCAGAGCGGAATGGTTTCATATGTCATCGTCAATACAACCAATACGGCTATTAGACTGAAAATATGGTTCAAGCGTTCGAAACCATTTGGAAACCTGTGTGACGGTTTTTTTTTTAGATAAAATACTGCCGATAAAAATGAAACCCTGATTTACTGCATCTACTAATGAGTGCATGGCTGCGGCAAACATGGCTCCACTTCCACTTATTGCTCCAGCAATAAATTCTGTTAAAGCAATAAGAGTATTTCCTATCATGGCTATCGCTGACGATTTGTTACCTTTTTTTATTAACTCATACACCTGCTTCATTTCCACATGTTTAACTCCTTCAACTCATTTCTTTTTATAGTGTTCAAAAGAAATGGGAAATATTGATAAAATCAATTTTTTGTTAATTTTTTAAGAATCAAAAAAAAATCGAATAAAGCGCTAAAAAAATCCCGCTTGAATAAACACCAAATGTCTTATTCAAGCGGGATTCTTCTATTTCTTTTGACAACGACGTTCTTCCTCAGCCAGTTATGGGGATCCTTTATCGTCACTCCTGATTGTATGGCTTTTTCAAATTTACTGGCTTCCATTGGCCGCTTGTAATAATCTTTACTCTTACATCCACAGTTACGGACGACGGTGAAAGCGTGATGATTCCATTGTTTTGATATCTTTTCCATTCCTTCACATTATTACGATACATGATTTGTGATAATTGAAAAACATCAATTCCTTTTTTCAATCCATTTTTATACGTTCTTTCAATTTCTTTTTTCAGATTCTCTTCAGCTAATGTTTCTAAGGTTTTTACGGGCAAGAATTTTACCATTTGAAAAATATCTCCTTGCAAGCTAACCTTCATTCGAAAATGCGGTTCGTGATTCTTTATGTAAGTCTGTGTTTTGACTTTCGGCTTTTTCAAAACGAGTTCCGCAACTGGCTCCCCGTCTTTTTTTAATGACAAAGGTGCTCTGTGTAACTTCTTTTCCGTCCATTTAAACCCTGATAAGTCCTTCTCTGACAAGTAGCCTTTGTATCGCTTCGATGCTACAAAAGCCGCCCCGCTATACTTGAGCAGAGGGAAATCCTTTTTGTCAGCCTTCCATTTTTTTTTCGTAATCGATAAGAAAGGCACTTGTGCTGTCATCCCGGGTTCATATAAATCGGCACTAAATTTGAAAAACTTCAACGGACTAAAAAGGGAATAATTTTTTGTCATTTCTTTTGGGATATCCAAAATGGTATAAAGGGGTGATATATTCAGGATGGTCCCAGTTGCCAAGACATCCGGAAGTGCTTCTTTTGTTCCAAACACCCACATCGTATTTCTAAACTGAAAGAATCGGGATAAAAATTCATCAATTTGTTTAATATCTCCATTTTTCAAAACATTTTCTGAGAGCACAATCGTTTTAATATGCTCCCAAGAGACCCGCTGCTGGGACGTTTTATAGAAATCAAACGCTGCATGGTCTAAAATCTCCCCACCTCCCTTTCCGATAAAAATCGGCTGGGGGGTACGAGTTGCAGCTCCTTCTTGTTTTGCCAAAGTTGAAAAATTGATTATTTGTGGGTAGATCACGTAGGCATCGTCCTGAAAGTCAATTCCTATGGCATTAATGTACCATACATCCTCCACTGGTCGCGTATCCCAACATCCGGTTAACAGGAAAACGGATGGGAATACAATAAGAAGCTTTTTCTTGAATAGGAATTTTATCATTCTTCTCCCTCATTCTTTATTTTCGTACTATCGATTGTATCAAGCTCTTTCGGTCTTCTTATCATCTTTTTAAAACGAACCCGGAATGTGGCAGGTACAACACTAGACGGTACAAGCGGTGAATAGGGTGCCATAAACGGAAGCCCGAAAGACCGTAGATTCACAACATGAATCGTGATGATAAAGACAGCAAGTATGAGCCCTACTACACCGAAAAACGATGATAAACAATAAACAAAATATCTGAGGATACTTAACGTGCCAGTAAGGGACTGATTCACTAAAGTAAAGGTTGAAACGACAGAAATTGCCATCATGACGACTATACCAGGGGACGCAAATCCAGCGCTAATGGCGGCTTGCCCAATTATTAATCCGCCTACCACTGATAATGTTTGCCCAAATGTAGAAGGGATCCTTAGACCAGCTTCTCTAAGAAGCTCAAATAAAAAAATCATGATAAAGCCCTCTAGTGCAGCAGGCAGTGGAACTCCCTCTCTAGACAATGTCACTGTTGCCAGCAGCGTATATGGAATTTGATCTGGATGAAAAGCAACTAAAGAAATCCAAAATCCCGGCAGAAAAACAGATACCATTAAGCTGAAGATTCTTAGAACCCTGCCGAAGCTTGCAAAAGGGGACATGGAATGTTGGTCCTCAGCGTTATTCACGAAAAATGGCAGGGTGACAGGTCCGACTGAAGCAGTCGGTGAGCCTTCAACTAATACAACAAAGCGGCCCATGATCAAGCAATTTACAGCATAATCAGGCCGTCCGGTGTATTCCAATAAAGGAAAAATACTGAAGGATCGGTCGGTAATAAGGTCCTCAATTTGCGTAGCAGAAACGACAGCGTCAACATTAATTTCTTTTAGACGAGATTGTACCTGTTCTAATACATCCGGGTTAATGACATCTTTCAGATATAAAACTGCCACTCTCGTTTTACTTCTTGCTCCGATAACAAATTCATCATAATGCAGTGAGGAGGTTTTTAATCTTTTCCGAATCAAGCCTATATTTGGTTTTATCTCTTCAACAAAACCGTCCCTTGCTCCTTTCAACGTAACTTCCGTACTAGGCTCTTCCACTGATCTTGCAGGCAAGTTGGGTATTTTGATCGAATAGGCCAGCTTAAATTCAGGAAGAAAAAATAGAAGATAGCCTTCAAACACTTTTTGGGCTATGTCTTCCTGTTCTAAATCAGCCTCCAAGGAATCGATTGGAAAGGCAATTTTTGACTCCAATTCCCCTGGTTCACCAAAGTATTCTGTTTCTAACACCTCATGAATTTGAGGCAATATCGTTTTTCTCAATTCCTTTATATCAATG
Organism: Neobacillus pocheonensis; assembly: GCF_050477905.1. Taxonomy (NCBI): domain Bacteria; kingdom Bacillati; phylum Bacillota; class Bacilli; order Caryophanales; family Bacillaceae; genus Neobacillus; species Neobacillus pocheonensis. The sequence continues at coordinate 90,052 of NZ_JBCNAD010000020.1, read as the reverse complement.
AGACTTATACAAAATACTGATAAAACAGAAAAAGGATGTAAACCATCGGCTATTGGCTGTTTTTCGATGAAGACATCTTTGCACCCATCAAACCATTCCTTTAATAATGGCTCGTTAAACATGAAATCCGTCGTATTTTGGGCAATCCGTTTATTGCGCTTCATTCGTTTTTATTCCTTTCTTCTTATTCACAATCATAGAGAGGAACGCTAAAAATATCGATAGAGAGATAATGAATACGATAGAATAGGGCATAAATTGATGGGATAAAAACAAGTAAAAAGTGTAATCGTTAATAGACCAAGTTGATAGTAACGTGATTATTCCAAGAAGGAAGAACTGTAACCCATTCTTTACCTTCTTATTTGTAATATGAAGAAGATCAGGGATTAGAAAAGTAAGTAGCGACAGCCGGATAAAAGCCCCCACAAACCACTGATAAACAGATAAAAAGTCGAGATGTTCAATATATCGGCCAATTGCAACAAGCCTCCACTCCTCAAAGGCTGGATATCGTTGCTTGGCAGCAACAAACGGGCCAAACTCTGTGATTGCTCCAATCGTAGGTCCAAGAGTAAGGAGTAAAAAAATCATCCCAATCCAAACCAAAGTAGTGAACTTTATTATAGTTTTTATGTGTTGATGAAAGTAGAGGATAAAACCTAGCTCGATATATCCTGATACAGGGTATATTATTCCTTTTATAATCGGTGAGATACCATGCTCCATATATGGCTTCAATAAAATAAAATCTTTATTAGGAAAATTTGCCGTCATGACAAAAAAACCTAAAACAAAAACGATGGGCAAAAGGAGCCCAGCTGTTAATGCAACGGATCGAATCCCTTGCATTGCATTATAAAGACAGACAAGAGAAAATATAACACCTAGAACAAGTTTAGGTGTCATCGGAAGATAAAACGATAAAAAGGTTAACGTTTCCCTTAAAGTAATTACACTCAAGGAAAATAGGTAGAGAAGGATAATTGCGATCAATGGATACGCAACAAAAATCCCAAAGTTTCCCCTAAGCCATAAAAGTAATGGCTCTCCTTTCATACGTGTATAGATGAAATAGAAAATTGGAATCAAAAATATATAGGCAACGCAAGAGAACACAATGGCAATCCAGGAATCACGGCCAGAAACGTCCAATAACAAAGGAATGACTACTACATGGTTGATAATTCCGGTGCTGCCGATTAGGATAAGAGACATTTGCAGCAAGCTGATCGTTTGTTTTTCCATTTGTCTTCTCCTAAGGACTCATCTTCAGTACTAAGATAGTGTAACCTGTTGGGATATTTTGCATGCATAGGACTGGTTATTCCATTGAAGGCTGGAACTCATTTAATATGCCCATTTCCTTACCCAAGTGATTATTTGAACTTTCTTTCATTAAGGCTCTTCTTGTAAACTTTGTTGCTTATAGAACTTAATAAAGGGCATTTACTATGTTTCTAGGCAATTTCCGCAAATGTTCTTACGAAAAGATGCCACGAGGCTTCTATTTTACGGGTTGATAAACTTATACGAAAAACAACAATCTATGCGAAAATAGCCTTCATTAAAAAAGCTTGTAGAATTGTCACAATGGACTTTCTTCTACAAGCTTTTTAAATCGAATTAGATTCCTAGTTTGATTGAATTAATGCCGGTATCAACACATCTGTTTTTGGAGATCCAATTCCTGTCACCAAATCATATCCGGCTTGAGAAGAATATCCACCATTATTTCCTCCGGTTATATCATGGTAATTAGTCGTGTATCCGGTCGAATTGGTAGAACCTGCAATTGAATACAAATTGGTTATAGAATTTACACTTGTTAACGGAGATGTTCGTCCCTGATCTGCCAGTGCGATCAATGCCGCCCAGCAAGGTGCTCCGAAGCTTGTGCCGCCGACTTGGTACCAGCCTTTTTGCCCGTTATAGAGCGTGCTGTCATAAACGGCTACGCCTGTATTTGGATCGGCGTCCCATGATACATCTGGATTTCCACGATGTGTTCCAACAACACTTTGCCATAGATTCTCGTAACTGGGTCTTGATTCATAGGTGCTCATGCCTCCGCCTGAACCGGACCATCCGGTTTCACCGAGATAGGATCCTGAGGAATCTAGTTGTAAATGGGTTCCACCAACGGAAAGCACATAAGGAGATGATGCCGGCCAGGATACACCTGAGCCATTATCCCCGGATGAAGCAACGTATACGGTTCCAGAATGTTGAAAATGGGTATCATAACTGGCTTCGCTTGAGAATTCAGAACCGCCCCAACTGTTTGAAACGACTTGGGCTCCATGAGAGGTTGCGTAATCGACTGCTGAGATCAAATTAGAAATGGAAGCTGATTTTGCCACGACGAGGAGAATTTTAGCATCAGGTGCAATAGCATGCGCCCACTCCACATCGAGTGACGTCTCGAGCGCCCACCCCCCATCCGTTCTGCCTGGTTTTCCGTTCGGATAAGCGATTGATACGGTAGTATCTTTGAGACCAAACTGCTTATCGAATGCTTGAAGATCGCTTTGAATGGTTGGGCTGCCATACGCATCGACAATGGCAATGGTTTGCCCCGCTCCTGTTGAGGTTACCTTATCCAATCCATATGCTTTTTTTATTTGTGATGGTGTGTAACCATTTTGATAGGTCGGAGTCGCGCCATTATTCTTAATATGAATCGGCGGATGGGCCTCCCCAAGCGGCTTCTGCGTTGAAAAACCAGCTAAGGATAAAAAACTAAGAGAAGCTGTAACCATTAATGAAAGATTTCGGACTACTTTTTTCAATTTTAGACTCCCCCTTTTGATTTAATCGTTATATTCTATTTTTCTGGTGTTATAAAAATAGATTAAAATTCAATTAGATTTGGGAAACCTTCTATTTAAAAAGCAAAATACCAGAAATTCATCAGAATAAACTGATAAACATCTGGTATTTCGAATGCTTAGATTATTAATATGTTTTCTAAGATATTTTGAAAAAAGTTCTCATTAATTTTGAATGAATTGGTATTAATTATGAAAAATCACATAATTCATCCAATTTTCTCATCATACTTACGCTCGTCATACACAAAAAGGATACCCAATTCATGGTGATCGCCTTCGAACAGGGCGCGCTGGACGAAGCGTATCTCACCGTTTGTATCAAGGACGTCCAGCTTGCAATGGGCGCGGTTTTTTTGTAAAGCTTCGTAAAATACCCTTTCATCACGAACGACGACCCCATTCACTTTTGCGATAATTTCCCCCACCTGCAGACCCATTTTACTTGCAGGTGATTCTGGAATGACGCCGATAATCATCAAACCTTGATTTTTTTTTGAAAAATAAAACGGCAACCCTTCATCCTTCATATAAGCCAGTAATGCCAACGATTCGCGGCCAATGATTGCAAATGCGCCAATAGCAATCGCAAGAAGCGGATTCCAATAGCCTGCAACAGAAAGGAGCGTGATTATACTTCCAAGGGTTACTACTCGTCGACCATGAAGTTGAATGGCTTCTTTCGGCAGCATCCCTTTAACTTGCTGGTGAAAACCAATCGCAAATGGAACGAGGATGAGCGAAAATTCCTTCGCGCCGATGTGAAAAACCGGCCACCAATCGAATGGAAGCTGAAGGGCATTTCCTGGTACCAGCAAAAACAACGGAAGCATCCAAATGCGCTTCAGTTCATGGACACCAATGCTTTGACCACGCTTACTTTTTGCTAGTTTAGGAGAAGTCCCAATACTGCCATTTTTAATAATCATTAGTCCTTCCGCGATTAACAAAAGCCCCAGTAATACAACAATGGAGGGGTAAACCTTGTCATCAAGTGAATGGAACGCATCCGTATAAGGGATGATCGACCAGTTATTTTCCGCAAACAAGATGACCGCAAAAAAGGCTGCACCCACTGTATAGGCTGGTGAAACCCAGCGAACATTTGTCGTAAGCGACCATAAAAACGTAAATCCAGCAATGAGCAAGATTGCAGCAAAAGGAACGGCAATTCCGGCCGCAATCACGATGACCGATAGGATGAGTCCGATGAGAAGTCCCGTCGGAAACAGCTGCCGGAGTTCAAAGTAGGCATCATGCGCCCGAATATGGAAATTTTTCCGCTCACGTTTCACCCTCATGACGCCTAAAATCCCTGCAAGGAAAACGAGATAGTATAAAACAGGATGAAGAAATAACTTGCCTGTCCCTTTTAGAAGCTCTACAAGCCATATTTGCACCAATTCCCGCCACCTGCCTCTATTTAAATTTCTAGCAATATAGTATAAAAAAAATCTCTTAAAGATTATTTTACCAAATTACTGGCTTAAAACATATTGCTAGTTTCTAGAAAAAATGAAAAAATGTCTTTCTTACTAGTTTGGGCAGGCCTTCTTGTAGGTTTATAGAGTGTTGGTCTCAAATTTTCGCAGAATTTTGCTGGAATTCCGCGGAATTTGGGATTAATTCTGCGAACCCCCTCTCTATTTCCGCGGAAATTCCCGTTCATTCCGCAAAATAAATCACTATTCCGCGAAACCAGTTTGGTGAAAAAAAAACAGAGGCTAGTCGCCCCTGTTTTCCTATTTCGTAATTAACCTCAACGCCGTCTGCAACTGGAGGTCGTTTTTCTCTTTTTTCATTTCTTTTAACGCGGCCTCTTCAAGTCTGTCAGCCGTTTTGGCATCAATTTTTCCAGTTGGCGGGATTTCATACTGCTGCTGGAAGCCTTTTACGGCTATCTTTGTTTGCGAGCTGAAATATCCATCTGTCCTACCCGGAGCAAATCCAAGGGCATCAAGGATTTCTTGAGCATTTTTTACTTGCTCACTATTCATGTCCTGAACAAGCGGTTTGTCAACCTGAATCGGATGGGTAGCAAAGATTTCAGGCTGCTTGATGGCCACATCTGGTTTAATGCCTTTCTTATGAATCCAATTTCCATCAGGGGTCAGCCATTTAAATAGCGTCAATTTAATATTACTGCCATCTCCCATTGGAACAGCTTGCTGGACAGTGCCCTTGCCAAAGGTTGTTTCTCCGACTAGTTGGTAACCACCTGCCTCTTTCAGTGAGCCAGCCAAAATTTCTGATGCCGATGCACTCCCCTTGTTAACAAGGACGACAATCGGGTAATCCTTTTTAGCAGAAATGGTCGAGAAATAACGTTTTTTCTCACCGTTCCGCTCTTGGATTTGCACATATGGCTTATCCTTCGGCACAAATTCTTTTAATATCTCACCAACACTATCTAAAAATCCACCTGGGTTTCCGCGCACATCAATGATTAAGCCTTTTATATTATCATTTTCCAGCGCTTTTAAGTCCTTTTTAAAATCCGCTGCTGTATCTTCAGAAAAAGAAGTCACTTCGATATAGCCAACCTTTTTGCCATCCTGCTTTTTAACGGCAGCGTGGACCGTTTCAAGTGGGATTTCGTCGCGCTTCACATTAATAGTGAGCGGTTCTTTTAGACCACTACGGGCAATTTCCAACTTAACGGTGGTTCCCTTTTTGCCGCGAATTTTTAAAGTTGCCTTATTAAGGTCGAGTCCTTCCACACTCTTGCCGTCTACCTTTAGGATTTGATCATTCGGCTTAATGCCTGCCTTTTCAGCCGGGGAATTTTTAAACGGCGAGACAATGACAATTTTGCCATCCACCATGCCGACCTCTGCGCCAATTCCTTCAAATGAGGATGATAACGATTGAGTGAATTGCTGAGCCGTATCCTTGTCCATATAAACGGAATATGGGTCCTTTAAAACGGAGAGCATCCCTTGAATGGCGCCTTCAACCAGCTTGTCCTGGTTTACCTTTTCTACGTATCGGCTTGAAATCAAATCATAAGCCTGCTCAACCTTTGCAAGGTCAGCAGTTTCATTTGCGGAATTTACAGCTTTATTTTTTGGAGATAACGCTTGCTCGAGGGCGGAGCTTTCTTGCTTGGTCTCTAAAAAATGCATACCAGCATATGTGCCCCCCGCTCCTGTGAGAAGCGAACCTGTCATTAACAGGGCAATCCATTTTCGATTCATCCGAATCCTCCTCAATTAAAATGCCTGTTTATTCTATTTTTATAAGCAGGCATGGAATTCCTGCTCGATTATTAACTTATATGTGAGGAATGGACGAGTTATGATTAGAAAGTTCGGAGACCCCAAAGTGGTTTGTAAAATAAATACAAAAAAGAAGAAGCTAAAAGCTTCTTCTCAAATCAATCAATGTCATGGAATCATGGAAGTGGAACAATCCCGACAGGATTGATGGCATTACGCTTATCCTGGGTCCATGGACCTCTATGAAGTTCAAAGTGTAAGTGTTGTCCCTCGGATGCACCGGTGTTACCCATAACTCCAATTTGCTGGCCTTTTTTCACCACGGCGCCATTTCCGACTATACGTGAGGACATATGGGCATACACAGTGGTGTATACTTGTCCATTAATTGAATGCGAAATAAAGATACAGTTCCCATAGCTGCTAGAATAATAGGATCGAATGACGACACCATCTGCCGCAGCCACAATCGGTACACTTGTATGATTAGCAACGTCTACACCGTAATGGAATTCAGAGCCTCGGCCACCGAAACCAGAAGTGAATCTACCAACCGCAGGCTGTGTCCAATAGCCGCTTGACACTCCAGGTACTGCGCTAGAACTTGCAACGCCGCCGCTGTTACTGCTGCTGCTGCTTGATGAATTATTTTTGGCTGCTGCTGCGGCTGCTGCTGCTGCCCGAGCTTGTTCTTCTTGGGCCAATTTTATTGCCTTTTGAATAGCAGCCTCTTGAGCCGAAAGGATTTCCTCCTGCTCCTTCAAATCCATCATATGCTCTTGTTCATCTTGCTCTTTGTCAACGAGAGTTGCAAGTAATTTATCTTTTTCAGCCTTTTGAGCAGTCAATTGCTGATTCATTTTTTGTAAGTCAGCCAGCATCGTTTGCAGACTGGCCAAGTCGTTTTGTACTTGAGCCTGTTTTTCTTCAAGCTCTTTTTTATCTGCTTCATGCTGCTTTAGGATATCTTGGTCTGCTTGCATGATGGTTGCAACAGCATTGGCGCGGTCAACGAAATCACTAAAGCTATCTGAACCCATTAACACATCGATATAGTTAACCATGCCACCATTTTCCTGATAGCTGCGTACACGGTCCTTTAAAAGCACATTACGCTTTTTAATTCGCTCCTTAATAACCTCGACTTCAGCTTGAAGCTTAGTCACTTCACCTTTAGTTTTTTCAATTTTAGCATTTTTATCGTTAATTTTATTAGTCGCGTCAGTGATAGCATAGTCCAGACGCTTCATTTCGCTTTTTACGTCTGCCTGCTGATTTTGCAGATCGCTGATTTTATCGTTTGCAGCATTTATTCCCGAATGAACATCGGAACGCTGCTCCTGGATTTTACTTTGATTACCCTTAAGTTTGGAGATGGATTCTGCGTTTGTCTTTACAGGCACTCCTCCAAAAATAGTCCCAATTCCCACTACAGCAACAGTAGCAAGGGTTATGACGGTTTTCCTCATCTCGATTCTTCCTCCCTAAACTCTATGTACAGGTAAATCGTTCTTTATCTGTGAGTGTTTGTGTGTTTAGACGAACAAATCAGGAAGGGCAACGGAGTGAGCCCTTCCTGATAATTTTTTAAACCTTTAAGAATTTCCTTACGGACATGACACTGCCCCATACTCCAATCAAAGCTCCCATTAAGATCAGAATGCCGGAAACCTGATAAACGAATGGATCAAACGGCAGCACTCTAATAAAAGTCCCATTAAGCCTTGGACCAATATAGTCATAAGCACGATAGTAAGCAATCGCAATCAGGATGATTGGTAAGATCGAACCAAGAATTCCGAGCCATAATCCTTCAAGGAAGAACGGCCAGCGGATAAAATTATTGGTCGCTCCTACTAATCTCATAATCTTAATTTCTCTACGTCTAGCAATAATCGTAATTTTAATGGTATTAGAGATTAAGAATATCGCCGTAAAGAATAGACCGACAACTAAAACAATCCCGACGTTCCGGCTCGCCTTAATAAATTTAAATAATTTTTCAACCTTGCCCTGCCCGTATTTTACTTTCGCTACATAATTGGCTTTTTCAATTTTCTTCGCAACCATCATGGTATCGGTCGGTTTTTTCGTTTTTACGATAAATACATCGTTTAACGGATTATCCTGTTCAAATAGCTTAAAAGCCTTTCCTTCTTCACCAAGACTCTTCACCAGTTCTTTTAATTCCTCTTCTTTTGGTGAGAATTTGACACTTTTTACTTCAGGAATCTTTTCAATCTCACTTTTCAATGCTTGCTGATCTTGTTTGTTTGCAGCAACATCGATATGAACGCGGATTTGCACGTCCTCTTCAATGGTCTGTGCCACTCTATTAAGATTCATCATAATAACCAAAAAGACGCCGACTAGAATTAATGTAACGGTAACGGCACTAACGGATGCAAATGTCATCCAGCCATTTCTGCCAATGCTCTTTAAGCTTTCGCGGGCGTGACGGCCGATTGTTCTAATTTTCATAACCGTAATCACCTTTCTGCTCATCACGAGCAATTTTTCCGCCTTCGATGGCGATAACGCGATGCCTTAATGTATTAACGATTTCCCTGTTATGCGTCGCCATAACAACGGTTGTCCCTCTGGCATTAATCTCTTCAAAAATTTTCATAATTTCCCATGATGTATCCGGATCCAGGTTACCAGTAGGCTCGTCCGCAATCACAACCTTTGGAGAGTTAACGATGGAACGGGCGATGGAAACGCGCTGCTGCTCACCACCGGATAGCTCTGAAGGGAGCATTTTAATTTTATGCTTTAGATTTACAAGGTCGAGCACTTCCATGACGCGTTTTTTAATATACTTCGGCTGTGCTTCAATTACTTCTAAAGCAAAAGCAACATTTTCATAGACTGTAAGAGTTGGAAGCAGTTTAAAGTCCTGGAAGACGACGCCAAGGTTCCTTCTAAAAATCGGAACCTTTTTCATTTTTAATTTTGCTAGGTTTACACCATTCAACAGGATGGTCCCAGAGGTTGGAATTTCCTCACGATACATCATTTTAATGAAGGTCGATTTCCCAGCACCACTTGGACCAACGACATAGACAAATTCACCTTGGTTAATCCGGACATCAATACCATTTACGGCCGTTACGCCGTTCGGGTACTTTTTATATACCTCTTGTAGTTCTATCATTTATATCACCTAGTTTTAGAGTTTTTTTAAAAAATTCGACAAAATTCTTCTTTCCATTCATAAAGAACCAAAATACAAGACTATGTGCATAAATCACTAATTATTATTATACCATCATAAATCGACAAAAAAAGTGGTAATAATATTACAGTTTCTTTTCAAAGAATACATATCTCACCAAGTTTCCCCACTTGTGACAACATTTAAGATAATATGAATTGTCAGTTTTGTCGAATTTTTTTGATTGCATATTTTCGGGGCAGGATAAAAGAACCATGGTTATTGAGAATTTGAGGATTTCGCGGGTTTTCGGGTTTATTTCGCGGGTATTGGAATGTATTTCGCTTACTTTCCATTTAATTTCGCGCTTTTTGGTGTCCATTTCGCCGGAATTCTAATTAATTTCGCGAAAAAGCTTTTGGACAAATAAAAAACGCTCTGCCATTATATCACAGAACGCTTTTTATACTACCTTTTACTTTTTATCCGCAAGCCATGCTGCTACGGTTTCAGCGTCATCGCCTTCAACTACGTTAGCTGGCATTCCACCTGACTTGCCGTTTTTAAGAATATCCAAAATCTCATCTTTAGAGTATTTTGATCCAACCTTGGTTAGATTTGGACCCATTCCACCCTTTAAGTCTCCGCCATGACAACTTGAGCATTTTTGATCGAAAATTTTGGCTGCCTCACCGCCAGAAGCAGTGTCCTTAGCATCGTCTGAGCCACCGCCGCATGCAGCAAGTCCCATTACCATTGAAGTCCCCAATAGCAATGTTAGTAGCTTTTTTTTCATTATTTTTCCCCCTACAGAAAAAAATTCCATTACAGCAATAGTATAAACCATGTTTAGGCGCGTTTGAAACCCTCACCGAGTACCTCTGCCGCATCCATAACGACGACAAATGCAGTTGGATCAAGGGTTTTAACTAATTGTTTCAATTTTGTGAACTCAGACTGATCGACTACACACATTAACACGGGCCGCTCATTGTCCGTAAATCCACCATATGCAGATAGTTTGGTCACACCCCGGTCAATTTTATTCAAAATTCCCGCACGGACATCCTCCTGCTTATTTGTAATGATCATCGCCATTTTTGAACGCCCAAAACCAACCTGGATCAGGTCAATCGTTTTACTTGTCACATAGAGGGCAATTAACGCATACAGCCCCTTTTCGATATCAAACACGATTGCGGCGGTAAGAACGATAATCCCATCAATTAAAACAACACATCTTCCCAGGGTAAAACCTGTATATTTATTAATAATCTGGGCTGCTAAGTCTGTCCCACCGGTTGATGCCTTCCCTCTAAAGACAATGCCGAGACCAAGGCCGACACCAATTCCACCAAACAAGGCACCAAGCAGGGCATCATGTGTCCATGGTTCTAAATTTTTTGTGGCAAAAACGACCATTGGCAGAAAGATAGTCCCGACAAGCGTTTTTACACCAAATTGTTTTCCTAATAATATAACTCCGGCGATAAATAGTGGAATGTTAAAGGCCCATTGTACATACGCGGGCTCCCAATCAACTACTGTTTTAAGAATAGTACTTATTCCACTTACCCCACCAGAAGCAATTTGGTTGGGCAGTAAGAAAACGTTAAATGCCATTGCAATAATCGCGGAGCCAATAATGACAAATACATAATCTATCGCGGCTCTCGTTTTTGGATATGTATCGGTGATACTGCTTAAAATATTCATGATTGCTTCCCCTCTAAATTCAGTTTCTAATATAATTTCAACTAACCGAAAGTGAGTATAGCATGGGCAAATAGTGGTGTAAATGGTGTTGGGCTGAAGCGGTAAAGGATTAAATTTTTTTATTAGCATTTGCAATTATCATGATTTTCATAAAGGGGAGGTTAGAGAAGTTTTTGTCGTATCTTATTCTTCATATGCTATAATTTGTAAAAAGGGTGGTGATAGGAATGGAACAGCTATTAAAGCAAATGATGGAGCAAATGAATCAGCAATTTGAAAAAATTGAAAGACGGTTTGATGCCATTGACCAAAGACTCGATAGGATTGATCAACGACTCGATGTGTTGGAATCAAGCATGAAGTCCCTAACCGAAACTGTTCATAACAATGCATCTGAAATGCGGAGCCATTTTCGGTACATGGAAATTAAAATGGAGCGTCATGATAAAATGTTTGAAATTATCACAGCTGGCTACGAATTAAAAATCCCTGAAGGAAAATTACCATTTAAGAAAGACTAAAGTATTACCCTCATTATTTCTTCTACCAATCGGCAAAAAAATCCCAAAACAAAGCCTTTGCCGAACAAGTCGACAAAGGCTTCAATCATTATTACGAAATTCTCGAACGTAAGTAAGCGTTAATAAACTGATCCAAATCCCCGTCCATGACAGCCTGAACGTTTCCGCTTTCTGTACTTGTACGGTGATCCTTCACCATGGAATAAGGATGGAAAACATAAGAACGAATTTGACTCCCCCAGCCGATTTCCTTTTGCTCTCCGCGAATTTCTAACAACTCTTGTTCCTGACGCTCAATTTCCCGTTGATACAACTTCGCCTTTAACATTTTCATAGCGGCATCACGGTTCTTGATTTGTGAACGCTCTGATTGGCACTGAACCACAACACCTGTTGGCATGTGGGTAATCCGAACAGCTGAATCAGTAGTGTTGATATGCTGTCCGCCCGCACCCGTTGCCCGGTACGTATCAACTTTTAAATCTTCTGTCCGAACTTCTATTTGGATATCGTCATTTAGTTCAGGCATAATTTCACAGGAGACAAATGAAGTATGACGACGACCTGAGGCATCAAACGGCGAAATCCGCACAAGACGGTGAACCCCTTTTTCTGCTTTAAGATAGCCATAAGCATTATGACCTTTAATAGCTAGCGTCACACTCTTAATTCCTGCTTCATCACCTGGCAGATAATCTAGCGTCTCTACTTTAAAGCCCTTTTTCTCTGCCCAGCGCGTATACATTCTAAGCAGCATCGAGCCCCAGTCCTGGGATTCTGTTCCGCCGGCACCTGGATGAAGCTCCAAAATCGCATTATTTTTATCATATTCTTCACTTAAGAGAAGCTGAAGCTCAAACTGATTTAAGCGTTCCGTTAACTGCAGAAGCTCTTCTTCCAATTCAGCACGTAACTCCGCATCATTTTCTTCTTTAACAAGCTCATAAGTCAGGTCCAGATTTTCTAATGAATCATTCAATTCATTGAAATCATTTACCTGTTCTTTTAAGCCATTGGACTCACTGATTACCGTTTGCGCAGCCTGCTGATCATTCCAAAAATCAGGATGAAGCATGGCATCCTCTAGTTCAGCGATTCTGGCCTCCTTATTTTCAAGGTCAAAGTGACCCCCTAAAGTCCGCTAATTTCTTAGCTGTTTTTTCAAGTTCATTACGAATTTCTGCTAATTCCATTTTCGTCACCTCAATAAAAATTACGTCGTGTAACATAGTTTATTCTGAATTTCATGGGACAGTTCCTTATCCATTATAGCGTTAATGCGGGATAAAATTCAAAACTTGACCGCTGATAAGCAAAATTCTTCGTATATTTCATCTATCAACCTGTCAAAAATGTTACTATTAAATAAGAACAAACCGGACATAAATTTTATCAGAAATTCTTACATAACATGATCAAACAAATAGATAGATAAAGGAGCAGATCGCGATGGAGAAAATAAACCGGAATGACCTTTGTCCATGCGGCAGCGGGAAAAAGTATAAAAAGTGCTGCGGAGCGAATGAAGCTATTTCAATCACACAACTCATTGAAGGAGAAATTGATGACTTGCAAAAGCAGCTGCTGCACTTTGCTGTCTATCACTTTGGCCATGACATCCAAGAGGATTTTGAAGCCTTTGAGGCGTTCGTTGAAATCGATGATGAACAGGAACTGCAGTTTTATGAATTAATCCATACCATTTGGTTTTCCTTTTTTGAAGAATTGGAAGACGGGCATACGATTATCGAAAAATTTATAGCGTCTGAAACTGGAAAGATTAAGCGGCCGAAGCTCAAGCAAATTTTACAAACATGGAAGGACGCAAGAACGATTGCCGGCAAGGTCCTTGAAGTCGAAAGCAACAAAATGACGGTTGAGGATGGGTTTAGCGGCGAACAACTAGATGCTATTGTCGCGGGCATTCCACTTACGATCGAAGAAGGGGCGTTCTTCATCGGTATTTTGGTGCCCTATGAACAAAACTATGTCTTTTTTCCGTCCCCTTTTGATTTGCCGGATTTACAGCCTGAAGATGCTTTCCAATACATTGAGGATAGCAGTTTAAATGCCGATTATGACTCACCGCAAGACTATTTAACGGACTTTTTCATGGAAGTCTTGACGGAACTTCCGATGATCGGCGGCATGTTAGATATTAATGAAATGGACTGGCCGGCACCTATTTATAAGGAAGTAGCCGATATTCTCAAATCTAGGTTGGAAACGCTTGGAGTTCCGACTCCGATTGTAGACACTGGGATTATTCTTTGGCTGAATTTTTGCCAGAAAAAGCAAAAGCGCATCCAAAACCCACTTCTCTATGTAGCTTCCCTGCATTATTTGCTTTGCCAGATTGCACCGATGGAAAATGTGTTCACGCAAAAGGAGTTGGCTGAGCTATATAGTGTTTCAGCCAATAGCATCTCCTCGATTTATTCAGAGCTTGAAACTGAATTATCATTGGAAATCGCAGAACTAATGGGGATTGTATACAATGTCGAGGAAGAACCGCCATTTGAAGAGGCAACAATCATTGAATTTCCTAAAAGCAGAAGTCTAACAGCGGTTGAAACGAATGTCCAGACATTGCCAAGTGTAGACAAGTCTGTTAAAAAGACAAAAAGTCCTACCCGAAAGGTTTCCAGACATGACCAAGAACGGGCTAGAAATTTAATTTATGATGCCTGGCAAACGGAAGGAAAACATCGTTATAAACTGGCCGAAGAGGCATTAAAGCTTAATCCGAATTGTGTGGATGCTTACGTCATTCTGGCTGAAAAAACGAAGAGTCTTGAAGAAGCGATTCTTCTTTATGAAAAAGGAATTCAGGCTGGTGAGAAAGAGCTAGGCAAAGCTTTTTTCAAAGAGAATAAAGGCTATTTTTGGGGTTTAGCCGAAACTAGACCGTTCATGCGGGCAAAGATGCATTATGCCGAAGCCCTTACTATTCTCGGGAAAATCACTGAGGCAGTCATGCAATATGAAGAACTGTTAGAATTGAATCCCATGGATAACCAAGGTGTTCGATACTCCTTGTTTGTGGCTTACATGGATTTGAGCGAAATCGATAAGGCTCAGGCATTGCTTGAGCAATACGAAGAGGATACAGCCCAATATTGCTTCAACAAGGTCTTACTTGAGCTCTACGAGAATGGCTATACGGAACAGGCTGCTAAATTGTTAAAGGCTGCCAAAAAAGAGAATAAGCATGTGATTGCATATTTGACTGGACGGAAACGGCTGCCTGCTTATGCTCCTGAATACTACGGCTTTGGTGATGAAAATGAAGCGATTGTTTATGCGGATATGCATCTTCATTTGTGGCGGAAGATTGAAGGGTTGAATGAGTGGTTGAAAGGGAAATAGCTTGGGTATTTCGGGCAACCAAGAAAAAAGAGAATTTCAGCAAAATTTAAGCCCTCGAAGACTCCATTCGGAGTTTTCGAGGGCTTTTTGTACTATATTTTGGTCTTTTACTTAGTATGCAACTGTTAAACTCTCAATTATATAATGTTTTATTTGATTATCCACTAATAACCCTACTTATCAAAAAATTAAGTTCCTTGAGGATAGGACAAACTCGGTTCACCTTTGAAATCACCTTTATGGCAGAACTCACAGTATACATCTGAAGGAGCATTTCCTCCCTTATCGTCAGGCTTTTCATTATCATGGCAGACAAAACAGCTTCTTCTTTCTTCCGGTGATCCGGAATTCTGCCGATGAGCAAAATATAACCACGTTTGGCGATCCTGGTGATTTGCCGGGCTATAAGCATGACAGGTGCTGCAGAAATAATTGCTGCGAGATTCTTTTCTAACGGTAATTAAGTCTTGTTTATAGATTACTTTCTTTTTGGTTTCCGTTAATAATGATTTTATATCTTGTTTTTCAAGTTCTTTAATCCATAATGAATCCTGATGACAATGGAGACATTTATCTAATTCTTTTACAGCGAAATCACCATGGCGCTGAGTCCAAGTTTGAATATCATGATTTTTAGGTGCTTTGATTTTTTGATGGCAAGTAAAGCATTCCATTGAAATCTTTACATCGGTTTGCTGTTTGCCAATCGCTTCGAGAACAGTCTTTTGCTTAATTTCGGGTAATTCCCTTTCCCATGTGCCTGCCTTCATTTCTGCAGTTTCCTTTAAGTTCACGCCATCTTCTTTCTCTTCCTGATTCTCATGATTATTTATTGGCAGGCTATAAGCGATTTCCTTCCACGGCTGTTTGCCTTGGTTGACTTGGTCGTGACAGTCAATACAGGTGCCCATATTCGGTTTAATATATTTTTCACCCATCAACTTTTTAGCATTTTCCTTCTTCCAGTAAACATAAGTGTATGAATCATTGATTCCCCGCTCAACAATTTTCGCATGAGCCACACCTCTGTGACAGATGATACAAGGAATTCCTTCTTCAACATGTCCTTTATGATTGACAATTAAATCCCCAGTTGCAGTGACTAAACGATTTCTCGAGTGACACTGCTCACAGTTCTCATTAGACACAGCAACGGAAGTAACTATATGGTCAGGTTGCCTGACAATATGAGAATAAACATTTTTCAGTAACTCGACTTTATTTTTGACTACATTTTTAGAACCAGGTTTAATATGACATTGTATACATTTTATTTGATTATGAGCACTCGCCTTAAAAGTAACATGTTCTGGTGCCATTTCATGACAACTAGAACAGAAGGATGGTGTTGAGGTATATTGTATCGATCCATATAGTAAACCAAGATCGTCATCTCGGACAATTCAACAGGAAAGAACGTTTATGATAATCAACGGGGAAAATCGGATACGGGCAGTGAATGGGATGCTATTACTAAGGGTTCCATTAGAATTGTAAAAGGTATGTAAATAACCAAAATCCATAAGAT
The DNA here is from genome assembly GCF_050477905.1 of Neobacillus pocheonensis. NCBI lineage: Bacteria > Bacillati > Bacillota > Bacilli > Caryophanales > Bacillaceae > Neobacillus > Neobacillus pocheonensis. Next base: position 73,712 of record NZ_JBCNAD010000020.1, on the reverse strand, counting down.
AATTTAAGATATTACAGGGTATCCCACAGGTTGGATTTTGGGATACTTTTTTTGCACTAAAAAACGAGAGGGAGTCCCTCTCGCTTTTTACGGTGTTTTAATTGTGGTGGGCGAATGCGCTGCCTCGATAAAGGAATTGTTTGTACTGTGGCAGGCCGAGCAAGCTTCAGAACTAGCACGGGCATGACCAGATTTTGCCCTTGGATCAGTCATGTTAAGTGGATCGCCGTTTTCATCAAAAATTGCTTTTCCTTTTAATCCGTAAATCGATGTCCCCCCATTGTGGCAGGCTAAGCAGAACTCCCGCTTCTTTTGGTCGGTCCAATCTTCAATTTTTGTTAATGTAAATGACTGCTGATTTTCATGACCAAGTTTATCTTTCAATAATAAAATGTTTTTTGAACCATGAGTATCATGACACTCGGAGCAAGGCATCTGTCCATTTAACGGGTTTCCATCAAGAGCACTGATAAAATGCTTGGAATTAGGATTTATATAGTAACTTAAAATATCTTTTGTAACGTTATTGGTTTGTTGCTGTTTTTCACTATTATGGCAGTTAAAACATAAATTGTAGTCTTCAACCTTTGATATTTGTGTTTTAACTCCGTCTATTTCTTTCTCAGTAGAGGATATCTCCCCCACTGCATTATTTACTTTTCTATAGTGAAGGGTCTTATATGCTCCCGCTTGTTCCGCCCTCTCCTTATAGGAATACGTATACCTTCCATGACAGGCTTCACAAAGCTGGATGCTACTGTCAATCTCCCCTACAGGATTCCCTTCCCATTGATCATCGGTATTATGCTGATACATATAGTGATCTTTTAATAGGTTTGGATTATCCTCGCTCCAAGATAAATGCGGATTATGGCAAGATGTACATGACCCGGATTTTGTTTGATGTTCTGCATTCGACTCTGGTTCATGGGATGACTTCATATCACTGTCAGACAATTCCATTTTAGCTGATGTACCATCATGACAGGCCATACAATATTTATCTGCCACATCCTTAGCTTCAAGTTTATTATTTGTACCTACATGGGTATTATGACAAATATTGCAGTTATTAACGTTATTATTATAGTAACCATGCGGCTGATTTCTCAAATTCCCCATTCCCACCATCGTATAGCCATTTATTGGATTGGTTTTAACAACATCCGTTACAGTTGTAAATTTTTTAATAATAGGATAAAAATTCTTTCCATTATCATCTAAAAGCGTTGATTCATTTGGCAGTCCTGTTGAAATCAAACTTGAGTTAAACTTTAAGTAGTAGGTCTCCCCAGGTCTTAGGTTATTTAATGTAAATTCAATTTTATTATCGGGAGAATCAAACTTAAAGTTACTGATTGGTGCTGGATTCTGTTGTGTATCATATACAACAAATGGGTTAACGATGTTATGTGAAATTGAATCACTTAGTTCAATAACAATAGTTTGATTTAAGGAGACTCTGGTGATGTCATCAAGTCTCATGATATCAATATTGGCAGTATTATCTTCTTCAGTAAATGTCCCATCCGTCGTATAAACTTTTTGTTTGTACTTATAAACATTCATCGTAATCGATTTAATATACGGACGCTGAGCCAAAATTTCCGCTGTATTATTTGAAGCATCGGTGGCACGGATTTTTACTTTGTTTAGTTTTTCTGTAACACTTGTTGTAAATGACCATGCCCCTGAAACAGGATTCAGGGCATCCTCTCGCCCGTCAGGATAAATTACTTTCATTGTAACTGGCTGATCTATTGCCTGATTATCTGAAACAAATCCCTTTACTAACACACCGTTACTGCCTAAACCAATGCTCGTTACCGTTATAGAAGGGGCACTAGTATCCGGTACAGGTTCTGGTACCGGGTTGTCCGTTTGCGCTGGTTGTGGTGCTTGATTTTCTGTCGATGTTGATGTTGGATCAGATATCGGATTTTCTGCCGGTAATGGATCTGCAGCTGGCACAGTTTCCTCCGCAACTACTATTGAGGGATGGGTGATGGAGAAGACAAATATAAGTAGCAATAATATAATATATAATTGCTGCTTTCTGATTTGCGAAATCATAATGGGTCATTCCTTTTTGCTTTGACGTATTTGTGATGATTAATATTCTAAGGTGACAATAGAACTCATATTCATGTTATTAACTATTAAAATGTATTTTTTTGATAATCTACATTATTATTATACTTTTATTGTTAAATTAATAGGGTAACAGAACTGTGAAGAAAAATTGACAATTTCGTGAATCTAAAAATTGACAATTTTGTGAACAAATGTTTTAATAAAATAGAAAACAGCCCACCGAAGTGAGCTGTCATCCTTAAACTTACATATTCCGTTCAGAGCTATCAAATAGTAGGGCTATTTGATGGCTTTTTTTAATAGTCGAACTCAACACCGTTACGGTCTGTATCGATACCAGGAGTTGGGTTATATTGATAAGTGTCAGTGTTTCTTGTTCCTTCAGAGTGTGAAGAAGTATGACAAGCCCAACATACAGCCATGTTAGTGTAACGTTTTAATGCAGAAGATGGGTTCTTATCTAATAAATAATCTTTAACTAATGCTTCACGTGCTGTTGGATCTGTTACAGTTGGGAAGTAGTTAGTAGTATCAGCCTTGATTTGATCATAAGTTAAACCACGAGCATCCCGCATAACAGTTACGTCAGTACCATGTGCATAGTGACAGCGTACACAAGTATAGCTATCAGATGTTGTAGTGTGACGGTATGCATGGTCAAATGTACCAGTTTCTTTACCAGAACTAGCAAGGTAATCAGTGTGACAAGCAGAACAGAATGTAGACATTGCAACGCCGCGGTTTGCTACATAACCTGGGTTAGCAGACCCATTAGCTAATTTGCTTGCCCATAGTGAAGATGCAGTTGTAGTTGTTACGTTGTTTGCATTAGGAACTGAAACGTCTAATTTTACTACATAACCACGAGCAACATTACCTTTTACAAGTGAATTAACAGTAGCAACTAATGTTGTTTTTGCAGCAGGAACTGCGGCGAACCCTTTACCTAAGATTTCACCTTTTTTAAGTTGGTCAGTATCGAATTTATCTGCTCCAGTACTATCTTGGAATGCTGTCCAGTAGTGTTTAACGTGAGCAGCATCAAAATCATAACCATGTAACCATGGATCTGTATCAATTACATACTTAGTGCCATCCCATTTCATTAATTGAAGTACGGTGTCACCATTAACTAAACTTTTAGCAGCATAGTCAGGATTTGCAGGAGATGTTGCATCTAATGTAAATCTATAAAGGACATAGTTAATTGTTTTTGTTCCAGTAGCATCTGTATAAGTATAGTCTCCCGAAGGAACTTTAGCAGAGATATCAGTTACAACTGGAAGATTTTCTAATCTCTTACCACCTTTGTCCGCAGTTAGGTTACCCATACCATTTGGGTCTGGATGTAATAATCGGTCAGAGTAAGAACCGTGTGGTGCGTGACAGCTTGCGCAAGTGAATTCTGCTTCCCAGTTACCTGTACCAGTGCTATTTCCACCTGGAGCTGCTTTTACATCAACAGTTCCGTTTGCTAAGTGGACAGACATGTTTCCATCATGTGTTCCACCAAAAGTACCTGCTCCTGACGTAGTAGTAGTAGAACTACTAGAAAATACGTTATAGAAGCCTAATGTACCATCATGACAAGATGTACATGTAGCATACTCGCCATCTTTGAACAATAAGTTCTTTGATGCGCCTGTGTGCGTTTGGTGACAGCTAGCACAAGAGTTCGTGTTGTTCATGTAAGAACCGTGTGTACGTTGTGTTCCATGAGTTCCGTCAGGGTTTTTCACCATGTCATCAGATTTGATAACTTGGTTGAAGGTTGAACCATCATTAGTACCTATACCAGTACCAGTTTTGTTGGCGTTGCTTTTGTCAACTGTGTTGTAATTGTTGTCATTTGCAGTATCAGTTGTAACTACTCCTGCTTTAACATCTGCAGGATCGCCAGGTGGTGTGACTACAGGATTACTTCCTGCTGCAGAAGCTACAATGCTAAACATTGCTACTAACATCAACGTTAGCAGGAATGAAAAGCTTACTTTAATCTTACTCATTCCAAAAACCTCCCAAAATTTCTCTCTTTTTCTCTCTTTTTCTCTCTCTTTTTGTTTTTGAAAATTTGAAGCTATGAAATTATCCGTTAGCGCTAATTTGAGGCATCACCTCCTTAAAGTGAATGATAGTTTAATAGTATAGTGCAACACGTTGGTTTAAAGTGTCAGTAATATAAACCCGGTCATTATCATCAACGTATAAACCATTTGGAAGATAGAACTGTTCATTTTGATCACCCATAGAACCGAAAGTAAAGACTTGTTCACCTTTTTCATTGAATCCATAAATCGTGTGAGATAGATTATTTACGACGTATAGAATGCCGCGTGAATCAACACCAATTCCACGTGGGTTAACAAAAACAGATGCCCCTTTTCCATCTTTTGAACCGTTAATAGTCCTGATATACTTTCCTTTTAAGTCATAGGCTAAAATTCGTTGATTACCAGAATCTGAAATAAAGAGTTCACCAGTCTTTTTATCAAAAGCTATCGCATTTGGAGCCTTGAATTTATCGTCCTTGTTTGCACCAGTGCTAATTTCTAGTACCTTTTCGCCAGAAAGTTTATAGATAAAAACCTTGTTTTGCTGCACATCAGTGACATACAATTTTTCATCAAAGATACGAATTCCTGCAGGTGATTTTATCAATTTTGCTTTGTCATCAAAGTATTTAATAAACTTTCCTTTTTGATCATGGATAGAGATTTTTCCATTGTATAAGTCTGCGACATAGACATTTCCTTCTTTATCGCCGGCAATCCCATAAGGGAATTTAAATTCACCTTTTCCTTCGCCTTCTTTACCAAACTTAAAAACTGCTGTTCCAGAAGTATCAAATACTTGAACTCGTTTGTTGTTAGTATCTGAGACATATAAGAACTCTCCAATTTTAGCGACATCCATTGGTTTATCTAATGAATTATCAAAGTCACCATAGATTAATTGGCTGAAGGTTGGGGGAGAATTGGGATCAACCATATTTGGTGCCTTTTTCACTACAGATTCCATATTTAAGAAATAGACGGCGGTAAACACTGCAATGGTTAAAATAACAATTCCGCTCATCCACATGTAAACAGTTTTCTTCTTCATTGGTTTTCACCCCTTATTAGCTATTCTTGGCGACTCTTTTGAGTCCTTCTAACGCTGGTTTGTACATAGGGTCATAATTTAGTGCATCTTTGTAAATTTGTTCTGCATTCTTTTTGTCACCTTGGTCTTCTGCAACTCGACCAATCTCATAAATAATATCAGTATTTGCAGGCATTAACTTGTTTGCTTCATTTAGTGATTCAATAGATTCTTTATACATTTTAAGCTTACGATAAGACATTCCTTTTAAAAGGAATCCCTTGTAATCCTTAGGAGAAATTTCTGTTGCCTTTTGAGCCATTTTCACAGAGTCATTGAGTCTGTTTTCCTTGTTATAAACAAGGCCTAAGTTAAAATAGGCATCGAAATAATTTTTATCTATATCTAGAGCTATTTTGTATTCTTTAATTGCATTATCGTTATCATCATTTAAAAAATAGGCATAACCAAGACTTACATGGGACTTTGGATCATTTGGCTTGTTATCTACCGCAGCTTGAGCAGCATCTAATTGCTGTTTGAGTTGATCCTTATCGTAATTGGACCACAAGTACTTGCTGCTTACATAATATCCAGCCCCTACTGATATGACCAATGTCATCACTAAAAGGAGAAGTGTTTGCCACCATTTAAATTTTTCATTTTTCTTTTTCTTCTTTTTATCAGGTTCTTGTTTCGAACGTGTCTCTTTTTCCTGGTTGAGTGGTTGTTCTTGAGCTTCCATACGAACCCTCCTAATCTAGCAGTCTGCTTATTGTATATGACAGGCTGAACATGTTCTTTTTACGTGACAGGTATAACAAAAATCGGTAACCTTTTGATTTGCTGATAATGGTACCGGATGCCTTTCCTTGTCAAATCCCTTATGCATGGCAGGATGACAGGAGCCACATGCAACCATTGTTGTTTTAACTCCCCCGGCTTGTTGATAATTATGACAGGCAAAACATTCTTGTTTATCCTTTTTAGCTTGATTACCATGGTCCATCATCCAACGCTTACTGTGGCTTGCTGGCCGTTTGCTATGGCAATCCTTACAGAAGGTGTTATCTTTGGCATAATCGTAATGATTCTTTTTCTTTTGGTTTGTTTCGCTGTCTTTATTAAGATATTTTGTTAAAGTTGGAACATCTTCATATCCCTCTATTGGAACAGCTGACATATCTTTATGGCACTGGTTACACTTCTGTAAATCTTTCGCTGCTAATTTCCCATGAGCTTTTGTAGAAAAGTCGGCTTTTTTATGACTTTTTGGTACCATACCGGTTGTATGGCAAGTTTTACATTCAGTGGATACTTTTCTTGCCTTGTGACACTCTATACAGGTATCCATATCAGGTCGGATGAATTTTATGTCTGCCATTGCCGCTGTACCAACCTTGCTATCCCATTTATCCAGATCAGTAGAGTAGGTCATTTTCCTATCAGCCACTTTGCCGTGGGCGATACCGCTGTGGCACTGGACACATTCAACCCCCTTGGTCATATGCTTATCATGGGGAATGATGATGTCCCCTGATGGTGTTACTTGACGGGTGGACATGTTATGGCATTTTTCACAAGCACTATCTGGAACGTCATTAGGCATTCGAATCGGTGCAGCAGAAGTGCCTGATGATTGTTTTTTTAGTTGTTCAACTAGCTCTTTAGCTTTATCTTTTGCTAAATCCTTATATACTGCATCAGTATGACAGCTTGTGCAATCCACCTCGCTGTGCGTGGATGCTTTCCACGTATATACCTCAGGTTTCATCTCATGACAGGATGCACAAACCTTGGAGCTTGAGGTTGCTTTTAGGCCTAATCCACCAACTATGATGAAAAGGGCTAGAATCAACACTGTTAGAGTTGCTATTTTGATTAATTTATAACGAATATTGTTTCCCTTAAAGCGAAATTTGGGAGGGGGCGGCAGCTCATTTCGCTCTTCTTCCATACTTGCGTCCCTCCTATAAAATTATTAATCTTTTACATCAGATTTAAAGCCAGTTCTGTGACAGTATTCACAATATACATCTGTTGGTGCTTTAGTTGTAGTTGAGCCTGGTATTGGCTTTGTGCGATCGTGACAGACGAAGCATTCTGCTTTTTGATCCGCTGTTTGGGCTTTCGAAGCGTGGGCAGTCAGCCATTGGTCGCTCTTCAGGTGTCCTGGTGGACGGTTACCGTGACAAGCGCTACAGAATTTATTGATTCGTGATTGGTCCTTTACGACAGTAATGTTAGGTTTATATTGGGTTTTTGATTCTTTCATCTTAAGTAGTGAGATAATGTCTTCTTTAGGAATTTCTCTGATCCATTTGGAATCCTGGTGACAGTTCACACATTTATCTAACTGGTTAATGGCGGTACTTCCGTGTTTTTGATTCCATTCAGCTGTTTTATGTGTTTTTGGAACTTTGACTTTCTTATGGCAGGTTCCACATTCCATTGAAATCTTCACGTCTTTTTGTTGCTTGCCGATTGCTTGTAAAATGATATCCTGTGTTTTTTTCTCATGGTCCGCTACAACCGCTTCTGTATTTCCGCCTTCAGCTGTAGTTTCGGTTGTTGCTTCTGTTGTCGCTTCGGTTGAAGTACCTTTTGTTGCTTCTTTTTGTTGCTCTTCCAGCTTTTTCTCAACTTCTTCTGGATTTGGCGGAACGATGTAAGCTGTTTCTTTCCAAGGCTTTTCACCGTTGTTAACTTTGTCATGGCAGTCTATACAGGTTCCCATGTTTGGTCTTAAGTATTTTTCTTCCATTAATTTTTCGGCACTCGCTTTGTTCCACTTGCCGCGAACTTCTTCGGTGTTGATGCCACGAGTTGCCATCTTGGCATGTACTACACCAGCGTGACAGGTAACACAAGGAATATCTTTTTCAATATGACCTTTATGGTTAACCTTTAAATCCCCTGATGCCGTTACTAGACGGTTCTTGGAGTGACATTGTAAGCAGTTTTCATTTGAAACTGCTTCTTCTTCATGTTGTACAATCTGTTTCGGTACACCCGTTACGTGGTAGTACACTTCCTTCATTGATTTCATTTTGTGCGTGATCATATTGGTGAATCCTGGTTTTATATGGCACTGTACACAGGAAATCTGGTTGTGTGCGCTGGCTGTGAATGTTGAATACTCTGGTGCCATTTCATGACAGCTGGAACAGAATGAAGGTGAATTTGTGAAGGATAGGACACCGTATCCTCCTCCAAAAATAACAATACATCCGATCAGTGAAACGAATAATAATTTCCACCTGTTCACCGGATTCTTCCAATCTATACTTCTGAACTTTTGCCAGAGTTTGCGTATAGGGCCAATCTTTTTTTTGTCTTCTCTAGTTTCGGGATCTGTCTCTTTATTTTTTTTCCCCCAAAAGGCCACTTTACTCACCCTTCCCATCTAGGATTATTTGTCTATTTATTTTCCATATTAACCTCTCTAAAGGTAGTATCTAACATTGCGAAAGTATAATCCAATGTACAATTTGTGAATATTTTTTCATACTGTTCGAATTGCTTTTTATCTCTAAAAACACTGTTAATATGTTGTTTTGAAAGGGATATTTAGCACTATATAAATAGTGTTATTGCGTATAAAAATACACAATGAATCTAGTTTATACATGTTTTTTATTATTTTCTTATGTTTTGACATTGTTAACGTTTAATCACTCATAAAATGCCATCAGTTTGCCATATATGACGAAAAATCGAACAAATTATAATGGCTAATTTGGAGTCTTGAATTTCGAGGTATATAATAGTAGATTGACAATATTTGCTTCTATACCTACATTGTTGTCACTGTATAGAGGAAATGGTAAGATGAAAAGGGAAATTATCGAAAAAGTTTGATATGATTTACTTTAAAAATGGTTTTTTGAGTCTCGATAAAAAGGAGCGTTCATCACATGATGGGGATTTTAAATAAAGTTTTTGATTTAAACAAGCGCGAACTCAAGCGTTTGGATAAACTCGCAACGCAAATTGACGCACTAGCAGCTGAAACAGAAAAGCTGACCGATGATCAACTTCGGGAAAAAACAGAGGAATTCAAAGCCCGTTATCAAAACGGCGAATCCCTTGATGATCTGCTTGTCGAAGCCTTTGCAGTTGTTCGTGAAGGTGCTCGCCGCGTGCTTGGCCTATATCCATACCACGTTCAGCTAATGGGTGGTATTTCCCTTCATGAAGGGAACATTTCGGAGATGAAGACCGGGGAAGGTAAAACATTAACAGCGACTATGCCAGTTTATTTAAATGCACTTTCAGGTAAAGGTGTTCATGTTGTTACGGTCAATGAATACTTGGCAAGCCGTGACGCGTCCGAAATGGGTCAGCTCTATCAATTTTTAGGCTTAACAGTGGGTCTCAACCTGAACAGCATGGATAAAGATGAAAAACAGGCTGCCTATGCTTGTGATATCACATATGGTACAAATAACGAATTCGGATTCGACTACCTGCGTGACAACATGGTCCTTTATAAAGAGCAAAAGGTTCAAAAGCCGCTTTTCTATGCCGTCATTGACGAGGTTGACTCGATTTTAATCGACGAAGCTCGTACACCATTAATTATCTCAGGCTCAGCGCAAAAATCAGCTGTCCTATATATTCAAGCCAATGCCTTTGTTCGCATGCTGACTAAAGATACAGACTTTACGTATGATGAAAAAACGAAGGGCGTTATGCTGACAGAAGAAGGAATCAGCAAAGCCGAAAAAGCATTCGGCATTGAAAACCTCTTTGATATGTCGCACGTTACCTTAAACCATCATATTAATCAGGCCCTAAAAGCAAATGTGAGTATGCACCTTGATGTGGACTATGTCGTGCAGGATGGAGAAATTGTTATCGTTGACCAGTTCACTGGTCGTTTAATGAAGGGCCGTCGTTACAGTGAAGGTTTACACCAAGCAATTGAGGCAAAAGAAGGTCTCGAAGTCCAAAACGAAAGTATGACAATGGCGACAATTACGTTCCAAAACTACTTCCGTATGTATGAAAAACTGGCTGGTATGACTGGTACGGCCAAAACGGAAGAAGAAGAATTCCGTAACATTTATAACATGAACGTTATCGTCATCCCAACTAATAAACCAATTGCCCGTGATGACCGTCCGGATTTAATTTATTCTTCCATGGAAGGCAAGTTCCGTGCCGTTGTCGAGGATATCGCCGAGCGCCACAAACAAGGACAGCCTGTTCTTGTCGGTACGGTTGCGATTGAAACTTCTGAACTGATTTCAAGGCTATTATTGAAAAAAGGCATTCGCCACAATGTTTTGAACGCGAAAAACCATGAGCGTGAAGCTGAAATTATCGCGGAAGCCGGTCATAGTGGAGCGGTTACGATTGCCACTAACATGGCTGGTCGTGGTACAGACATTAAACTTGGCGAAGGGGTTATTGCTCTTGGCGGACTTGCCGTTATTGGTACCGAGCGTCACGAAAGCCGTCGTATCGATAATCAGCTGCGTGGACGTTCTGGCCGTCAAGGAGATCCAGGTATTACGCAGTTCTACTTATCAATGGAAGACGAATTGATGCGCCGCTTTGGTTCTGACAATATGAAGGCGATGATGGAACGTCTCGGTATGGACGATACCCAGCCAATTCAAAGTAAAATGGTATCACGTGCCGTAGAATCTGCCCAGAAACGTGTCGAAGGCAACAACTTCGATGCCCGTAAGCAGCTATTACAATATGACGATGTTCTTCGTCAGCAACGTGAAATTATTTACACTCAGCGTGACGAAGTGTTAGAATCTGAAAACCTTCGTGACATTGTTCATAAGATGATTCAAAGCACGATTCAGCGTTCGGTCGATGCTCATGCATCTATTCATGAGGATGAAGAAGAATGGAATCTTCAAGGCATTGTTGATTATGTCCATGCCAACCTGCTGCATGAAGGCGATATCACATTAGAGGATTTAAAAGAAAAAGACCCAGACGAAATGGTCGATGCTATTTATGCTAAAGTGAAAGAGCGCTACGATGAAAAAGAACAAATTCTTTTCCCTGAGCAAATGCGCGAGTTTGAAAAAGTAGTCACACTGCGTGCAGTAGATTCCAAATGGATTGATCACATTGATGCAATGGACCAACTCCGTCAAGGAATTCACTTACGTGCATACGGTCAAATTGATCCGCTTCGAGAATACCAGCATGAAGGCTTCGCAATGTTTGAAACGATGATTCAATCGATCGAAGAAGAAGCAGCAATGTATATAATGAAGGCGGAGATTCGCAACAACCTTGAGCGCCAAGAAGTAGCCAAAGGCCAAGCCGTGAATCCAAAGGAAGACGGCGAAGCAGTTAAGAAAAAGCCGAAAGTAAACGAAATGACCATCGGTCGTAACGATCCATGTTTCTGCGGAAGTGGTATAAAATATAAGAACTGTCACGGTGCGGGGAAATAATAAGATTCTACATGAAGAGCCAGCGATTAATGCGCCGGCTCTCTTTTTGTGGATTTGTAGATAAGTGATGTGAATTTGTAGACAACTAACTGAATTTTGTGGATATTCAATAAAGAATTGCGGTTATCCACATGGGGATAACTTTTTATAGAGGAATTCTCTTATTTTTTAGATCCTTTTTTTGAAGTTCATTGGGATTTCCTGCCGCAAATAAAAACAAAAAGTGCGCCCAAGTAGGCAGCACCCCTGTCTAATTCATTAATGTTTACTGTTACCGTTACCTTCTCCATGTTGCTTTTCTTCATTATTCTGCTTTTTTTCTTCAACCTTTTTAGCGGCTGCTTGTGGCTTTGATTGAGCTTTAGTTGCCTTCTGTTGCACTCTTTGTGCTGCATCCTTCTGCTTTTCTACCGCATTATTTGCCACTTTGGTAGTTTCTACTACTGCTTGCTGTTCATTAGCTAGTTCCTGCGCAGCCTGCGTTGTTGTTTCCTGCTCCACTTTCTCTACTTCCGCTGCAGCTTCTTCGTGCTTCTGCTTTTGCTTTTTTTCAAGTTTATTTTTTGCATGAGTCGCTTTGTCCTCGGATATATCTCCACTAGCCACTTTTTCTTCGATTTTGCTCATTTTTTCGGCAAATTTCGCATCTTTCTCTTCAAGCTTGGCTGCCTTCTTTTCTAACTTAGCAAATGACTTTTGAATATTTTTCATGATGGCTTGCTGGGCAGTTGGGTTTTTCACGTGTGCTAATGCTGCACATAAAGCATCGATGTTATGCGCAAGCTTGCTTTGTACTGCTACTTCATCACTTTGAGTGTCATCAGAAGAAACATCTTCTGTGGCAGGTAAATTTTCACTAGATTGCTCCTGTGTTGCGATTGCTTCTTTTAAAAGTGACGCAGCCTCTTCAGTTTTTCCGTCTTTAAATAAGACATTGGCCTCAGCAATCCGTTCAGCTGCAAATTCCGCTAAAAGTTTTGCTTCTTTATAATCATCTACCGTGAAGGCAAGACGAATTTTTTCAGTCATTGTTTTTACAAAATAGAAGAAGTCTCCAGGAACTAAAGAAGGGGCTTCTACTTTATCTGTTTGTACAGCAGCATCAGTATCTGCTTGTTCTGTTTCAGTTTTTTCTACTTCATCAGTGTCTGCTTGCTCCACTTCTTCTGTGTCACCAGCAACTTCATCCTGTATAGTAGTATCTTCAGCAGTTGTTTCTGTTTGTTCTCCACTATTTTCGACTTGATCGGATGTTTCCACTGTTTGATCTGCTCCATTTTGAGCTTGGTCGGTTGTTACCGCAGATTCGGTTGATGAATCGGAGCCATCTCCATTTGCGAATGCACTGCCTGCACCTATTGAAAAAATTAGTGACGAAGCTACCATACCGCTTGTAAGTAAATGTGTCATTTTTTTAGTTTTCATGTCTGTTTTTGCCCCCATTATTGGTTTTCTATTAAAACATACGTCCGATGGAATCTCTTTATGGTGGTGGCTATCTAAAATATTTTTTCCATTTTAGTAGATTACGAAAAATTGCAATCTCTTTATATTGAATATTTAATAAGGCAAAAAAACGCCGCCCCCAATATTAAGAGCAGCGTTCTTCCATTATTTTTAATGTGCTTCAATCAAGCCGTAACGGCCGTCTTTACGCTTGTAAACTACGTTTGTACGGTTAGTATCTGAGTTAGTGAATACGTAGAAGCTATGTCCTAACATATTCATCTGCAGGATGGCTTCTTCACTATCCATCGGTTTAAGATCAAATCGTTTTGTACGAACTAATTCTAGATCATCTTCATCAAAATCAACAACTTCGGTATTTTCTGAAGTTGCAAAGGTAATTGGAAAATCACCTTTTTCACGGAATTTACGGTTAACTTTTGTTTTGTGCTTGCGGATTTGGCGCTCAAGCTTGTCTAAAATTAAATCAATTCCAGCGTACATATCTACATTTGTTTCTTCAGCACGTAAAACTAGATGCGGCAGCGGAATGGTAACCTCTACCTTAGAAGTTTTATCCTGATTGAATCTAAGATTCACATTTACTTTTGCGTCAGGTGCTTCTGTAAAATAGCGCTCCAATTTAGAAATCTTCTTTTCAACATACTCTCTAATTGCTGGAGTAACCTCAATGTTTTCGCCACGAACGTTATATTTCATGTGGACTCCTCCTTTAGTTAAGGCTATGTAATAACATTTCTATTCTACCCTATGATAATCCTGCTAAATCAGAACAATAATTTTGTCGAATTATTGACAAAAACAACAGGTAAATAGTGACAACGTTTAACTCAGCCATTGACTTTAATAGGGAAAATTCACTAAAATGAATTGTTATTCAACTTTATTCTAATTGTTTATGGGTAGAGTTTCCACTAAAACACTCAAGAAATAGGGAATGTATTAGATAATAATTTTTTTGGATGAATGCTCATTTAATTTATATCTACCTTGCAACTGTGAGCGACTGGATGCTTGTTGCGCCCGCACTTTTTAAAAGTTTGGCTGCATGCCTCAAGGTAGAACCCGTTGTATAGATATCATCAATCAGAATAATACTTTTGCCTTGTAAATTCATGTCAGGATTTATCTTAAATACTTGAGGTAGATGGATTCGTTCTAGCCTCGATTTTTTAGATTGTTTTTCTGAATGGATTCGGCTTAGGATGTCTACTGGAGTTAAGCCAGATTCCATAATTAGCGCCTTTGCTTGATTAAACCCGCGCTCAAATAGGCGCTCTTCACTTAACGGAATCGGAACAATCAGATCCGGTTTCATTTTTGCAAGCTCTTCTTTAAATAGTCCTACGAATACCTTCGCTAATGCGTAGTCTCCGCGGAATTTAAACTTCGCGAGTACTTCCTTTAAAAAGTCATTATAGAGAAAAAGAGCGTTGTTTTTCTCAAGAAATCCTTGCCACTCAGGGTCCTCCTCCCAGCGCTTACAATCATAGCACAAATCGCCATGACGAAATTTTTCATCTAGCATTTTAAAGGGCCTGTTACACATTCCGCAGGTTTCTCCTTCTATTTTCTCCAACTTGCTTTCACATGTTGTGCAAGTAGACTGCTCTCTTTCGGCTGAAATCAAAGCCCTCCAGCCCATGCTTGGACGGATTGGTTCGTGGCATATTAAACACCTGTTTTGTAGGAATAAATCCATTCTTCTCATCCTTTTTGATGATCGATTAGTCCCCTTTTTACGCCTTCTCGATTCATCGCTACGATTTGTTTCCTTGCTTTTAGCATCTCTTCGGTTTTTCCGTAATGAAAAAAGGTTACCACCCCGTCTGGATGGTCTTTGCTCCGCCCTGCTCTGCCGGCAATTTGCACGAGCGCACTCTCTGTAAAAATATTTTCCTCGGCACCGATGACCGCAACGTCGATATTTGGAAAGGTTACGCCGCGTTCCAGTATGGTTGTAGTGAGGAGAAGCGGAATTTCCTTTGCTCGCATTTTTTGAACCTTTTCTTTTCGGTCTGGATCCTCTGCATGGACAGCTTCCAATTTCGGGGCATCCTGTCGTAGGATGGGAAGTGCTTTTTCCATTAACGGGATGTGCGGAAAAAAGAGTAAGGCTTGCTTGTTTGCTTGGATTCTTTCTTTAACCCAGCGGTGAACATTTGGCGGCAGTTTATTTTTGTGAAGCTGCTTTTGCCAATTGCCGCACCATTTAAATTCCGGTACTGGGAGTGGATGGCGGTGAAAACGGGCCGGTATGGTCGTATAGGGCCTTTTTCCGGTGCGGCATTCTCGCTGCCATTTATCAGAGGGCGTGGCGGTCAGATAAATCATCGCTGAGATTGGTTTCCGCGCCTGAATCGCAGCATATTGAAGCGATTCCTCTACGGTATAAGGAAAAGCATCGACTTCATCTAAGATAATCGCATCGAAAGCATGATAAAATCGGAGCAGCTGGTGGGTCGTTGCAATCGTGAGAGGCGCAAAAAGGTGTCGGTCCTCGCTGCCGCCGTATAAGGATGCGATATTGATGGTGGGAAATGCCGATTTTAGTCGCGGTGTGAGTTCGAGAACCACGTCCGTTCTTGGTGTCGCGATGCAGATTCTTTTTTGGTCGGTTAAGGCCGATTCTATCCCAGGGAACAGTACTTCTGTTTTGCCTGCTCCGCAAACCGCCCAAACTAAATGCTCTTTATTTTGGTTGATTGCCCGGACAACCTGTTCGGATGCGACATGTTGCCCCTCTGATAGTGTCCCTCTCCACGCCATGATTTCGGTTGGAAGTGTGGTTTCTGGCACAGTTCCGTTCCAGCCAAGCAGGGGCGTGCATTCGCTGATTCGCCCCATCATGATGCAATGGCGACAATAAAGGCAGTTTTCGCCACACCTTTGGCACGGGTAGGTGGAAAACCATTGAGGGTCCTTGTTTCCGCAACGGGCACAGCTGGGCTTTTTTCCATGGTATTTGATTCCCGGGCGGTATGTAATATATCCATTTTCGTAATGTGAGTGAATTTCTTTGAGGGTAAATGGGATATCTTCAGGAAGGAGCTGCTTACCGGCTAGAAGTGTTTGCAGGGCTGGGTTGTAATGGAAGTTAGGATTCAGATGAGGTTGTGGGAGTGTTGGGATTTGCGAGATCCGGACCGATTCTTCATGTGGGAATTTTACTGGGACTAATTGTTGGTTTTTTATGATAAAGCGCATGGGGAATCTCCTTTGGGGTGAAGTGGTATAGACGGTTTTTGGTTGTGCCGGTGGTTGGTAGGTGCAAATTATAAAGATGTTTTTGGGCAATATCCTTGGTGGAGATATGGAAAAAACTTCGAAATTCGGAACTAGAAATGAAGGGTTTGATTAAATAGAAATAGTCATTGAGGGCTTCGGATAGTGCATCTTTCGAGGTGGTTTTACAGAATTGACACCACCATTTTCCCTTCTTGTAAATCATCGGTATATAGAAGCAACTAGGGCAATGAACACCACTCCGAAGGTCATCCACCGAAATATTGTGCTCTTTTAAAATATTTATTTGTTTTGGGCTATGTTGACTTAGAAGTAATTCTACTAGTCTATTAATGGTCTGATTATCTACTCTTACTTGATTATATCTGTGTTCTAGGCTTTCTATTTTATTAAAAATGTCTCTTCCTTTACATATTTTGCTAAAAATTGACTTTATCACCAGGATTTGCTTTCAAAATTGTTTTTACACTCTTAAAAAATATGAGGTATTCCATTGGTAGTAAATTAAAACCATTTTTGGCAAGCCATCTTCCTAAAAGAGATTGAAGCCTTTTACATTGAACTCGAGGATCCTCAAATGATTCTTCCGTTCCATCATCATTTATACGTAGAAGCTGTTTGAATACATTATCAAAGATCAAGGTACCATTAATATTTTTTGCTTCAATGATGAGGATAAAGTATTGAGATATGAGAAGTGTGTCAATTTGAAAGTGAATATCGTTATGCTTTAGTTGAAGATCGTGGAAAATGTAGTATTTTTCTTGAGGAAGTTCTTTTATATAGTTGGCTAACGCAACTTCGCCCCAATATCCAGCCCATCTTTTAGCGAGGTCCTTTTGGATTTCCAGATGTTTAAAATGGTCAATTCTGAGCCTTCTTTTCAATACTTCGGTTAATATGAGTCTTAATGGAACGGTAAGGTCTTTCATTATCAATAGAATCGTCACTCCTTTTTCTTTTTTGGAAAATTTCTCTACTTACATTATAATTTCCTGCCTGTTTTTGTCGAAAAAACAGGGTTACTTTGAATATTTTGTGTCAAAAGATGGGAGCTATGGTTTTTTCCTTTTGTTTGTTGAAACTGATTTCGCGGAAAACAGAGTTTATTTCGCGGACTTTCGAATTTATTTCGCGGATTCACGAGCTTATTTCGCCGATTTACTAACTTATTTCGCTTACTTTTCAATTAATTTCGCAAACCCTCTCAAAACCCTCATTTAAGTTACCTTTTTTATGACTGATCCAGCCATAGTTTCTACTAAATTTCAGAATTGGTTCAACTCCGGAGGGATTTCGCCGATTTGGGTTATTATTTCGCAGACTATCGATTTTATTTCGCAGATATACGAGTTTATTTCGCCGATTTACTAACCTATTTCGCTTAAATTTCAATTTATTTCGCAAGCCGCTCCCCTCACATGACTTCCCATAATCATGTAATTTAACCACCACACTAACTTTCATGCACCAACTACAAATAAAAAACCATTCCAGCCCAAATAGCCGGAATGGCAGCTAACTTATAGTTTTTTCATCCACCCCAAGCCCATGGCTCCTTCGCCGAGGTGGGTACCGATGACTGCGCCGAAATAACTTATTGAGAATTCGACGTTAGGATATAACTTGGCCAGCTCCTCTCGCCATTCCTCAGCTTCCTGTTCGCGATTGGCGTGTATGATGACAGCCCGCCAATCACCACCGCTTAAAGCATCTTCTTCAAGCAAATCGACAATTCGTTTCATGGCTTTTCGTCGGGTGCGAATTTTTTCAAACGGGACAATGACCTTGTCCACAAAATGTAATAGTGGTTTAACCTGCAACAGGCTGCCGATAAAGGCTTGGGCACTTGAGAGGCGACCGCCGCGGTGTAAATGCGCCAGATCATCGACCATGAAGTAAGCGCGGGCAGACTTTTTCAATTCCTCCAGCCGAAACATAATCGCCTCAGCATCCTCACCATCAGAAGCAAGTCCCGCAGCTTCCAAAGCATAAAAACCCTGAACCATACAACTGATTTCCGAATCAAATGGATAAACTTTGATGCCCTCAACCATCGTACCAGCCGTTACGGCGCCTTGGTAGGTGCCGCTGATACCACTCGACAAATGAATACTCAAAACTGCTTCGTAACCTTCAGAAGCCAGCCGCTCAAACAGTTCAACAAACTGCCCTATCGGCGGTTGAGAGGTTGTTGGCAACGCCTTAACCTTGACCTCTTCAAAAAACTCACTCCACGTAATATCTATTTCTTCCTGATAAACTTCATTCCCGAAAATGACATTTAACGGGATCATATGTATATTGCATTTTTCTCGCAATTCTTTCGAGATGTATGCGGTGCTATCCGTGACAACTGCCGTTTTCATATATGTCTACCATCCTTGTCCATTAACTACAGTATGACTATTTTATATGAAAATCCTAAAAAAAGCATTATAAAAAGAGCATGCCCTACTCGAGCATGCCCCGTAACAAACATTAACGTACTTCCACCCAGCCATTTTTGATCGCAACAACGACTGCTTGTGTACGGTCGTTGACGTTCATTTTTTGCAAAATGTTAGATACATGGTTTTTAACGGTTTTTTCACTGATAAATAAGGCTTCACCGATTCCGCGGTTGCTTTTTCCATCCGCCAGCATTTGCAGCACTTCGCATTCGCGGCGTGTCAGCAAGTGCAATGGACGACGAATTTCGACTGTTTGTACATAAGAACCAGCTCGAACAACACCAGCAGCTAGTTTACGATATTCATTGACCAGATTATGAGTCACCTTAGGATGCAAGTAAGAGCCCCCATCGGCCACAACGCGTACTGCTTCAATTAGGGCATCAGCGTCCATCTCTTTTAAAAGATAGCCGCATGCACCTGTTTGCAATGCGTGGGTTACATAGTTTTCGTCATCATGAATCGATAAAATGATTACCTTTGTTTCTGGGAATTTCTCACATAATTCACGTGTCGCTTCGACACCGTTCTTTTCCGGCATATTGATATCCATGATGACAACATCAGGACGATATTCTTGCACAAGGTTTAACGCTTCAGTGCCGTCGTCGCCTTCAGCCACGACTTGGAATGATTTTTCAAATTCTAATATTCTTTTAACGCCTTCTCTGAATAGTTGGTGATCGTCAATAATGACAATTTTAGTAGTCATTTGCTACGCCCCCTCATTTAGTTGATTAATGGAACACTGATCAATACATCTGTTCCCTTGCCAATTTTTGAATCAAATGTAATTTCGCCATCAAGCAGGTCGACCCGTTCTCTCATCCCAATCATTCCAAAAGACTCTGGCTTCTTATGGTTAATGTCAAAGCCCACGCCATTGTCCTTAATCAAAACGGAAATTGATGAATTGGTTATTTCTAGTCTGACTCTAATTTCACAGGCATTCGCGTGCTTAAGCGCATTTTGCACTGATTCCTGAATCATCCGAAACAATGCGACTTCATACTTAGTCGGCAGCCTTCGCTCTAGGCCGATATTCTCAAAATTAATTTTCGAGTGGTTATGATATTCTTCGATGGTACGTAAATATTTTCTGAGGGTAGGAACGAGACCTAAATCATCCAATGCCATAGGACGTAAGTCGTAAATAATTCGGCGGACCTCATATAGAGCCGATCGAACCATTTTTTTAAAGCTATCAATTTCTGAAAATGCTTCTTCCACACCTTTATCCCGATAGACGCGTTCGATTAAATCGGAACGAACAATAACGTTGGCCAGCATTTGCGCCGGACCATCATGAATCTCTCGTGATAAGCGTTTTCGCTCTTCTTCCTGGGCCTCAATAATTTTCAATCCAAAGTCCTGTTTGGCTTTGGCATTCTCTAGAACCTCGCCAACCTGTTTTAGATCACTTTGCAAATAATTCATCACAACGGAAATTTGCGAAATAAGCTGGTCAGCGCGATCAATCGTGTCAACCAACCCAATTAGTCTTCGTTCGAGATCATCGCGTTTATCCAAGAGCTGCTTTTTATATTGCCAATTAATGGATAGATCCATTTGCAGCTGATGGGCTTTTTCGTAAGCATTTCGGACCTCTTCCTCTGAATATTTTTTAATATTCATACTCACTTCAGACAGCATGACCCGCGCTTGGTGGACTTGTTTTTCAAGCTGATCACCTTCATCATTGAGCTTGACCATCATTTGTTTGATATTGTCTAACTCCGTCGTCATGTTGTCGTAATCTTGACGGCATTTTTCACTAATGCGGAAAATATCAGTTTTACTGCATGTAACCGTCTCAATCATTTCTTCGCGAATTTCATCAATAGATTTGGTATCAATTTGCTTAATTTTCATTTTTGATTCCTCCAGGGACCTTGTTTTTTCCCTTTAGGCCTTCTAACATATTTTATCTTTAGATGTATCTATTTGCTATTTTGAAGGCACTATTTTAAGACTACACCCTCAAAGTTCAGTAAAAGGTAGTATAATGTTAATATTATTCTACTACTTTTATACTATTAACACATTTATTATCACTGAACTATGATTATTATATCATTCGAACTTTACTACCATATTAAAGGTATATTACAACAATATTTTTTTATTAAGAAAGGAGTACATCATGCTACCTAGTTATTTTACAGTAAAAGAAACAGGAGAACACGAAATTGTCATTCAAAAATCCCGGTTTATTGCTCATATTAAGAGAGTAGAAACGGAACAGGAGGCCCAGGAATTTATTCAAGTCATTAAGAAAAAGCATTGGGACGCCACCCACAATTGTTCTGCCTATCTGATTGGCGAGCAGGATCAGATTCAAAAAGCCAATGATGACGGTGAACCAAGTGGGACTGCCGGAGTTCCTATCCTAGAAGTTTTGAAAAAAAGGAAACTAAAGGATAGTGCCGTGGTTGTGACCCGGTATTTTGGCGGAATCAAATTAGGTGCCGGAGGCCTCATCCGTGCATATGGTAAAGCAACCTCAGAAGGTCTTGATGCTGTCGGAATTGTCGAAAGAAAACTTATGCAAGTTATCCATGTGAAAATTGATTACACCTGGCTCGGCAAACTAGAAAAGGAAATTCGCGCATCGTCTTATCAAATGAAAGAAATCCATTACTTAGATAACGTCATTATTGATACTTATGTTGAGAAAAGCCATGTTGATACCTTTCAAGACTGGATGGTCGATCTCACAAACGGCCAGTGCTCCATCGTGCAAGGAGAAACTGTCTATCTTGAGGAAGATTATAATAGGTCTTGAGAGGGAATACAATTGGGAAATTTATCGTAGGTTGAAAAAAGAATATTGAAACTTCCTTGATTGGATAAAAGAATAAAAAAATGCTCAATCTAAGTTAAGTAATAAGATGCGCATTTTGTCGAACTTTCTCATATTTTGCTCTTAATAAATACTTGTAAATATATTATAATTAATATTTGCAATGCTATTCCAATTTGAAAGAGGATGAAATATGGTTGACAACAATAGACTATCTTCGACTAGATTAAGGCAGAAAAGAGCAAAAAAAGGTCGAAAGAAAGCCTTTCTTTTATTCTTTCTAATAATATTCCTTGCTGGTGCAGGGTATGCAGGATATGTTGCTTACCATGCCTATAAAGCAGTTGATAAATCATATGTAAAAATAAAAGGCCGGGAAGATAAATCGGAAAAGCGGGAGGCACCTGTTTATGTTTCCAGTGATCCGTTTTCGGTTCTGTTATTAGGAATTGAAAATTATGCAGATAAAGGTGCAAGAGGCAGATCAGATACGATAATGGTCGCCACCTTTAATCCAAAATCACAAACGATGAAGTTGTTAAGTATTCCCCGCGATTCACTTGTTAGTATTCCTGGAAGGACGAGAAAGAATAAGATTAATGCTGCCTATTCGTTTGGTGGCAAGGAATTAGCAATTAAGACAGTTGAACAATTTTTAGATATCCCCATTGATTACTATGTTACCGTAAACTTCAATGGTTTTAAGAATATTGTTGACGAAGTAGGCGGGGTAACCGTCGATGTTCCATTTGATTTTGATGACATTAATCAGAAATGGGAAAGGTTTTATTTCCATAAGGGCAAGCAAAAATTGAATGGGGAAGAAGCCCTGGTCTATGCAAGAATGCGAATGAAAGATCCAAGAGGTGACTTTGGAAGAAATGATCGGCAAAGACAAATTGTTGCTGCCTTGGTTGAAAAGCTTTCATCACCAAAAACCCTTCTAAAAATTGATAAAATATCAGATGTAATTGGGGACAATATCGAAACGAATATGACCGTATCAGAGGCTTTGGCGTTTAGAAAAAAATACTCTGCTTTTGATTCTTCCAGAATCGAACAGCTTCAAATCAAAGGGTATGACGATACGATTAGAGGCACTTATTATTTTAGGCCGGACGAAGTAAAGCTTGAAGAAATCAAGGCGTCATTGAAACATCATCTGGATATCACAGATGATACAACGAAAACAACTACTGACGAAAACGAATCATCTAATAATTCCACTTCTGATTCTAATGATAGTTCCTCACAATAATGGAATAAGAAAGGGGTCCAAACCTAATTGGTTTGGACCCCTTCTCATTTATCTGTACTCCCTAAATAGCTCTGGGATAACCAATATTGCAACATCTAACATCAATCCGAGAATCAAGCCAAAAATGCCTTTTTTTACTGGATTAATTGCACTTCCTGTAACAGTTACCGGCTCTGAGGGAATTGTTGGTACTAGATTGGATATATCAATCCATAATTCATATAATACCTTTTTTTGATTAACAGCTTCATACTGTGTTGAAGTTTTTGCTACTTTATCAAACAACTCATTAGCTTTTTGATTTTTTCTATCATATCCAATATCACTTTCTTTTATAAAAGCATCTACAACTGCCGTTAAAGTTTTTTCTGCCTCTTCCTTTGAAGTTCCTGTGTAAACGATAGGAAGATATCTTGATTCACTAGGAGTTGCATTAATTCGATTTTTAACATTTGAAGTATTAAATTTTATACCAGAGTCTTTTTGCATTTTTTTAAGATTATTTGTTGACTTTAAATAACTCGCTACAAATTTTGGATCAGTAAGCCTTGTATTTTCAAAATTCCCAAGTTCAATGGTGGTCTGTGCAGTATATGTCTGCGGCGTCCTCTTCTCCATAACATAAGACACAACCCCTGTTAACAGCGGAAGGATGATAAGTAAAATCATCCATTTTTTTGCCCTTTTAGCAACATTATTTAGAATACTAATCATTGTAATCCTCCTGGATGAGATAGGTCTTTGTAATGATAATTGGTATAGGCGATTAGGAAGGCAGTGAAAAGCCAATTATAGTTCAAAGCCATAAAGGAATTAGGACTAATGCTGGCAAATAGGAAAGCAACCATTCCACATAATAAGGCTTCACTAATTAAGGAGTTCCCGTTTCGAATTTGCAGCCGCCAAATCCGGAAAAGCGTAAAAAATAAGAACAAGTACATGATAATATATCCTGTAAAAATTAAAAACCCATATTGAACAAATATTTCTGCCCACCAATTATGAACATTATAAGCCTGATGGGTAGGGTAAACAGGCGTATTTTTCATATAAAATTCAACATTGCCTGGTCCTACCCCAAAACCGAAAGTATTTTCTATAAAGATTTGGGCATTTCTTAATAAATTTTCCCGAATATCAATTGATGTAGTGGGAGAAAGTTCTTGGCTCGGAATAAAGAGACTGTCAACTTGAGTTTTGACGAATTCCCACAATGCTTTCACTCTATGAAGCTGGTCAATAATGATAATCGGTGCAATCAGCAACCCGGTCGCTACAATTTTCATTTTATCGGTTTTCCTTAAGATAAAAATAAACCAAAAAACACAGCCTAAAAATACGCCGATATAATTAGCCCGGGACTCTGTGATTAAGATTAAATATACACAACTTAAAAATCCAAATAAACCAATTAACTGGTAAATCATCCGTCTCCCGTTTTTGATTAGCGAAAGAAAGAAAAAGATTGTGATTGCCAGAAAGCTTGCAAAATCATTTTCATTCACAAAAACGGAGGTAGGAATTCCCTTTTGATAGGCATAAACATGATTGATTCTTGAGATAGGTAAATGGATTTGCAGGAAGTGATTAATAAACCCAATCCCAATTAACAATAATCCCATCACGACCCAAACGGTAAAAAACTCGAGGTAATTCTCTTCTTTTTTATAAAGAAAAGTAACCAAAAAGGTGATGAGAATACCTGTTATTAATGTGATTACTTCTTTTATCGCTGAAGTTAGCTCCACTGACCAGCTGATCGCTAAAAAGCTATAAGTGATCCAAGCCAATAAGAAGAAATATAAATAAGGAAGTTGAAAATGACCTTGTAACGTGATGTCTTTATTGATGCATTTGATGAACAGCACGATTACAAGAAACATGAGCAAAATTCTATAGGGAAATAACTGTATGGGTCCTGCACTTACAGCAAAAAAGGCAGACCCTAGAAATGATGTAGCAATCATCATGGTTAACAGAAAATGTTGGAGGGTTAGTTTCTCCCAAAAAAATTGGCGAAATCGGGCAAACATAAGCAAGCCTGCAGCAAAACAAATACAGGCAACAATAAACAAACGTAATGAAACCCCGGTTAGATACTGAAAAGAAAGCCATCCAAGAAAAATCGAGGCAATAACACCTAAAATAATTTGCGGCATCTTAGATTGTAAAGTAATCATGAAGATCCTCCTATAAAAAGGAAAGGCTGTTGAAACCAACAGCCTTTTTATCTAAAGACCGATAACAGGTTACCCCTGTATCATCGGAGAATGATTAATTCTTTTGATAAAATTCACGTATTTTTTCAACTACATATTTTTGTTGTTCAATTTTTAATTCAGGGAACATTGGTAATGAAATCGCTTCTTGAGCAGCTTTTTCTGTTTCGGGTAAATCTCCTTCTTTATAGCCCAGTTCAGCAAACACAGGCTGCAAGTGAAGTGGTTTTGGATAATAAATCATGGTTGCGATACCTTGTTCCTTTAAGAAAGCTTGAAGCTCGTCTCTCTTTTGAACCCGAATCGTATATTGATGGAAGACATGATGGTTATGTTCTGCTGCAAACGGAGGAACTACATGCTCTCCTACCATTTCTTGAAGGAGCTGCGTATACGTTTCCGCTCTTTCGCGACGTTGTTCGCTCCAATCATTTAAATGAGGGAACTTCACATTTAAGATCGCTGCTTGGAGCTCGTCAAGTCGGCTGTTATAGCCTAGCACATGGTGGTAATATTTTGGCTTGCTTCCGTGAACACGCAAAACGCGCATTCTTTCAGCAATCTCATCATCGTTTGAGATGATCATTCCTGCATCCCCGTAAGCGCCAAGATTTTTCGTTGGGAAGAAACTATAAGTGGCAGCTGTTCCAAGCTCCCCAACATTTTTCCCTTTATATTGAGCACCTATTGCTTGGGCCGCGTCTTCAATAATATATAAACTATGTTTATCGGCAATCTCTTTAATCCGATCCATATCAGCCATTTGACCATATAAATGAACAGGAATAATCGCTTTTGTTTTAGGTGTAATCGCTTTTTCAATCGCAATTGGATCAATATTGAAGGTTTTAGGGTCAATGTCAACAAACACTGGCGTTGCACCCATTCTTGCTACCGCTCCAGCCGTTGCAAAGAAAGTAAACGAAGGGACGATGACTTCATCACCAGGTTGAACCCCACAGCCCAACAAAGCAATGTTTATGGCATCACTGCCGTTTGCAACACCAATTCCGTGCTTTGAATTACTATACACCGCTACGTCGTTTTCTAGCTTTTTAACATTCTCACCAAGTATGAAATGGGCTTTTGACATTACCTCATCTAAAGCAGGAATAATTTCTGCTTTCAATCCTTGATACTGTTCCGTTAAATCCAGCATAGGTACTTTCATCGTTCATTTTCTCCTTTAAAAATTATAAAGTTTTATATAGTTCAACTAAACGAGCAGCCTCGTTTTCCCAGCTATATTTCTTTAAAATTGCTTCACGTCCATTTTTCCCAAGTTGTTTTGCTTCCTCAGGATGATTGTGCATCCAAAGGATTGCTTCAGCCATTTCCTGAATGTTTAGCGGGTCGACACAAAGTCCACATTGACTTTCTTCGACAATTTCCTTCCAAAGCGGAAAATTTGAGGCAATGACTGGAATACCCGCAGACATGTATTCAAATAATTTAATTGGGTATGAGACGATATACCTTGGTTCCGGATGTAATAAAACTAAACCAACAAAGGCTTGTCCTAAATACGACTTTACTTCTTCCCGGGTTAACCAGCCGGCATTATCAACATATTTCCAGCCACTTTGTTTTTTAACTTGTTCTTCCAAGCTTTCGGGTGAAAACTTACCTGCCAATGTCAAGGTTACAGGAGCATCCTGATTGACCACTTCCATCGCGTCAACCATTTCCACAATGCCTCGAAGTCGGGTGATTCCTCCAATATAGATGGCCGATTTCTTTTCATCACCTTCGGATGGGATATCTTCTGTAATCAATTCATTAGTTATAGGAAAATTATGAATGGTTACGCTGTTGTTATTATACGTTATAAACCGGTTATTAATCGTTGGTGTCGCTGTCACGACGGCATCGAATCGTTTTGACGCAAATCGTTCAATCCTTTTAACGATAGATGAAATCGACCTGCGTAAAAAAGCCGGAATCCACTCTTTGGATAGGACTTGCTCCGGAACATCCTCATGGACATCATAAATGACTTTTTTTCCTTTTCTTTTTAACAATAAGCCCACAGGAAGCAATTCCGGATCATGAAAATGATAAACATCTGCATCAATTTCAAGTGCTTTTTTGTAAACCTGGATTGGCCCTTTTAATATCCTCGTATATCTGCTGCCGGCATTTACCTTAACTCCAACAATTTTGACACCATCTTTTATGTATGTTTCACTATTGGCCACGATTAGGGACGTGTCAAATCCGCCTTGTTGAAGGAAGCGACATTCTTTTACAAAAATCCGGATATCCTCAGCAGGATGGACTGAGGTAAGATGACAAATTTTCATTGAGTTCACTCACTTTGGTACGCTCTAAAAGGAACCAGACCTAGTTTAGGTCTGGTTTTCCATAATTACAAGCGATGGTATTTCTTAGCTAAGTCTTTGTGCTTTTTCATTGCATTTCTTGTATCAAAAATAGATTTTGCATTTCTCGCGATCATTTCATAGTCAAAATCACTATGGTCGGTTGTTACGATAACAAGGTCAGCATCCTCAATTAATTGCTGATTGATTTCTACCGTTTCGTAAATCTTGCCGTCTAGCTTGAAATTCTTCACATATGGATCAACGGCAACCCAATCAGCACCATTAATTGTAAGGAGCTCCATAATTTCAAGAGCTGGAGATTCGCGGACATCATCGATATCTCTCTTATAGGCAACACCAAGTACGACAACCTTTGAACCGTTCAAAGCCTTCTTATCCGAGTTCAAAATTTTCATCGAACGCTCAATAACAAATTCAGGCATAGCGTTATTGATTTCACCCGCTAATTCAATTAACTTCGTATGGTAGTTATATTCTCTTGCCTTCCAAGTTAGATAGAATGGGTCAATCGGAATACAATGTCCACCTAAACCAGGACCTGGATAGAATGGCATAAAGCCGTATGGCTTGGTCGCTGCCGCATCAATTACTTCCCATACATCAATGCCCATACGGTTACATAAAACCGCCATTTCGTTCGCTAACGCAATATTGATATGACGGAACGTATTTTCAAGGATTTTCTCCATTTCAGCAACGGCTGGGCTGGAAACTTTATGAACATCGCCTTCAAGTACGCTTGTATAAAGAAGGGAAGCAATTTCTGTACACGCTGGTGTGATTCCACCAACTACTTTTGGTGTATTTTTTGTATTGTAATGCTTGTTACCTGGGTCAACACGTTCAGGAGAGTAAGCTAGGAAGTAACTTTGTCCCACTTCAAGACCTGATTGATCAAGAATAGGTTTTAATACCTCTTCTGTTGTTCCTGGATAAGTTGTACTTTCTAACACAATCAACATACCTTCATGCATATATTTAGCGATTTCAGCTCCAGAGCTTTCTACATACGAAGTATCAGGTTGTTGGTACTGATCAAGTGGTGTCGGTACACAAATGGCCACTGCATCAACCTCTTTAATTAGAGAGTAATCAGTAGTGGCAACAAACTGCTTACTTTTCGTGATTTCTGATAGCTCCTCATCGACAACATCGCCAATATAGTTCACACCACTGTTAACTAAATCAACACGTGATTGTTGAACATCAAAGCCAATTACTTTAAATCCTGCTTTTGCTTTTTCAACCGCAAGTGGAAGACCTACATAGCCAAGGCCCACAACGCCGATGGTTGCATTTCTTGATTCAATTTTATTAAATAGTTCACGTGCAGTTGCATTATATTCATTCATTTTTTTCATTTCCTTTCCTAACTTCCATAATTCTATCTGATTGAGTGCTTTGTCAGTTTTTGTAGAATTAACCCTATATAATAATACACGAAAGGAGTTGAAAAAACATAATAAAAACATTGCAATTTTATTACATTCTTCAACTGTAAATATTGTTTTTATCGTTTTATTCTTACATTGCCCAATTTCCTATTTATTTACTACCGAGCGGTATCGGAAACGGCGATAGATTTTCAGTAAAAGGGCAATATCCTCTTTTTTGATCAAGAGGAAGTCTGAAAATTTTTGCTTTGTTACGGACTTGTAAATAAACGATTTGATAATAAAGCTGACGAAATAGGTGATTGAGGAAGAAATAGCCGCACCGGTAACACCTATTGCTGGTATGAAAATTAGGTTTAATACAACGTTCAGGACAACATTAACAAAGGAAACGTACATGTTCAACTCTGGCATTCCCCGACCTGCCAGATCATTCGATAGAATCTTTTCTACAGTTAATACCGTCAAACCTGGAAGTAATAATTTTAACAATAACGAGCTTTTCATATACTCTTGATCCAAGAAGAGATGAATCACAAAATCTGAGAATAGGATAATCAAAATACTAACCGCAATGACCAAGACTAGTATAAACCGGCTAAGCATCGAGGTGATTTTATTCCTGTCCTCCTCTATATCAGAGGATGCAATCCGTGGGAGCAATACCTGTGAGAAGGACTGCGAAAAAATTGATAATCTCTCGCCCAGGTTCACCGCAACAGTATAAACCCCAACGGCCGAATTCGTCAAAAAATAACCCAATAGCAGTACATCAAGTCGGTAGTTTAAAAAGGTCATGATGTTGCTGACATGTGCTTTTATTCCGTAGATTAGCATCTCTTTCATATGCTCACTCGAAAAATTCTTAAATGAGAAGGAAGCCCGAGAATATTTGATTAGGTAATAAATCATATATAATACGGCACAAACATACCCCAAAATAAATGAAAGGATTGCCCCTAACAGATGAATATCAACCAAAAACAAGAATAGGACTAAAAAGAATAGCGTTGTGAACTGCTGAACAACTAGGGCCGAGTTAAACGCTTTGAAATCCTGAATCCCTTGGAAAATCGTCTGCAAAAAAATCATTAAAAACATTCCCGGCAGTGCCAACAGGCTTATAAAAAGGATGCTAGTATCAATTTCATGAAATTTCGTTTCAGACAAAAGATAGATCACGAAGACACCGATCAGCATACTTACAATGGCTAAGCCTAAACCGATAATGATGTTGGTTGAGAATGCAGAATTGAGGCTGACTTTTTTTCTACTTACAAAAAACACAGTAGATGAATTAAACCCGAAATTTAAAAACGTCATCAACATCAGCGGTAAATAAGTAATCAAGGTATATTTTCCTTGTCCGCTTGGGCCAAGACCTTTAGCCATAATAAACAGGATTAATAGGCCAATAACAATACTAACTACTTGGCGGGTCAATGTAATAATACTGTTTGAAAGAAAAGAATTCTCTTGAGTCTTCATGATTGGAAGCTCCCTTTTAACGTTTCAGCAAATTTTTTATAGTTGTTAGTGGCATTATAGTGGTTGTTCCAAGTATCATAGGCATGAACAGACTTCTTTTGGTATTCTTTCTCAGTTAGATGAAACATTTCATCCAGCAACGCTGCCAAATTTTTAGGTTCGAAATCCTTTGGCAGTAAATAACCATTCGTACTATTCACAAGCTCAGAGGTTCCTCCGACATCAGTGGCAATGACAGGGATTCCAAAGCTAAAAGCTTCCATGATAGTAACAGGGATTCCTTCACTTTCACTTACATTAAGAAAACAATCATAATGATGGGTACGATAATGGCGAATGACATCATCATTACTTAAATTCCCAACCAGCTTTACGTCAATTTGATCAGGTAATTCTTTTATAATCGCTTCAATCGTTGGTCTTTCCGGTCCATCACCGATATGGGTCCACTCTATCGGTACCTTTACATACTTTAAAGCTTTTGCCAATAAGTGAATTCGTTTTACAGACTTTAGGTAAGAACAGCTTATTAGCTTTAATGAATTGGATTTACCCTCCATCATCGGAGCGTTAAATTCATTTTTTGTTCCTAATCGGCTTACACTAATTTTCCCTTTTGCATCGGGATAGTGCCTATTCAAATACTCTCTCCCGTTCTCCGAAATGGAGAAGGTTTGATTTATGGTTTGTATGACCTTCCCCTGGAATGGGAGATATGGCGGTGTACTTCTTTCTAGATATAGATCTCCACCATGCACTCTCGAAACAACATAAAGGTCAGGATTCTCTTCCTTGAGCATTGCGAGAGCGGCAGCTGAGGGAGTTAGCCAATAAGAATAATAAATCACTTCACCTTCCAAGGACATTTGTCGACTTTTTTTGAGGTAAAGTTTCATTTCGCTTGTTATGGCTGTCCAATTAATTAATTTTAAAATGCCCCTAATTCCAAATTTAGAAGCTGCAGGAAGCTCTTTTAACATCCAGTTGAAGGATTGAAAGTCAAAGAGTAATTTTAATGTTCTCCAAACCTTCCCCTTTGCTCCTTTAATAGGTGGAAGAACTTCGACATTATTTGGAACCTGTTTTTTTTCTGTCTTATTAGAAGAAATTTCACTGTTTGTTGGCAGAATTTTAATAGAAGAAAAATACTTGGATAATTCATCTATTTCATTTTTCAAAAATTCCTCACCAGGTGGATAAGGAAATCTGTTAGTTAAGATTACGAGCGACTTCATTTGCTAGCTCCTCAATATTAATGGTTTACCCATATACTATATATGATTAGAAGAAAAAATTAAAATAAAAAGGGGACTTAAACCTTAACGGCGATGTCCCCTTTTGATTGCAATCTATTCCATTAATTTATTCAATGCATTGATTGTGATACGTTCAATTGCAGGATTATAGGAGGCCTGTGATTCATGACCATATGGATCTAAAAACCAGTTCCAATAAAAGGTTCCAGCTGCAAAGGCTTTACCTCCCTCGGGCTTTTGATACCAAACAGTATCACCATAACTTTCTTTTCCATATAATATAGCCGGTGAATGGGCAATTATTTCAACTCCCTGAAGCAATCCGTAATAACGGTCTATTTCACCGCCAATTACCCCTGGAATTCTATCTCCATTTTGTAAGCCTGTTCCTTCAAATAACCAATGGGATGCATTGGTTACCTCCAACGGTACCGTTTTTTCAGGAATTCCATTGTACATAATGCCATACATTCGATCCTCTGGATTGTTCACAGGGTTTAATCGGAATAGAGTGGTGACCAGTGCTGGGTCGATGCTATGGTACGGATCCTGGTCCGCTTTTTCTTTATAAGCTACGATTGTCCGATTGTTATCTTCATAACGGACCTGCCAATATCCTACATTCGCATTAAATACGCCAAGATTCATTTTTGATTTACTTAACGTTTCAATCTCGTTTCTTGTTTTCATTGTCCAATACTCATCGTGTCCTGGTATTAAGAGGGTTTTTACCTGGCTGGTACTTAACAAGCCTTGGTCAACATCTTGATTGGTAAAGTAAGACAGTTGATAGCCTTTTTTCTCCAGCCAGCGAATCATGTTGTATTCATATTGAAAAAATTGCCCAGCACCATTCCCATCAAGGTATGGCCGGTTAAAGGATACTTTTATGGATGCCGCCCCACCGCTGCTGTTATAACCGTAAAGACTTTTTCCACCCCAATTATTATAGGCCTGATAGGTATCCATAGCTATAATCACACCCATGCCATTTGGGTTCGGATTAGGATTTTTAATAAGAAATGGAATATAGCTTTCATGTATATCGGAATCAATGATTTTGGCCATATACATTCCACTTTCCCAGTCTCTAGGAATACCAAAATGAAAGGATTTCGTCCAATTGGCTGAAAGGGTCTCTGGATTTATGGAGGAAGTTTGACTTATTCCGGTAAATTTTCCATAAGCAATTTTAAATTGTGCCCCGTTCCCATCGTAATAGCCCATACGATAAATTTCTACATTATAGTTTTTCTGACTATTAATGAAAAATTGGACCATTTCACCTGGAGCATAGGAGGTCTTATCTGCATAGCCCTGCAATTGTACACCGCCTGGTTTTTTAATGGCCCAGGAACCAGGAAGATAGTAAATCCCGTCTTTTACAGATCCAGTTCCTCCAAGGATAATCACATCGGTTAAGTGCTTTGTAATTAAAAAAGATTGGATATTCTCTGGAATTTGGTCTGCCCTAGTCAACAACATCGGGGCTTTTTGCTTGGCAGCAGCAACTGAGCCTGTCAAAGCATCGGCAAATGTAAGACCTGTTGCTAAATAACCCTTTGCAGGCGCAGGAAAATACGTTTTGGCAATATTAGCGGATACCTCATAGCGATCGGCACCGCCAATTCTAATCGGGTTTTTTAAGTTTACTTTTATGCTATCACTGACACTGCCTTCTCCGCCAACGATGATAGATTGATTGATATTTTCTGCATTTAGATATTGAACAATTGAAGAAGGCAGCTGATTTTTATCGGTAAGTAAGATTGGAAAGCCGTTTGCAGCAGCATATGGGGCTATCGAAAGAGCATCTGCAAATACCATCCCATTTGCCACAACGATCGTCGACGAATTAGCCATTTTAGCAGCTACATTGGCTGAGACTTCATAACGGTCCCTTCCATCAATCCGAGAAATCGTTGGAATATTTAACCCTTTAAGATCTTCAACAATTTGATTAGATAAGCTTCCCGGACCGCCGACTAAAACCACTTGCTGCGGTTTAAGTCTAATCAGTTCCTGTTTTGTTAATTCGGTTAACGAGCCCGGATGGGAAAGTAAGATTGGAGCATTGCTTTGATAGGCCAAGGGCGTCGCAGATAGAGCATCTGCAAACGCTAAATAGTTTGAGATAAAAACGGTACTAGCGCCTTGCGGCCAGTTTTGTTTCGAGATATTTACCGCTACCTCAAAACGATCTTTTCCAGCGATTCTGTTTTCCTCTGCATGTGCTGTTATGGCTGGAAGGATGAAAAGGATAAATGTAAAGGAGAGAATAAGGCTAAATTTTTTCATTATTGTCCCCCACTGTTTTACTTAAATTAGTAAAAAACCAGTTTTAAAAACTGGTTTATCGTTTGCTGTAGTAATTCACAAAACCTTGGTAAATTGCTTCCGCTGCCTGTTCTCGGTAATTTGGGTCGCCCAGCTTCGCGGCATCGCTAGCATTAGAGATAAACGCAAGCTCCACCAAGACGCTCGGCATGTTTGTATTTTTGATTACATAGAAATCAGCCTCTTTTACACCACGATCTTTCGTATCCATTTGTTTGTAGAGCTCGGTTTGGATACTTTGGGCAAGAGCTTTACTTTCATTCCCAAAATACTTACTGTTCCAATATGTTTCTGAACCGGATGCAGCTGGAGAAAGCGAAGAATTGGCATGAATGCTGACAAAACTATCAGCCTTTTGGTCATTCGCCAAATTTACACGATCTTCTAGTGTGGGATATGTGTCCGATTCCCGCGTCATAACAATAGTAGCCCCCGCAGCTTCAAGTTTAAGCTGGACTCGTTTTGCAACATCCAGAACTACCTCTTTTTCATCAAGCCCATATCCGCTGGCACCTGGATCATCCCCACCATGGCCGGCATCAACAACAATTTTTAGCCCTGCAAGAGAACCAACGATTTGACTGACGATATTCTGTGATACAGAGCCTAAACCACCTAAAAACATAAAATTGGTAATACCCTTTTCCGCAATGATTGACTTGGTCGCATTAGGCAGAGATTTCGGAGCCGTTAATAATACCGGTGCATCCATGCCGGCCGCTAATACTGAGCCAGTTAAGGCATCGGCAAAGGTTAAACCTGTTGCAATAAATGCTGTTGATGTGTTGAGATTAAGTGTTTTGATAATGTTGGCTGCTACCTCGTAACGATCAGCACCTCCAATACGCATTGGAGAAGGTAATTGGTTGAACACAGCAGGACTAACACTCGCCTCACCGCCAACAACGATACTCTCTTTCGCATTTCTTATTGCCAAAGCCTCCTGGGTTTTAGCTGGCATATTGCTGCTATTCGTTAATAAAATTGGATATCCATTTCTGGCAGCATAAGGAGCTATGGAAAGGGCATCTGGAAAGTTCAGCCCGTAGGCAACGACAACCTTATCGGATGGAGGCATTTCTTTTGCCACTTGATAGGCAACTTCATATCTGTCTGAACCGCTAATTCTTTTTACATTTGGAATTCCTAATGCTGTTACAGCATTTAAAACATTGGATGTTACACTGCCTTCGCCGCCCACAATTATTACATTTTGTGGGTGCAATCTTTGCAGCTCTGCTTTCGTAGCATCTGTCAGGTTAGCCGAATGAGTCAATAAAATCGGAGCCTTAAGATTATATGCCAGGGGAGTAGCAGATAATGCATCGGCATAAGCATTATAATTCACTAATAATACAGTATCAGAACCATTTGGCCAGCCTTTATTTGAAATATTTACTGCTACCTCAAACCGGTCTGCACCTTGGATCCGTTCATTTGTTCCTTCTGCCGCCAGTGCTTGGACTGCACTTGAAATCAAGAAAATGAAAACGACTAAGAAGGATGCTAAGCTCCTTTTCAAGTTGAATACCTCCGATGAAAATAAAATTATAAAAAAAATTGTAGAACCAATATCGATTCTACAATTCATTGAATCTCTAATTTCCTAATGTAGTGCTTGGGTAGTAGAATTGCAGGATTTCATTATAGCTCTTTCCCTGTCTTGCCATTTCATTTGCCCCGAATTGGCTCATGCCAATGCCGTGGCCCCAGCCGCCGCCGATGAATGTCCAATTATCGCTGTTGTTTTGCACTGCTTTAATATATGGACTCCTCATAATCGTTGAACCAAGCATTGTACGAATGTCATAGGCTCTGCGATCTACATTTAGCTCATTTACTTTTACGGCTCCAGAATCGTCAGTAACATAGCTATTATTAGTTGAATCTCTCAATAGGTATTGCAGTTTCAAATGACCATTAATTGCATCTCCATTTGTAAATGAAGTGGTAAATGAAAGCTCAGGTATACCTACAATTTTAATATCATACTTTGGATCTATATAGCCAAAGTTAACCAAACCATTTTTCAAATTAGTCATAATGGTTGAGTTATCAGCTTTTTCAGACAATGAGCTCCACCATTGATACGGGTGAAACATATCTATACCCGTTAAATCAATTTGATTTTTAAATAGGGTAACTGACCATTCCTTATATGGACTTGCTGAATTAAGATCATATGGATCATCTTTTAATTGAAAATACGGTACCACATCTACTTTATCCCCATAGGCATTTCTATTTGAAAGAATTTTCCCGCCATTGCTAGATGAGAACAAAGCGGTAATTAAATTACCATTGTATCGTAACACCATATCTTTTGTTCCATCTACAACACTATCAAGCGTTGAAGCATACGATGTATACCCGCCATAATAACCGCCATACACCTGGTAGCTTTGAGTATCATTAATCGTACCGCCATCATAGCGCTTCACGAATGTTCTCGCTGCAACAGCCTGTGCTTTTAATGCCTCAGTATTCCATTTTGGCGACATTTCAATCGGGACAACACCCTTTAAATAATCTTCAACCGGAAGATTTCTATTGATTGGACGAACATTTCCATTTTCAAGCACAAACTCCATGTTTCCTGTATAAGTACGCGATGGTGAGCCATAAATATTAATTCTATTTTGATTTGAATAAGTAGTTCCTACTGTAAAGGAATTCGTACCGAAATCCTTTACTTTCTGCGTTCCTTTATATAGGGCTAATCTTCCATTTTCAGATTTAACACTATATCTTACACCTGATAGTATCGAAGATTCATTAGGAAGATTACCAGCCACAGATTCAGAGACAGAAGCAGGACCACCAAGAATATTGATAAACGTTGATTGTTTTTCACGCATAATGCTGACGATTGGTGCCGGTAATTCCTGTGGTTTTACCAATAATAATGGGGCGCCTTGCTTTGCTGCTAATACAGAGCCAGTTAAAGCATCGGCAAACGTCATACCATTTGATAGGAACACAGTTTCCGCGTTTAATCCCAATTGTCGAACAATATTAGCTGAAACTTCGTAACGGTCTGCCCCGCCAATTCGACTTGGCGCTGTTAACTGGCTCTCCACAGCACTATTAACACTGCCTGTACCACCGATAATTAATGTCGACGTTTTCCCTTGTAATGCTGCCTTAGTACTTTCTGGAAGATTATTATTATACGTTAATAGAATTGGAATTTGCTTATCCGCAGCATAGGGCGCAATCGCAAGGGCATCCGAAAAGACTAATCCATTTGTCACAATCGCCTGTGAAGTGGAGCCCATTTTTTCAGCAACTAACTTCGCTACCTCAAAGCGGTCCGTACCACCGATTCTTTCGACATTCCCAGCAAGTCCGCGCAATTGGTTTTCCACATTAGTTGAGACACTGCCTGCGCCGCCGATTATCACGATATTCTTTGGTTTTAGTGAGGCAATTTTTGCTTTAGTAGTGTCTGGAAGGGCATCAGGTTTTGTTAAAAGAATGGGTGCATCAAATTTTTTCGCCAATGGTGCCGATGATAATGCATCAGCAAAGGCTAAATAATTGACGATAAAAACAGTATCAGCAGAAGTCCATCCACTTGACGCGATGTTTCCCGCCACTTCGAACCGATCCAGTCCGCTAAAACGTGTGCCAATTTGATAGTAGCCTTGGGTATCAAAATCGATTGAGTTTTGATTTCCGACATAGTTTACAAGTTTAATAGATATAGTTGAAGCTTTAGCTACTCCAATAGGCATCAATAATGAAGTAGACAATAAAAGTCCTGTAATAACCTTAGTTGACAATCGCTTTAAATCCAACTTACAAGTTCCTCCTTTATTTTACAAATTTCCCTTTATTTCTACTTTAGCAAAGAATAATAGAGGAGTAAATGGTAAATAAGGTATATTTTCAAAGATTACCAGTGTAAATACCCCCAAAAAAATTCCCGTTAAATCGAATTAGTAATGAAATTTCGAATAAGTTTCACTCATCATGGCATCAAATTGATCACTAACAGAATGATATCCGATTCCATAGAAGCCTTTTTCTGGTTCAAACCGGATATATTCGTTTGCGGCAGCCAATAAAATTGGTAAATCCGTTTCTTTATTCAATACTTCAACTTGTGTTTCAATTGGTGTTTCCTCATTATAAAAGCGGTCTGTATACACGGAAACTAAAAATTTCGCTTGATAACGCTGAAGCAGTCCTTCCTCCTGCATGGATTCAATAGTTTGTCCAATCAACGAATGAGTGGGATGGCCATCAAACCAAGACAGGCTTCGCACATCAGCGTTAGGATACATAGTTAAATATTTTTGAACGAGCTGTTCCACATGATCAATATTGATACTTCCTTCATGTAGTGATTCGATGTGAATATGATCATTTGTCACCCCAAGAGAATGTAACGCCCGATAAAACTCATCGGTCCGTAAATTAGCAAATTCATCAAAGGAAAGATGATCATGCCTGTAATGCTCTGAAGCCGGGTCATGGTAAGTTTGATGCCAGTTGCACCAAATTTTTTCCCCTGTTAACGATGGAAATGAAGATTCCAAGTCATATCCCCCATTTAAGATATCTCTCGCTCCAGAATTTTCACCATCTGTCATTAATACCACTTGGACATTTCGGCCGTGCGATAATTCATTTCGGATATCAATCCCCATACTTAGGATTTCATCATCCTGGTGTGGTACAAAATAAATGATTGGCCGCTCAGATGGATGCATATCCATAATGGTGCTTACAATTTTCTCTCCGACTGAACCTGTTCCACCCAGAATCGTCACTTGACGATTATATAGCTTTAATAATTGCTGCGTCGGTTCAGGCAGTTCTTGCTTATTTGTCAAAAGGATATAGCCATTTTCCTTTGCCGCAAGAATGGACCCTGTTAAGGCATCAGCAAAGGACATTCCGGTTGAAAGAAAGAATTTGCTGCTATTTTGACCAAAGGTCTTCACTACATTAGCCGCAACTTCATATCGGTCCTTTCCTCCAATCCTTGATGGTGACGGCATTTGGGCCAAAATCTCTTGACTGACACTGCCTTCCCCCCCAATCACCCATGTTTTGGCAATCGAATATTGATGGATAAATTGATGGATGTTTTCAGGAAGTGTCGTGTTATGAGTCAGTAAAATAGGTATACCATTAGCAGAAGCATAAGGGGCAATAGCTAACGCATCGGGAAACACAAACCCATTTGCCAGCATGACTTTATCCTTTACATCAAGCTTTTTGGCAATATTAACTGCTACTTCAAAGCGGTCCCGCCCGCCAATTCTCTCGACCTCTCTTGTTCCATTTGCTTTTAAAGCTTCTACAACTTGATCTGAAATACTTCCTGCACCGCCAATCACGAATACCTTTTTCACCCCAAGCCGCTTAATTTCTTCCTGAGTTACGGCTGTTAAGGCCGTAGGGCGTGATAATAGAATCGGTGCATTATATTTAGCAGCAAATGGTGCAGCTGTTAAAGCATCGGCAAAG
Organism: Neobacillus pocheonensis; assembly: GCF_050477905.1. Lineage (NCBI taxonomy): Bacteria > Bacillati > Bacillota > Bacilli > Caryophanales > Bacillaceae > Neobacillus > Neobacillus pocheonensis. The sequence continues at coordinate 34,359 of NZ_JBCNAD010000020.1, read as the reverse complement.
GCAATATAATTGGTTACTACTGCATAATCAGCATGGTCCCATTTTTTTGAAATGTTCACCGCAACTTCAAAACGATCCTTCCCATCGATTCTTTCAGGTATTCCTTCTATCCCCGCAGCATGTGCTGGAGCTGTTTGTAAGAAAGTAAGGATAAACCCAATGAAAAAACTAAAAGCAATGATGCGTGGCAATGTTTACATCTCCCTTACATGGAAAAAAGTTGAGTAATCGAAAAAAGAATGCTCAACCTTCCAAACTATTACATATTTACTTTACTAATCTTATTAATAATGACTATTAACATATGGATCATTCCATAACGAATCAAATTGTACTTGGACAGAATGATATCCTACAGCATAGTATCCATTTTTAGGATCGAATCGTTTATATTCATTTATCGCATTTCGTAAATACTGGACATCATTTGAATTTCCAAGCCGGTTCATGATGGTCACCATCGGCTTTGGCGTCTTATAAAATCGATCGGTATTGATGGAAACTAAATACTTGGCCTGATAGCGCTGCAGTACACCCTCCGCCTGCATATCTTGAACTGTTCTTCCAATTAAGGCATGGGCACTATGCTCATCAAACCAAGACATCGTGCGAACATCTGCATTTGGATAGGCAGCCAAATATTGATCAATGACTTTTCTAATTGCCGAGCTGTAAAATTGACCGTTCGGTATAAATTGCATATGAATATTACTCTCAGGAACACCTAATGCCTTTGATGCCCTTAAATACTCATCCGTGCGCGCATCGGCAAATTCATCTGGAGTCAGGGTTCCTGCTTTATAGCCTTCTTTAACAGGGTCATGGAACTTGTCGTGAATCCAACAATAAACTTCCCCGTTTAAGATGTTTCTAGCACCAGAATCTTCTCCACGAGTCAGCAAAATAAGATGTACTTGTCTGCCCCGGGACAATTCATTGCGAATATCCACTCCAAACGTAAGAATCTCATCATCCTGATGGGGTACAATATAGAGGATTGGTCTGCTGGATGGTTTAATTGTCGTAAGCGTTTGAACAATGTTGTCTTTTACTGAGCCGACTCCTCCAAGAATCGTCACTGGAACATCCTTTGACTTAATCACTGATAAAGTAGAGTCAGGAAGCCGATCGCTATTTGTTAATAGAATCACAGCATTCTCTTTCGCAGCTAGTACGGAGCCAGTTAGTGCATCCGCAAAAGTTAAGCCTGTGGCCAAATAATTTTTGCTTCTATTTTGGCCAAAAGCATTGGCTACATTTGCTGCAACTTCATAACGATCCCTGCCGCCAATTCGCGTTGGTTCAGGTAATTGACTGAAAACACTCGGACTCACACTTCCTTCTCCACCAATAACAAGAGACTTTTTAATCGTTGAAGTGTTTAATAAATCCGTAATTTCCACCGGAAGTTCATTATTTTTTGTTAATAAAATAGGATAGGAATTAGTTGAGGCGTATGGCGCAATCGCAAGGGCATCGGCGAAAACAAGGCCATTCGCAAATACGGCTGTTTCATTAATCCCAATTTGCGCAGCGATATTCTTAGAAACTTCAAAACGGTCTTTTCCTGAAATCCTTGTAATATTTGAAATTCCAAGACTGCTAATATCGGAAACTACCTTTTCGGAAATACTTCCTTCTCCCCCAACAATTACCACATTTTTGACTTCCAGTGACTGCATTTGTTTTTTCGTTTCATCTGTTAAGTGGTCGGCATGAGTAAGTAATATAGGAGCATTTAATTTGTAGGCGAGCGGAGTTGCCGTTAAAGCGTCCGCAAAAGCTAAGTAATTTGCAATTACAACGGTATCTGCCTTCCCCCATTTGTTGGAGATATTGGTCGCAACCATAAAGCGGTCAGATCCATCAATTCGGTCAGGCAAATCCGCTATGCTTCCTGCGTAGGAATGATTCGGATGGCATACCACAAAAAACATTACAACAAATAACAAAACTTTGATTCGATTATTCATTTTATCCATTCCCCTTTTGAAAACTACAAAAATCATTATACTCCTTCCATACAGATATTTACAGTAAAAAAAAAAAGAAAGATTATGTATAATCTCCCTTTTTCATTTAACGATTCTATATAAGGTGTTCAAAATTATTTTTACATCCGTGAAGAGCGATTTCTTTTCTAAGTACTCCAAGTTTAGTTTTAACTTATCCACCATAATCTCATCGATATACGTTTTTTCTGGATTAGAACTTAACGCAAGAATTTCATTTTCATCCCTGTACTTAATGGATGCATAATCAGTAATGCCAGGGCGTATTTCAAAAATCCTCTTCTGATTTTTCGTATAATATTGAGTATATTTAGGAACTTCCGGACGAGGACCAACAAAACTCATATCGCCTTTAAAAACATTGATTAATTGCGGCAATTCGTCCAGCTTAGATTTCCGTAAAAAGTGTCCGACTCTTGTAATCCGGCTGTCTCTACCAACGGTTATTTGCGCCCCTCTTTTCTCAGCGTCTGTTACCATCGTTCTAAACTTTAAAATTTTAAAGCTTTTTTCATATCTGCCGACACGAACCTGCTTAAATAAAACCGGCCCCAGCGAATCCAGCTTTATTAACAAGCTGATGATTATAAAGAATGGCGAAAGAATAATCAAACCAAAGAAGGACATCATCAAATCGAACGCTCTTTTTACGATATCACTCAGGTTGACACCTTGGGTTTTGTATTGAGAGACTGCTTTACCTTCCATTTTCATCACCTATTTTTTAAAGGTTTGGGCTAGCTCTGAAACAGCTGCGATGACATGGTTCACTTGTTCGTCTGTCATTTTAGGATATAAAGGAAGTGAGATTGCTCCATTAAAAGCAGCTAATGCATTAGGATAATCTTCCACTTTATAACCAAGTTGCTTATAGTAAGGCTGCATTGGTACCGGAATAAAATGAACGCTTGTTCCGACCTTCTTCTCTTTCAGTTCTTCAATAAATTGTGCTCTATCAATCGTGAATCCATTTTCTTTAAGTCGAAGCACATATAAATGCCATGCGTGTACATTTTCCTCATTGCTAAAAGGAATCGTCAATCCATCAATTTGGGAAAATGCTTCATTGTATTTCTGGGCGATTTCTTCTCGTCTTTTTTGCATCGATTCCAGTTTGCTCAACTGAACTAGACCTAAAGCAGCCTGCATATCGGTCATATTGTATTTGAAACCAGGATATTCAACTTCATAATACCAGGTTCCTTTGTCACTATAACGATTCCAAGCGGCTTTACTCATTCCATGCAAGCTCATCACACGCATCTTGTCGGCCCACTCTTCATTATGGGTTGTAACCATTCCGCCTTCTCCAGTTACAAGGTTTTTCGTCGCATAAAAACTAAAACAAGTAAAGTCACCGATACTGCCGATCATCTTCCCTTTATATTTTGTATAAACAGCATGGGCAGCATCCTCGATGACAATCAAATTGTGCTTTTTAGCCAATTCCATGATAGGATCCATATCACAAGGATACCCTGCAAAGTGGACAGGAATAATCGCTTTTGTTTTTTCAGTTATTTTCTCTTCGATTTTTTTCGGGTCAATATTCATGGTGACAGGGTCAATATCTACAAATACAGGAGTTGCACCAGTATGGATAATCGTATTAGCAGATGCTACAAACGTATACGGGGTGGTAATGACCTCATCTCCCTGACCGATTCCTGCTGCTAATTGAGCGATATGAAGTCCTGCAGTACATGAATTAAGTCCAAGTGCATGTTCCGACTGCACATATTCTTTAAATTGTTTTTCAAACTCCACGGTTTTAGGACCTTTACTTAACCAATTAGAATGGAGGGTATCAATTACCGCTTTGATTTCTTCGTCCTCAATTAATGGTAGGGCATAAGGAATAAATTCCATTTTATTTCACACCTTTTAATAATTAGTTTTCTTTCATAATGTCAATAAATTTTTGGGAAAGTACCCGATAATCATGGGTTTGAATCACAAATTCTTTTCCATTCCTACCCATTTGATTCAATTCCTCTGAAGGATAAAGTTTCATTGCTATAACGGCATCGGCAATTTTCCGAGGATTTTCAGGCTCAATAGAAACTCCAGCACCTGCTTCTGCCACTAAATCATTCCCAGCTTCGATTCCATGAATAATAGGTCTTCCAGCCATCAAATAATCTAAAAGCTTATTTGGACTAACCCCAAATCGATAAAGCGGGCTTCTTCTCCAGCCAATATATAAAGCATCCATATGAGATAAAAAATCAGGGATTGCCTTTTTATTAATGACTGGTAAAAAATGAATATTGGTTAGATTTTTTTCTTGTGCCATCTTGATCAATTGATCACGTTCAGGACCCTTACCAACAAGTACAAAAGCAATGGGCTCATCTATAATGAGTTCAGCTGCGTCGATTAAATATTCCAGGGCGTTGGCAATCCCGTGAGTCCCGGCATATCCAACCAAAAACTTTCCTTCCGCTTTTAATTGTTGAATAAGCTCAGTATGCTCATTGGGAATCTTCTCTGTTGACTGGTTCCACTGCTCCACATCAATGCCATTTGGAAGATAGCGGAACTTGCCTGGTGCTAAACCATGTTCAATCATATGTTGATCAGCCTTAGGCAATAGGGATACAACTGTATCCGAATAACGATAGGCGTCGTTTTCCCCTTTTTGCATGACCATAATAAAGGGATGCCTCGGGGACATATTGCCTAGCTCCATAGGTGACAACGGCCATAAATCATGAACCTCAAAAATTAATCTAGCACCTGATTTTTTGGCTATTTTTCGAGCTGGATATATATCTAAAGGATATGTGGAAGAAGCAATCACTACATCAGGCTGATAGGTTTTGGCTATATAACTGGACTTAGCTTGTAAAACCTTAAGGAATACCATCATATTGATGATTCTTTTAACTCCATTGCCTTCATACGGAGGCGTTTGAATCCAAATATAACGGATGCCATCTAAAAACTCTTCTTTCCAGCTCTCCGCCATTTCAGGCTGGACCGTGCGGATATGGGAGTATGACGCTCCAATAATCGTCACCTCATGACCATTTTTCACCCATTCTTTCGCTAAGTAATAAGGACGATACTCCATCCCATGGATATTCGAACCCGCATAATGATTTATCAGTAATATTTTCATTGAAGTCACTCGCAAATTATTGATTTTTTAACAACTGTGTTTCCGGTACCTTTCGTAATTCTCTGGCAGGTACACCAACGACAATTGCTTCTTTCTCTACATTCTTCGTTACAACACTGCCTGCTGCGACGGCACCATCTTCATGAATTGTTTTTCCTGGCAAAATGGTGGCATTGGCACCTACTCGGCCGCCTGTTTTAATGGTCACACCTTTAAAATGCTCATATCTCTCTTTTGATCTTGCCATAAAATTATCATTTGTTGTTACGACACAGGGAGCAATAAACACATAGTCTTCAATGGTAGAATAGGCAGTAATGTAACAATTCGTCTCTAGCTTACAATAGCTTCCGACAGTACAGTCGTTTTCAACCGCAACCCCTCTGCCAACAATGGTTTTCTCACCGATGGTTACTCGCTCACGAACGGTTGCCAGGTCAGCAACAAAAACGTCATCTGCAATCTGGGCATTCGCATAAATAATTGAAGAAGTTCCAATTGTTACGCCATTTCCAATAACAGTTGGCGGCAATTTTTTCACTTCAGGCAGGATGGAGTTCTTTGCCCTTGCCGGCTGTTTTCCAATCACTACATTGTCTTGTACCATCGTATTGTTACCAATTTGCACTCCATCATAAATAATGACATTATTTCCAATACTGACATTATCACCAATGGTAACATTTTCGCCAATGATAACATTTAAGCCTTTACTATAATTATTCATTTATTTCGCTTCCTTTTATGTATTGATTAAGTCTTTTTAAAACGTAAGGGCATTAAACCCTTACGTTTTCTCAAGTGACAGACAAGATTTTTTTTTTCTTTACCCGTTTACGATTGGCAATTTCTAATAATGTATCCCTAAGCTTCGCTTTATCATCTAATTGATTTGTAATCTCTTCAAGTATTTCTACTGCATTTTCCTCAGTGGCTTTACCGATGTAAATTTTAGGATACACTTTTTCAGGGTGAATTTCATCTTTGTTTAAAATTTCTTCATATAGTTTTTCCCCAGGGCGCATACCGGTATATTCAATCTTAATTTCATCTTCTGAAAAACCGGATAATTTAATAAGATTTTTAGCTAAATCAACAATTCTAACTGGTTCACCCATATCGAGTACAAAAATTTCGCCCCCGCGCGCAAGCGTGCCAGCCTGAATTACTAATCGGGCTGCTTCCGGAATGGTCATAAAGTATCGAGTCATTTCTGGATGCGTGACCGTAACAGGACCTCCTTCAGCAATTTGCTTTTTAAATAAAGGCACAACGCTGCCCCTGCTTCCTAATACATTTCCAAATCGCACGGCAACAAACCTAGTTTGACTGATACGAGCCAAATTTTGAATGACAATTTCAGCGACACGCTTCGTTGATCCCATAACACTGGTTGGATTAACAGCTTTGTCTGTGGAAATTAATACAAACGTATTTACCCCGGCTGAATCAGCTGCTTCAGCACAATTTTTCGTGCCAAATACATTGTTTTTAACCGCAGCTTCGGGGTTTCGTTCCATAAGTGGAACATGTTTATGGGCAGCCGCATGGAATACAAAATACGGCTTATATTTGAAAAAGACTTCAAATATTTTATCCCTGTCTTGGACATCGGCAATTTCCGTTAAAATTTCAATTTTATGACCATATTTCTTTTTCAATTCCATTTCAATGGAATAAATACTGTTTTCACCATGGCCTAACAAAATCATTCGTTCCGGATTAAAGAGACTTAATTGGCGGCAAAGCTCCGAACCAATAGATCCGCCTGCTCCAGTAATGAGAACCGTTCTATTTTCAATATTTTCCGCAATTCCCTTTATGTCTAATTCGACAGGATCCCTGCCTAAAAGGTCTTCAATCGAGACATCCCTAATTTCACTGATAGAAACTTTACCAGAAGCTAAATCACCAATCATAGGAAGTATTTGGACGTCCTTGCAAACCTTTTTTGCCTCTGTTACGATTTCATCTAGTCGTTGTTTAGTTAGGGACGGAATCGCAATAACCACATGCTCGATATTAAACCTTTTTACCACTTTCGTTAAATCACTAATGGTTCCTGCAACAGGCAGACCCGCCACATTAAGCTGCTGCACATTTTTATTATCATCCAAAAATGCAACTGGCAGTAATTCTGTCGTCGGGTGATCCTTTAGCTGCTGATGAAGCATGCGGCCGGTTGAGCCAGCACCGATAATCAAGGTACGTTTTGCTTTTACAGGACGAATGCTTTTTGTACGGATTTCAAAGGAAACTGTCTTGGCAAACCGCCACCAAAAACGAACTCCCCCCAACAGGAGAATATGTAGCATAAAGGTAACAGAAAGGCCTTGCAAATAAATATTTTGAAAAAGAATTTTTTGTACAAGCGCTGTAATGATGATTGAAGAAGTTACCACATAGAACAACCCAACCAGTTCTTCCATACTTGCGTATCGCCATACACGTCTATACAACCCAAAAATATACGAAAATATATGATGGGTTAATAACAGGGTGATGGAGGTTGTTAAGATCATGGTTTTTAAAATTGGCAGTGTTAAGATATATCCCGAAAATGGGTTTATTAAAAAATAGGACATATATATTGAGAGTAAAACAACTGCCGAATCGATACAGACAAGTGTAATCATCCTTGCCCTGTATTGCATAGAAATACCTCCTTGTTGCCTTTAAAAATAAAAACAAAATTTTAAATACATACTTTCTCATTTAATACAGATGTTATTATAGCATAAATCATTTTAATGTACCTAAGATGAAGAAAGTGTAACATTTGATACATGTTTGTCTTATTATGGTTTACAACTATCTGTCATTTTAGTTTGTTTAATTCATCCAATTAGTGAAAGAAAAAAGGACTATTCCGATTTATTGATCGAAATAATCCTTCCTATATTATTGATTGAAATAATCTTTAATACTGTTGGCTAAGGCTTGAGCTCTGCTATCTTGAACAGAAGCATTCGCCAATAATTTCACTTCATTTGGATTGGAGATGAAACCTAATTCAATAAGAATAGACGGCATGTTTGTCCATCTTGTTACGTAGAGATTGCCATCGCGAATTCCATTTGAAGAATAGGTCGTTGTCGGATTTATACCTGGGTATACAAGTGACTTTGCAAACACATTGGCTAAAGCCCTGCTTGTTACAACTGCCGGAGACGGCGTTGGGTCATATGCAACATTATTATCATTATAACTCAGAGCCAATTCACTTGATCCATTTCTAACAATGAATCGTTTTAGTTCTGTTTCTTCTCTAATAAAAGGATATTTCACACCATTGCTGGCTAAAACATAGACATCGTTTACTTCAATAGCCGGACGGTAAGAGCTGTAATGTATGCTAAATCCTTTTGGAGTTGATGAGGCATTGGAATCATGATGGATGCTTATAAATAAATCAGGGTGCGTGTTGTTCGCAATGGTTGCTCGATCTGGCAAAGAAACATAGGTATCTGAACTTGGCTGTCTCGTGAAAACCACTTTAGCCCCAAGTTGCTGGAGTTTCGTTGCGAATTTGGCAGCAAACTGACTGTTCAAGTTTTTCTCTACATATCCATTTTGTGCGGCTCCAGGATCAGATCCACCATGACCTGGGTCAACGACAATTATCTTTCCTTCAAGCGGAAGTGCCGGTGCTTGACCAGTCATGATTAAAAATACCTTATCCGGTACGGAAGCTTGACCACCGAGAATGACAAAGTCTTGGATATTTTTTGATTTGACAAGTTCCTGGATGGAAGGAGGAACAGTTGTCGGATGCATGAGCAACAATGGAGCATTTTGCTTTGCTGCAAGCACCGAACCTGTCAAAGCATCGGCAAAAGTCATCCCAGTTGCTAAAAAGGCCTTACTCGTATTCATGTTTAATTGCTTGACGATGTTACTCGAAACTTCAAAACGATCTGCTCCACCAATTCTTAATGGATTTGGAAGCTTGGATGCAACATTGGCAGAGACGCTTCCCTCGCCGCCGACAATGATCGTTTTAGAAAAACCAAGCTTTTGGATAGCTTCCTGTGTTTTTGCTGGAAGAGAATTATCTTGTGAAAGAAGAATAGGATATCCATTCATCGCAGCATACGGTGCAATGGCCAAGGCATCAGGGAATTTTAACCCGTTGGCCATGATAGCAGTGTCTTTCCGATCCAACTGTTCAGCGATATGGAAGGAAACCTCAAAACGGTCCGCTCCCCCAATTCTTTCAATTGTTTGGATCCCCATTTGTTTTAACTTTTCTATAATACTATCAGAAATACTTCCGGGACCCCCAACAAGAATGACACGGATAGCGTGCAATCTCGTAATTTCATCCATTGTATTTTGGTTAAGGCTAGTTGCCCCCGTCAACAAAATAGGTGCATTTTCCTTAAACGCAAGCGGCGAGGCTGCTAATGCATCCGCAAAAGCCAAATAATTGGCCAGGATAACGGTGTTACTTCCATTCGGCCAGCCTTCCTTTGACACGTTTACAGCTACGGCAAAACGGTCTGCCCCATCCAATCGTTTGGAAGTCACTTCAGCATGTCCGACTAAAGCTGGCTGGGACATAAATAATAAGGTAAAAACTAAACTTACTGCAACTAAATACTTTTTCATCTCTCTCTCCCTTTTGTTTTTTCATAGGTAGTCATTCTTCGACAAAATACTAGTCTATGATTCTATTATAATTTACCAAAACATTTACAAGTAGTAAAATGGTTAATAATATACAAAAATAAATATGATTGCCCTTCCTTTTATCGAATTCTCCAACCTTAACGCACCAATTTGCCTAACTTTCGACAAAAACAAATCGAAATATCATAGTTTTTTGAAATATATGTATAAAAAATAGGAATTTTCTGCTATGATATCCTTTGGTTATTATATTGTGGAATAAAATACTTCTTAAGTAATTTCTTTAATCATGTTATTATGGACGAGTTGCATAGTAGTAAAAGAGAAGTTTTTCGTGGAAATATTTTTTGTCGAATCTTCGTCTAAACAATTTGGAGATCAACAACAAATTCTTTTATATATAATTTTTGTTCAACTGAGGAGGAATCAATTATTATGGGTACTAGACAAGAAAATAAAAAGAAAAAACGCAAATGGGTGCGAGTGCTTTGGTCAATCATCGGAATTTTAATTATTGGTGTTGGTGCATATGCGTACTCTGTTTATCATTCACTAACATCGGCCGTTGAAACAATGCACACCCCACTTGATCGTGCGAAATCAGAAAAGCGAACAGAAGAGGTTTCGCTGAAAAAAGCAGAGGCATTTTCGGTTGCTTTACTGGGTGTTGACCAAAGACCTGGTGACCGTGGCCGTTCAGACTCCATTATTGTAATGGCAGTTAATCCGAATACAAATTCAGTTAAGATGGTAAGTATCCCTCGTGATACAAGAACTAAAATTATCGGGAAAGGAACTGTAGATAAAATTAATCATGCCTATGCCTTTGGCGGTGTTAAAATGTCACTTGACACGATAGAAAACTTTTTAGATATTCCAATTGACTATTATGTAGAGATTAATATGGAAGGCTTTAAAGATATCGTGGATTCAGTTGGAGGAGTCACAGTGGAAAACGATCTAGACTTTACCTCTGATGGCGCCCATTTCTCTAAGGGAACACTAAAGTTAAATGGTGATAGAGCTTTAAAATATGCCCGTATGCGCCATGAAGATCCACGCGGTGACTTCGGAAGGCAGATGCGTCAGCGCCAAATTATTCAAGCTGTTATTAACAAAGGGGCAAGCGTAAGCTCCCTTACGAATTTTGGCGATATTTTTGCAGCGTTAGGAAATAACGTAAAAACGAATTTAACCTTCGATGAAATGGTCACCATTCAGAGTAAATATAAAGATGCCCGCAACTCAATCGAACAGATTCAATTGAAAGCACAAGGTACAATGGTTAGTGGAATATCTTATCAATTGGTTTCGGATGAAGAAAAAGCGAGAGTGCAAAATATATTGAAAAATCAGCTTGAACTTAAGTGACCCTTAAATTTAGACTGTTCTTTTTTTGGGCATGAGCTTGGTATTGTACCGGGCTCATGCCTTTTAATTTTGCCGTAATTCGTCTATGATAATTAGTCTTTTATATATTTTTCTTGTTTTTCCAAAAAGTGTTCCACACCCAAATTCTTTTAGAAAAAGTAATTCTCATTTCATAATAGCAAAGAAAATTTCCATTACAGCGTTGATGTAACTTTTCCCTACGCAGAACATACTTAGTGTAATGCTACGTTCCCGTAGCGCTTGATGGTATTGTTTTATTACATTGCTCGATTAAATAATATTGTTGATAAGTTGAAATAATTATCTAATGGGCCACAATAGATTTGTACCATTCTATAATTCTTTTTGCTATATCTTGTTTATGGCATCATAAAAATGTAGGTTATGGCATTTAATTTGTGCAGTGCCGTAGGCACTGCACAAATTAAAAAAACCACTTGTCAACATTCCAAAATACACATACACTTCCTGTTGGGACAAAGCAGTGCAGGAGGTATTAAGGAGATGTTGGCAGTGGCCGAAATTAATTATATCAGACATGAAGCAAACAGCAAAGGTGATAGTTATTCAGAGATCGGAAAAAGATTAAATAGAGATTATAGAACAGTTAAAAAGTATGCCGAACAGGAGGATTTTAGTCCAGAAGGTAAACCAAAACAATGTAGACCATCTCCAGTAATGGATTCAGTAAAACACATTGTGGATGAATGGTTATTAGAGGATTTTAAACAGAAAAAGAAGTTTCGTAGAACAGCAAAAAGAATATGGGAACAATTAAAGGAAGAGTTCAGTTTTACAGGTTCTGATCGGACGGTACGAAACTATGTATCACAACGTAAAAATGAATTGTTAAATGAATCGGATAAAGCGGCTTTACCATTAGAAACCAAATCAGGATCAGCACAAGTAGATTTCGGTGAAGCGCCATTTAAATATCAAGGGGAACAAATTATTTTACCTTATTTAGTTATGTCTTACCCCAATAGCAACGCCTTTTATTTTCAAGTATTCCCTTCTCAAAACAAAGAGTGCTTTCTAGAAGGTATGAAGCGTATTTTTCATCATATGGGAGGAGTTCCAAAAAGGATTAGATTTGATAACCTTTCAGCTGCCGTAAAGAAAGTATTGCCGAATGGGGAACGTCAATTAACGGAGGAGTTCCAGAACTTCGTTCTTCATTACGGATTTGAGTGTGAATTCTGTAATCCAAATAGCGGTAATGAAAAGGGCCACGTAGAAGCAATGGTGAAATACGTCAGAAATAACTACTTACTTCCAGGTCTACACGTCTTGGATTTAGATGAACTAAATCAGACTTTATGGGTGAAAGCTGAGAAAGATCGAGAACGAAAACACTATGAAAAGGAAGAATTAATCTCAGACTTATATAAAGAGGATCTGAATGCATGTTTGGTATTGCCAAGTAAGGAATACCAATGTGTAAGATACGAAACGGTGAAGGCAGATAAGTATGGATACATAAAGGTGGAGAAGAACTTTTACTCAACTTCACCAAGGTATGCATTAAATAAGGTCTTAATAAGAATCTCATTCAATACCATAGAAATCTTAACGGAGGAACACGAATTAGTAGTAAGCCATCCAAGATTATATGGACAATATAGGAAGTCAATAAAATGGCAGCCATACTTAAATTTGATGGCCAAACGCCTACGGCACTCAAATATACGAGTTTTTATGAACAGCTCCCAGATGAATGGCAGTCATATTTGAATGCATGTACGGCTTCTGAAAAATCAGAGGCATTGAGATTCCTAGCAAAGGTATTGAAGGACCATGATTTTAATAGAATCACAGAAGCTTTAACCATCGCATCAGAGCATGGTCATCCTTCAGTCGAATCAATTAATCAGGTATTTTACCAGCTTATTAATGGCCGAGGGATACGTCCTGACATACTCCCTAAACAATCATTGCCGAGAATGCCGGAAGCAGCAAGAGGATTAGAGCAATATGACCAGCTTCTGAAAGGAGCTGAGTTAAATTGAGTATGCAAATCCAAGAGTATGCCAAACGCTTGAAGTTAAGTTGGGTAAGAGAACATTATGGTGAGATAAAAGCAGAATCACATGAGGATTATCTACTTCAGCTTTTCGAAAGGGAAATCCAGCAACGTGAGGAAAGAAAGATAAATTCAATGCTTACTCAAGCATGTTTACCTAAAGTCAGTGATAACCCTTTTAATTGGAAAGATATCGTTCTCACTAAAGGATTAAATAAAGAATACTTACTAAACGCCACCTTTCTGGAACAGAAAGAGAATCTAATTTTTTATGGTGGAGTTGGTACCGGAAAGACATTTTTAGCAACGCTCATTGGGCTAAATGCCATACATAAGTATGGCAAGCCTATTAAATTTTATACCGTGGCATCATTAGTCAATCAGTTATTAGAAGCCAATGAAAAAGGCAATCTGAATAAGCTATTTAAAAAGATTGAAAAGCTTGATCTTTTAATTCTTGACGAATTAGGCTACATTCCTTTGCATAAACAAGGGGCAGAATTACTTTTTCAAGTTATTTCAATGTGTTATGAAAGGAAAAGCATCATTATAACAACAAATCTTCAGTTTGGTCAGTGGAACCATGTATTTGGAGATCCTATCTTGACAGAAGCTGTTATAGACCGCTTAATCCATCATTCACATTTAGTAGTATTTAAGGGACAAAGTAATCGAATGAAGGAATCTTTATTACAAAATTAAGGAATTAATGGAATGTTGTAAGCGTCAAGTACATTTGAACAATTTTGCTTATTAATTTTGAACACTTTCTTCTTTAAAAATTGTCTCGCGATGTTTCATCCTATAACTTGAATCGTTAAAATGAACGATTTCTGCCCGATGGATGAGCCGATCCAATATAGCTGTCGCTACTCCTACATCCCCCAGTAGTTCGGTCCACTCTTTTGGAGAGCGATTGGAAGTAAGGATTATCGATGAATTGTTATACAGGTCATTAACCAATTGGAAAAACAAATTAGCTTCCCTTGGATCCATTGCTGCGTACATCAAATCATCAATAATGACTAATTGTGATTCTTTAATTCTCTTAATCCTTGTTTGGGATTTTCTCGTAATGTCCATAGTTTTCAAGGTATGAACCAAGTCTCCCATTGCTATAAAGGAGACCCTGTAACCTCGTTTAATCGCTTCTAATCCTAAGCCAACCGCCATATGCGTTTTCCCCACACCTGGCGGTCCCAATAGAATAAGATTAAATAACTGCTCAATCCAAGCTAATTCTTTTAATTGATTAAACTGTTTTAAGCTTAGGGATTCTTGTTCATCTAAATTAAATTGCTCCAACGGAGTAATACATGGGAATGCTGCGAGTTTCAATCGTTTTTCCATGTTTTTCTCGTCTCTCATTTTTCGCTCGTACTCCACTACATTGTTCAGGAAAGCAATATAACTAAGCTGCTCCTTTTCAGCTTCTTCGAGAAGAGATGGGAGCTTTTTTGATGTTTCCACCAGTCGAAGTGAAATGAGGGAATCTTGAAGATATTTTATCTGCTTCATTTTGTACTCTCCATGATAGTGTAATAATCTTCCAATGGACGCTGGTTTGCCTCAGTATCTGTTAGTGTTAACTCAGCGATGTCGTTATAATCTGTATCAATCTGTTGATCGCTGGCGTTTGTACTGTTCACTTGGCGTTGTCGTTTAAAGAGGGATACAACATCTTGAAAGTCATTCGCACTAAAGAGTTGCCTCTCCATACAGAGGGCTAGTGCCTCATCTATTACTTCTAATGAGCCTAATTCGATGCATTTTTTTATTAAGCTTAACTGGTCTCGTATATAACGAGGATACCTATTTCGTAACTCATTCAGGTACTTAGTAGCTTGTGATTTATTTGTAAAATGTTCACTAACAACTTCAATAAGCTCTTTTATTCCCTTCGATCTATCCCGTTGATGGGATCTATTTTGAATGAGTTTTCCTTTATCAGGGCTAATGCAATGTGTTGCCAATATTTCCCCTGACTCCTGGACATAGATTACTAGCTTATTATCATCGGTCACATAATAAAGGACTTCTGGATACTTTTGAAATGTTCCTAACGGAACAGAGTATCTGTTCGAGAGATATAGGATTGTATTGTCCTTTCGAACACTTCTTGTTATACTAGTTTTGTGAATATGATTTAGCGAGTTGACCTGTCGCATGTGTTGCTTTTCGAGGAGAAACACATCGGCGGGTCTTCTTTTTGTGCCGTTATGAATTTTGCCATTACCTGTTCTTTTTAACCATTTCTGAGACTGCTCGTTCCAGGAATCAATGTTATGAAAAATTCTATTATTAATGAAGTTATTCTTGATAAACTTAACCGCATTTTCTACTTTCCCTTTACTTTCTGGATCAGCTTTTCTACAGAGTTTAACTTCAAATTTAATTTCATTTACAAATTGTTGAAACTCTTCGGTGAGTAAAATATCCCCCTCGTTCTCAGATACAACAATTAGTCGATCCTGGTCATACAAGATCTCTTTTGAAACACCCCCAAATTCCTTAAATGCATTCCTATGAGCTGAAATTACATCCTTTGTCGTGAAAGGGCGATTTTGATATTCGACGTATTTGTATCTGGAATGTGCTAAGACAAATACAATAAAAACTAACTTAACTGGTTTACCAAATCGGTTCTTTACCGTTTTAAATCCAAAGTCTGCTTGGATTTGTTCACCCATTGGAGGATCAGGAACTGCTTGATAATCCCTAGTACTTGATTCTTTTGGAATTTGAAAATCCTCTCGAAGACACCTTACATAGCTTCTTACCGTACTTTCCCCAACTTTGAATTCAGGATATTTCTCTTTAAGCCAGTCTTGCACTTGAGCTGCAGTTAAATCTGGAAATTCTCTTAACCAATGAAGGATTAATTCCTTATGAATGTCTAACTTCTTACTTCTAGTCATTGTCGATGCCGTCCACTCTGCCATTTCCTCTGGTGATTTACGAATATACTTGTAAACCGTATTTCTTGATATATTTAGTTTCCTAGCGATAGTAGAAATACTGTATTTCTGATTGAGCATTCCTCTAATTTCAACATACATTTCAAACTTATCCACCTTTTCAATTCCTCCGCCTAATCATAGAAGTATAAAAATCTATCATAAGGTGGAGAACAATCTTAGTAAATAAGTGTTCAAATTTAATTGTCGTAAACTGTTCAATTTAGTCTAGCACTTACAAATGTTGGCAAGTAACATTTTTGATTGCCGTTTTATACATTTTTTGCTTGCCAAATACACTATATCTGAATAACTACTATCTTATTTACATCATCATGTCTAATATTATAAATATCGGCAAACATTTTCAAAAAGATGAGTACTGATTTTTACATTTAAGGCAGAACAACATTCTGCTATAATGAACCTCGGTATATTAATGGAGGGAATGACCGATATGGACAAAAGAATTTATTAATTAGATTATCTAAAAATTGCATTCGCTATATCAATTGTATCAATGCATAGTGCTATTTACATCGTAGGGTCTAGCATGCAAAGTTTTACTACCTAGGATTGGTATATATCATTTGCCGACTTAGCTGTTCCCTTTTTCTTTGCATCATCTGGATCTGGCACCCCTGGTATTTTTGTCCGGCCAGTTTTAGTAGTCTAGAACAAGTGGTCTCTTTTGTTTGAAGACGTGAAGGCAATTCCGGTCGTTTACCTGCTCGTTCTCCAATTAAAAGCCTTCGAGCTTTCTATGTGGAATAGCCCTAATATTCAATGGCCAATTCTTCCAGATCCGAAGGATCATACACAACGTCTACTTGTCGGCCAAAAGCACAAGACAACTTCATATTTTGATCCAAAGAACTGATATAACCTCATTTATCTACTTTTCGTGTTTCACAATGTAAGAATACATTTTCCAATGTATCAGGATTTAAAACATTCTAAGGACAAAAAATCCCAAGAAACATTCATTTCTTGGGATTTAACAGAATAAATAATTTGTACTTTTGATAAAATTATTTAATCATGCTCTTCTGAAGAATTGTGTCTTCAGAAATATCTACCGAAGCTATTTTACCAATTATAGTATTCATTTCAGAAGGTGAAATACCTGTTCCCGGTCTTTTAAAAGTAAGCATTGCTTCTGTAATGACCTCACCCTCTTTAATATCACAAGCAGCAACCAAGGAGCGTCTCGCATTCTGTCTAGCAGCCATTTCTGTATCGAGGCATTTTAACTCATATGAGCCTCTTATTTCATTAATAAAATCTATACCTTTAATAATTTTTTTAGCATCCTCTGGGTCCATTGCGTGATAATGATCATTACCAGGTAAATTTTTATCTAATGTAAAATGCTTTTCTACTGCTATGGCCCCTAAGTTATATGCAGTTTTAATAACATCCGCATCTGCATCAGGTTTTGTATGATCAGAATAGCCAATGATTAAATCTTGATACAATTCCTTAAGAGTTACGATTTTATTCAAATTAGCATGATTATAAGGTGTCGGATACTCGAGTACACAATGCATTAAAATAATTGGTTGGTTATTATGTCTTCTAATCGTTTGAACCGTTTTATTAATTTCTTCTGAATTAGATGCCCCAATAGATAATATAATTGGTTTCCCTTTTTTAGCTTGATATTCAACAAAAGGTAAATTGTTTAAATCGGAAGATGAAATTTTATAAACATTCATGAGCTCATATAAATAATCAGCTGATTCTATATCAAATGCAGTCGATAAGAACTCAATACCTAAATTGTCGCAATATTGGGCGAGTTCCTTATATTCTTCGTAACCAAAACTATCAAACTTTTTAAAAAGTTCAAATTGTGAAGTAGTTGCTTCCTCAGTTGTATCCCAATATGATGGGGACTCTTTGGCCGCTAATGTTTCGGCTTTATATGTTTGAAATTTCACCGCATGAATGCCTGCATCTTTGGCTTCTCTCACCATAAGTTTAGCCGCTTCCATTACAGGTATTTGGTGTTTTTTAGCAATATCATAATAATTAACTCCAATTTCAGCTATTAAAACAAACTTCCCGTTTATAGACCTTTCCATAATTGTACTTATCATTTAATAAGCTCCCTTCATTATTCCGAATCAAAAATAATATCCAATACGCGGTTAATACCCCTGGATAAATCATGGTCCATCATTCTTTTATTCATTCTTTTCCTTAATTCCACATCACTGATAAGACGATCTAGAGTATTTAAAATCTTTTTTTCATCATTTTCCAGATGTATTCCCAGATTTAAAAAACCATTATAATTATGTCCAAATAAATGTGTCAATTCTCTGTAATTCTGCGAGATGATTATTGCTGGTGTACCTACCATGGCAATTTCATACATTGTTCTTCCTGCAGAAGAAAAAATAATATCTGCATGTTGCATATAATCCGCCATATTTTTCACGGAACTGAATACCTTTACTTCTCTATCTAAGCCAGATATTGATTTGTATAATAATTCTTCTTGAGTATAGCCTGGACCCATAATAATACTAATATTAAAGTCATGCAGTGATTTGGTAATAGCATTAAGAGTTTTTAATGTTAAATTATTGGGGTCGGTCCCCCCATAAGTAATTAAAACATTCTTTACTTCATTCTCTATAATTTTAGGTGTAATATTAAGAAATTCATTTCTTGCACAATAATACTTTTCTCCAGTATAAAAGTTCCCACTTGGTACTGAACCAGGATAAAGCGCATTAAATACACCATCTGCATACTCTGCACCACTTCCGAGGTCTTCAAAATTAAATACTTTAATACCCATTTCTTTTAAAGACAAAATATACTCCTCAGAAGTATCTAATATATCATTTATAACAATATCAGGTTTTAATGAGGCTATCTTTGTGATCGGATTTCCCTGAAATAATTCAATCTTAAAATTCTGAGATTTTACCACATCTATACCTAAGTTGTATTGACTATCCATTAAAAAAACCAGCTCATGATCCATAATACTATTGGCTAGTGTAAGGGCACGGAAAATATGACCCAATCCTATTTCTTTATATCCATCCACTCTCAAAACAACTTTTTTTCTTTTTAATAATTTTTCACAAATCCACCAATCCATTTGCGAATCAATATCAATACTTTCGTATTTATTTACTTCAAAAAGGCTGACAATTTCCCCTATACGACTATTTGGAGTTATGGCACTGCGTCTAGCCGCTAATACAGCTCCCGTTTCACGGTATTCTAGCGGCAAATATTGCCTATTCTTTCTTTCTTTATATTTTGGATAAAATTTTCCACCATCCTTTGTCCAAGACAAATGGCGATCATCAACTGCTGTCAGCACAGTATCGTTATTACCAGAAATTAATTCTTCAATAACCTTATCCAAGGTATTTGATGTTAGTAAAGGGGAAGTTGGTTGAATGGTTATGACTATATTATACGAGTCCCCTACGCTTTCAATCTTTTGAACAACGTCATATATAACAGGATCAAGCGGAACTTCGTCTGAAGCTAAATTATCTGGTCGAAACATAACTTCCGCTCCATATTTTTTTGATATTGAAGCAATTTCCTCATCTTCAGTGGATACAATTACCTTGTCTATATATTTTGAATGTAATGCTGCCTCTATTGTATATGAAATTAAGGGCTTTCCATTTAAATGTCGAATATTTTTTCTTGGAATTCCTTTTGAGCCGCCTCTAGCAGGAATAACCGCAACAGTTCTTAAACTAGAATTATCCATGTTTTCATCCTTCTATTCATTTTATTTTCTTTTTAACTTGTTTTTTACATATGAATTAAAAAAACAAAGAAAATTTTCAGGGAATTATTTCAAAAAAACTATGTAGGGTAGTCATATATACACTTTATTATTTCCCTATATCCTTTTAATTACTTGCCGCAGGCTCTTTTTTTATGGTTTCCTTAATTTTTATAATAAAGAAAGTATTCATTAGTATGCAGTAAATAGCAAAAGAAATGGAAGTAGCATATGAAATAGATGTTATAAAATTATTTATTTTAAGCAATAAAACCCCTATAATAACATTTAGAAGAATTCCAATTATCTGAATAAAAATATATACTTTTTGGTTATTAGTGGCATTGAAATAATTTGCTGACACTCCTACTAAAGTCAAGGGGTAAATCCCTATTAATAATATTTGGGCTGCTTTTATACCGTTAATGTACTCAGGCATAAACCAAGTGATAAAATACGGAAGCAATAAATATCCAATTATCACAATAAAAAACATTATAAGGGCCAAAATTTTGTTAATTTTCCAATAAAAACGTTTAATTTCAATAAAATTACGTTTACTTACTAATTCCACAATTTTAGGATAGAAAACTTGGCTAATAACCTGAGGAATAAGCATCATTGTACTAAAAACAAGCATACCAACTCCATAGTTACCTAAGTCTTCCGGAGTCATATATATTGAGATAATGATTCTGTCAGTTGCAATCATTATACTCCAAATTATCCCTACAAGTAATATTGGGAAACCTACACGAATAAGGTCCATATATTCCTTATAGGTATGCTTTGCCCCCAATTTTGGAAATGTCTCTTTTGCAAGGGCAACTTCGATAATTAAAGAAAAAAGCATTCCAAAATATAGACCTGTATAACCAAAAATATACACAAATAATACAGTTAAAATGGATTGTGAAATACTTTTAATAGAAATAATTTTGGAAGCTTTTCTAAAGTTTTGTTCTGATTTATAGTACATTTCCACATAGCTAGAAATATAAGTAAAACCTGCAATTAATGAGGCTATCATTAGACCGATTTTATACTCAAATCTAATATCCGTAAAAAAAAGAATCCCACTTAGTACTAATAATAGCAAAACTGAAAAAAGAGGAATTGTAAACATAAATGAAAATACAGAAGATCTAATATCATATACTATTTTTATGTCATTCCTAGCTAAATAAAACGGTACTTCTCTATTCATTGCATTCAGTGTGCCCAATTGTAAGATTGGAGTAAAAGTAAAAATAAGTGATATTGTGAGCCAATAACCATATAATTCAGGTCCTAATACATTCCTTGTTAAAATTCCAACTAAAAATGTTAGGATTGCGTTAATCAGTGTCGCTGACCCCAAAGAAAAAATGTTATTAAGCATAGTATTGTTTTTTAAGTTATTAATCATGGCTAAACATTCCAATGACATATTTTTTATGACGCTCAATGACTACATAATTTTTAATGTGAGCTTCTTAACAAACTTTTGTATATAATTCCTCTTATTTTATTAGGAAGTACCCTGACGCTGCCCCTTATAACGATGTTTCTTACATAGTCATTTGTAGAAGTAAATTTTAAATCTAAAAATTCCTTTTGAAGCTTTACTTCATTTAGAAGATATTTGAGGCCACCACGGCGGTTGAACATAGCTTCACCGGCTCTCACATAAAGTAAAATTTCACCAAGATTAACAATTTTAAAGCCTTTTATTAACATTCTGACCCATAAATAATAATCTTCATTCCAAAGAAATGGCTTATAATTTCCGGCTTCAATAACTGCACTTTTTCTAAAAACAACAGACATATGATTTAATGGATTTCTATACCTTGCTTTTTTCTTAATTTCTTCGTAATTTAAAGGAACTTTTCTAATTGTTTTTATTTCACTAGGTTCGTCATCGAATTCAGCTATCCAGGAACCTAATACAGATATCGTCGGATCACTTTCCATTATATTTATTTGCCTTTCAAATCTGAATGGCAAAGAAATATCATCTGTGTCCATCCTGGCAACAATTTCATTAGAACAATGTTCAACACCAATTCTAAGCGCTTCACCAAGTCCAACATTATTTTTCAAACTTATAACTTGAAACAGATTAGGATATAAAACTTGAAATTGATTTACTATTTTATCTAAAGCTGCATTTAAAGGGCCATCTTTTACAAGTACAATTTCAGAAGGAACAAGTGACTGATTGATTATACTTTTCAGAGATTCCTCAAAATATATTGGATTTTCCTTATTGTAAACTGAAAGTAAAACCGAAAAACTCATAATCATTAGTTCCTTTCTAAATAAAGTAAAATTATTACTTATTTCTGTAAGGTTTTATCATTAGATAACATATCATTCTCAAGCCCCTCAATTATCTTATCATCTACGGCCAAATTAAACTTTCTTGCAAAAAGTTTCTGGGATGATTTTAATCGAGAATAATCTTTAATCGTTAAAATTGCAGGGCTATTTTTCCCCAGTGACCAATCAATAAATCTTAAATTGTTATTAATTACATTCTCTTTAAAAGGAGAATTCAAAATTATTATTTGAAAAAAATGCTCATCTGGGCATGCAGTATAATGAAACTTTTTTAAATAATCTGGGTCTTCGTCCAAATAATTTAGAATATATAACATACAATCATAGGTAATAGTAAACCACTGTGACCCATAATATAACTTCATACCTTTAAAATTATTTCTTCTTACAACAAATTTTTGAGGATATCTAATCATATTATCAATCATTCTCAAATAAAGTTTACGGTTGTTTTTATTTTCTCTAAAGAAATTAAAGCATTCAATCCTCCAATACAGGTCAGAAATGTCTTGATATTCAATAAATTCTTTCCCATAATGATCAGTTAAAAAAGTATTCATTTCAGACTGAGATTTAATAGGAAAATCTTGCCCACTAATATAATGGATATAATTATATTTTTTACTGGTGTCTCTAATTGATCTCATTAAACTTAAAGCTGCATTTACTTGACTTAATCCAGACCAGTTTACATTTATTCTTTCATCCAAAATAAATACATTTGTCGTGTTTTTAAATGCATTCTTCATTTTTGAAAAAAGACCATCATTACTTTTATCTACGTGGATAAATATATCATTTTCATCACTTAATAAAACATTAACTAATTTTATTAATTGTTTTTCCCCTGTATGGGCTTGAATCATATATGCTATTTTCAAATTATCCCTTCTTTAACAGAGTTTCTTTAAATAATATAAATGGTTTTTTCCAATTAATTTTGTTCCCAGGAATTTGGTTTCCTGCCATTAAGAAAGCGATGATTATAAATAAAAAAACAGGATTACCTCTTATGGTAAAAATAAATGTATTTGTTGAGCTATACATTATTAACATAGAGATGATAAACAATTGGAACATGTCTTTAACATCTCTAAACAAATAAATAATATAAAGAACCAAAATCAAATAGACAAATATTCCACAAAACTCCAGGATAAAAATATTAAAATTATGTGGATTGTTAGCAATAACATCTCTTATATGAGGAAATTCAACTAAATCTTTTCTTCCAATCAGCCAATCCGTTAATGATGATTGTTCCTTTAATTGTGTAAACACTCTAAACCACACACGTGCTCTCCAAGTACTAAATACATCTAAAATGTATCTGATTGATGCTCCACTAAATGTGTATAGGAAAATCACCACAAATTGGTATGTTAAGATTAAAGCTATATAACAAGTTTTAATCATCCTATTATCTCTAAATGGGATTATCACCAAAGCCCCTAAAATGGATACTAAAGGAGCAAAACTTGAAGTCCATATCAACATAATTGCACTAATAATAATAAAAACATATTTACTTTTATTTTTATTCAAAAATATATGGCTTATCAACAAAATACTGAATAGCAAATCGGGCCCTGCTGGACTTCCTTCAAATCCGATAAATCTATCTATAGAAGGAAAAAACTTATTTTCCAGATGTCGTATTTCATACGCAGAATATATATTTAACGGTGTATAAATAAAAATAATCGATAAAATCAAATAGAGAATTGCTGTTTTGTTAAAAATGGATATTATTTGAATCTTATCAAAATTCATTTGTTTTATTATAATAAAGGTTACAATCCAATAAATAATGTGGATATTTATTTTATGGTTGAAAGCCAAATATATTATTATATACAAAATAAACAAGAGATATACACGATTAAAAGAAAAATGAAATTTCGATCTATTAATGTATACATAAACTAATGAGGAAATATAAACCAATAATATCGTTAATCTGATATAGTCCACATAGTGAATATTAAGATTTGTCAAGAAAAACAAAAAAAAATGAATCCAAAATATTACTTCCTTTTTCACAAACATCTTCCTTTAAATATGATTTTGCAATACTCATCGCCATAAAAAAATAATAATCAATTGAGAAATTTGTAATGATTACAGCTCTAATAATTCCTCAATCAATTTATTATCCAAATCCTTCGCTTCAGTTTTCAATGGGGGCATTTTAAGTATCGGTTTAATATTCCCACATATAAAATTAGCAAAATCTTCTTTATTTGTGAAGATTTCCTCATAATATGGCTCTAGCGTTGGATTTAACTCTTCGCTATGAGGATTATAAGCAAAAATAGGTTTACCAATCAGATGCGCTTCGTAAACAACAGATGTGTTCATTGCAATTACAAAATCACTTTTCATTATTACTTCAATCGGATTTATTTCATTTTGATAAATTTCAATCTCTACATTTTTATTATCTAATAGCTGCTTATTTATACTCATATATCTTTTTAATGAATCAAATGGATGCAACTTAATAATTAAGGAAACTCTTTCGCTCTCCCAACTATTTTGTAAAGTTTGAATGATGTCACTAAATAATTTTTTTAGTTTTTCTGGATCACCTATATGCGTGTCAGGACTTGGGAACCATGAGATTATTATCTTACCGGGGTCTTTGACACTGATTTGATTAATGTTGTTTAAATGAGGAGGGCCTACAGTAATTATTTGGGTATCAGATGTTTTATAAGATTTGATTATGTCAGAAGATTTCTCATCCCAGGTCAACATTATATCAGAGATAGTCGAACTATAATTAAATTTGTCTGCAATATATCCATGTTGAACATTAATTGTTTTTACAAGGTTTATTTTTGCTTGCTTCACAAGATATCGCCCAAAAGGCTCAACATCATCTGCCAGCATAACCAAATCAAATTTATTATTTTCAAATATCTTTTTTATTACATTGTAATATATTTCAAATTCATACAGTTTAAATTTATTTTTTTTAAAATAAAGCTGTACTGATTTATTTTCACTTAAAACATTCAATATATTAAAACTTTTATTTCCAATATCATTCCAATTCATCAATTCTTGAATGCTTATTATTTCTTGATTGCTGTTATTTATTAAGAAATTTGCAACTCTTCTTGTCTTGGCAAGGTAATATATTTTAAATCCTTTTTCAAGTAACGTTTTTTCGAATGGAAGTAATGCCCTTGCAAAATTAATATGAAAACTTGCATTTATTAAAACATTTTTTTCTTTGTTATTAACAAAGGAATAGCTTTTTTTCTTATAAAAATCTTTGTTTAAGATAATTGAAGGATAAATATTGGTCTTATGTTGCATTTTCCGCAAATTCAAATCAATAATTTTTTTAAAAGGAATATTAGAGGGATCAAATTTTTGTCCAAATGGGGTCTTTATAGAAAGTACTTCTATATTAATTCCTTCTTCTAGAAGGCTCTCCTTTAATAGACGATTAATGAAATTATCCTGAACTTGGAAACTCAAAACATTATGTTCTTCTTTTAAAGTCTTTATAATGTACTCATTTTTAAAGTAGGGATAAAAAAATTTATAGTCAGAAATAAAATTATCAATTGTATTATCCTTGATTGCTAATTCCTTCATATATTTAAATGAAAGGAATTCTAAATGCTCTTTTATTTTTCTATTAATGCTCAATTCAATAACTTGAATTTTATTGTTGTCTATTATGAAATCATTCGTAATGGATAAGTTTGGTACTATTATTGCTATATTTTCGGAACAGTTTTTATTAAGATTTAGTACTTGACTAAACTCATTTTTGTTTTCAGTAATAATAATTCTTTTTAACACCAATATGTCTCACCTTCGTTGTAGAATAATATCAACTTATTTCTATCTTGCTCCACTTCCAGTAAAACATACCTTTATCGTCTTAATAATAATATTAATATCAAGTACAAAGTTAAGATTATTTATATAATAACGATCATGAATTAATTTTTCTTGGGGTGAAATGTCGTAACCACCATTTACCTGAGCCCATCCTGTAATTCCTGGTTTAACAGCTAACCTATCAATGAAACCTGGTATTTCTTTATTAAATTGTTCAGTAAAAAGTGGCCTTTCCGGTCTTGGACCTACTAAACTCATATCACCTTTAATAACATTAATAAATTGAGGAATTTCATCTATTCTCGTCTTTCGAATAAATGCCCCAATTTTTGTTACACGCGGGTCATTTTTTTCTGCCCATTGCGCGCCATTTTTTTCTGCATCTACACCCATAGACCTAAGTTTTAATACATTGAAATTTCTCCCATTTTGACCAACTCTTTCTTGTATAAAGAATACCGGTCCGGGGGTTTCTAGTTTAATAAAAAGACCAAATACCAATATTACTGGCATTGTAATAATAAGACCAAAAATCGAAAACAATAAATCAAAGAGCCTTTTAAAGGCAAAATATATCTTCTTTTTCTCATCGAAGCTATATCTATCAACATTTTTCGGAGTATGAATCTGTTGTTGAATAAACTCAAAAGTTTGTTTTGTTTCCACTTTAATGTCCACTCCCCAAATTAATTATTGTCTACTTACCAATTAATCTAAATTAAATTCTCTGCAAGAATTGTAGAAAATTTCACTCAAACAATATTAATCGAAAAAAAGATTAATATAATCATATATGAATAAAGTAATAAATATTATATTTATCTATTATAGCATACAGTGTCGATATTTGTAGTAATTTCCATTTTTCTGAGGTTTTTTTACCACAAGAAATAATATAACAAATAGATTACAAAAAAGAAACAGAAATTCTCTTTTGGAAAAAATTTTACATATAACATCAAAAAAATTTAAACTTCTAAAATATCTTTTTTATAGCTAAATCAATATTAATCTTAACATAACCTCTTAATATATTAATGAAAAAATGAATCATTATAGTGAATTTAAAAATAAATGCCTTTTATTAAATCATAACATCATTAGATTAGGTCCACAGATAAAAACTGGACATACTCACGTCCAGTTTTTTAATGGTTTATCTCTAATTTGGATGCCATAAATTTCATTAAATCGTCTCTTAATTCTTTATTCTCTAAAGCGAATTCAATGGTGGTTTCAATAAATCCTAATTTTTCACCGACATCATATCTTTTTCCTTCAAACTCATAGGCAAATACCCGTTGAATCTGATTTAATTTTTGAATTGCATCTGTGAGCTGGATTTCACCGCCAGCGCCTATTTCTTGTTTATCTAAAAACATAAAAATCTCAGGGGTAAAAATATATCTTCCGATAATCGCCAAATTTGAAGGAGCAGTTCCTAGCTCTGGCTTCTCAACGAAATTATTAACTTGATAAGACCGCCCTTTCTGATCAATTGGATCTACGATTCCATACCTATTTGTTTCGTTATCAGGCACTCTCTTTACTCCAATAACTGATGAATGTGTTCGATTGTGCTCATTTATTAATTGTTTTAAGCAAGGAGTTTCCGCTTTAACAATGTCATCCCCTAATAAAACAGCAAATGGCTCATTCCCGATAAAATTACGTGCGCACCATACTGCATGCCCAAGGCCCTTTGGCTCTTTTTGCCTAATATAATGAATATCAGCCATTTTAGAAGGCTCTTGAACCTTATGTAATAACTCAAACTTTTCTTTGTTGAATAAGGTTTGCTCCAGTTCATAGGCGTTGTCAAAATGATCTTCTATTGCCCTTTTTCCTTTTCCTGTTACAATTATTATATCCTCTATACCCGACTCAATCGCCTCTTCGACAATATACTGAATGGTTGGCTTATCAACAATCGGCAGCATTTCTTTTGGCATTGCTTTAGTCGCAGGTAAAAAACGGGTTCCAAGTCCAGCAGCCGGAATTATAGCTTTTCTTACTCTTTGCATAAGATTCACCCTTCCAATTATTTACTATTATTTTTTTTAAAGATAGATTTTTTAATAAAATTGATGATTAACTTAATCAATAAATAGACAAAAAATAGCATAAAAAATCCATACAAGCCGACTGCAATATCTGCAAATTCCATATGTCCGCTTCCTGTTATTTTTTGCTCTATTTCAATAGCAAATACAATGACGACTAATACTGTAAAAGTATAAATAAATGAAATCGCGGTAATACTCCAGTTGGAAATGACTTTAAAAGCAATTTGTGTGATCATAAAAATAAAAATACCTATAAACCCAATCACCCAAAAGTGAAGATCCTTATCAGTTAGGTTGTATCCTAAGGAATCCGTTAAACTCATGATAAAATCATGAAGCAAATTAACAATCATAACGATTAGCTTGATTATATTATCCATAGTGTTGCTCTTTTCTAATATTTTAATTTACGAAATATCATTAAAATAAGCACCCCGATCATTTAAGGGATGCCTAAGCATTCATACAATGATCAGTTATAACCAACTGGATTTGTACTTTGCCATCTCCAAGAATCCTGACACATTTCCTTAATACCCTTTTCTGCAACCCAACCTAGTTCAGATTTTGCTTTTTGTGGATTAGCATAGCATTCCGCAACATCCCCTGGCCTTCTATCCACAATTTTATATGGAATTCTCTTGCCAGATGCCTCTTCAAAGGCTGTTACAATCTCCAATACACTGTAACCTTTTCCAGTCCCTAAGTTATAGGCCTCAACACCATTAGATTTCATGACCTTTTCAAGTGCTTTTAAATGACCATGGGCAAGATCAACGACATGAATGTAGTCCCGGACACCCGTTCCATCAATGGTATCATAGTCATTCCCGAATACCTGCAGCTCCTTCAATTTGCCGATAGCGACTTGCGTAATAAAAGGCATTAAATTATTGGGGATTCCATTTGGATCCTCTCCGATTCGGCCGCTTTCATGGGCGCCAATTGGATTAAAGTATCGCAGTAATGCGATGCTCCAGTTATCATCTGCCACAACCAAATCCCGTAAAATTTCTTCAATCATTAATTTTGTCCGGCCATATGGATTGGTAGCAGCCAGCGCAAAATCCTCAGAAATTGGTACTTCCTCAGGCATTCCGTAAACAGTAGCGGATGAACTAAATACCAAATTTTTCACGCCATATTTATTCATGACTTCACAAAGAATGAGTGTACCCGTAATGTTATTATGATAATAGTGCAATGGAATCGATACGGACTCACCAACCGCTTTTAAGCCCGCAAAATGAATGACTGCTTCGATTTGATGATTGGAAAAGACATCCTCTAGTTCTTGCTTATCTAGCAAATCCAATTGATAAAACATAAAGTTCTTATTCGTTAACTCTTTTACCCTGTTTAACGATTCTGGTTTACTATTGGCTAAATTATCAACAATAATAATTTCATAGCCAGCATTTAATAATTCTACAGATGTATGGCTGCCAATATAGCCTGCTCCCCCTGTAACGAGAATAGCCATGGACAATACCTCCTATATTTCATCTAATACAAAATAATAAAAAATCTTTTAAAAAAGGAATTAAAAATGCGAAAAGACCAAATCTATGTATAGCATTTCCAATGCTTCCCTAACAAGATAACAAAAAATAGGGAAATAAGACTATATATCCCAAATTAATGATATCAAATAAATGTCTTTAAAAGCAATGAAAATAAACAAGGGCGCACTTTTGTTCTATTAATAAGACTATTTCATTCAGCTATAAATTTCAATCTCAGTGTGATTCTCTTGTTAAAATTATTTTAGATATTACAAAAGTAAAAGGAATGGTCATAACCGATGCTACCAGTGGGGAAATATCTTCATCCAACTTCATTAAATCAACCATTACAAAAATAGCAGCTGATGAAACGGATATATTCACGACGTAAGTGAGTGGAAACTGAATAAATTTTTTTAAGGTTGGCTTTGTTTTGTATGTAAAATAAGAATTTAGATAAAACGAGCCTACCATGCTTAGTAAAAAGGAAATAATATGTGCTGGCATATAATTAAAATGCGCTAAATTGTGGAAAAACAAATATAAAACATAATAGTTAAAAGTATTAATCAAGCCTACAATGACAAATTTCCAAAATTGAGCTGTTAAAAGAAACATTAATAAATACCTTCCTACATTCGTACATTTAGTTTCAACAATATAATGTAACTACTATTATTGACAAAAATCGGTAATTACTTTCTAAACTTTATGTTACATCACAAATGTAATGAAAACAAAATAAAATAGACGCCCAGTGTACAATTACGGGACGCCTATTTTCCATTTTTCATTATTTAATAAGATTGTTTAACTGATTCTCCGTATTTTGCGAAACAGAACCAGTGCCGCCAAAGATATAGAAGTTATTAATTTCACTACTATGCTCTGTAAGGAAAGAGCCTACCTGTGGTTCAAGGCTGTTGGTGGTAGTAAGCAGAATCGGCGCCATGAAATAGTTAGCAATCGCAGCTCCTGATAACGCATCTGGGAATAAGTCCCCTCTCGCAAAAGCTGCAGTACTTAAATCCATTCCAAAGTTTTCAATTCCATACTTGGCAACATTGATAGAAACCTCATATCGGTCTTTTCCGCTAATTCTTCCCACATAAGCTCCGGCATGCAGACTTTTGATTTGGGTGATGACGGAGTCCTTAACGGTTGCAGGGCCGCCTACGACAATAAAGTTCTCGATATTCGGATGATTTTTGATAAAGGTTTGAATGGCATCCGGCACCACACCAGAATTCACGAGCAAAACAGGCATTCCTATAGGGCCGGCGATAGAGGAAGCGGATAGCGCGTCTGGGAATACTTCTCCACTGGCAATAATCGCTGTGTCTGACTCCATTGTATCGGATACCCTTTCACCTACACTAGCAGCTACAGCAAATCGGTCTTTCCCGCCGATTCGTTCAATCCCAGCAACACCCAATGATTTTAATTGTGCTTCCACATTCGTGGAAACTGAGCCTGTACCGCCAAGAATAATCGCTCTTTCTGGCTTTAATTGTTTAATTTGTTCAATAACCGACTCTGGAAGTCCTTGAGAAGCAGTTAACAATATTGGAGCATCCTCAGAATAGGCAAGCGGGCCGCCAGATAACGCATCAGAAAATACATCCCCTTTGGCGATAATAACCGTACCGCTGTTGTTTCCTCCAATTAAACGCAATTCCTTGCTGATATTACTTGAAACCTCATATCGGTCCTTTCCTTGTAAACGCGAAATACCAGGCAAATTGATAGAGTAAAAAGCCATCACGGCATTCCCGCTATTTACGGATGCTGTTAAAGTAAATTGATTAAATCCATTCCGTAATGGGACATTTTGTTGAAATACGCCTGGAGAAGTAATATTGATTTCATCAGTAATGCTTCCTATAGAAAGGTTATTGGAATCAGATTTTCCAGAAAAAAGGAATACCTTGGATGAGCCTTTAGCCAATCGGACATCATTTGCAGTTGGACTGGTTACTTGCAGCGAAGGCATTGTTAAATCAGGCTGTTCTGAAAATGGCCCATTCACCTTGTATTCGTAATCGAGTGCGCCGTTCGTGTTGTTTATCACCACGAGGACGTAGGTTCCAGGAGGAAGGTCCAAGGCCCCCGTCGACGAAGGGTCAATCGTTTCAGCAGTGTCAAAGTTGTAAACGAAGCAGTCCAACCCATCATTATCAGAGTGAAGGGCATTAACTTCGAAACTTCCGCCATTTGTTTTGAAAACATATTTATGCAATTGATTACCTTGAATTTGACGCTTATAAGTTACTTCTGTAACAGCTGTTTGTGCAGTGAATGCTTTGCTGGTAAGTGGTTGTGATTCTGATTGCTGCTGCAGCTGTGAAATAATTTGTTTCATTTCAAGAGTTTCAGCTTTAGCAGATGGAACAAAGGACCCAGCTGTTAACACAATTGCGGCAAATAATGAAGAATATAATTTAGCACTCTTTTTCATATTGAGATGACACCCCTTTTTTATCTATTAAACCAATACTAATAATACTCTATAATAGAAAGAATTAATAGACTACTATATTCCATTTTTTAGGTTTGAAAAATACCTTACTGATTAGAAAACAGGAGATTAATCGCTAAAGGGCAAAGGATGCGATTATTATAGGCGGTCAAGGCAGTGTCAGTGAAACAGTCGAGAATGAAATCAGAAATATTAGCTTAAATATAAGAAGAATTGATGGAATTAATCGATTCGCTGTTTCAAGAAATATTGCAAACGAGCTAGGGAGTAGTACAACAGCTGTGGTAGCAATTGGACTCCATTTTCCAGACGCACTTGCATTTAAAAAGGAGACTGCCGCAGCAATCTCCTTTCATATTCTCTGTCCCATATCATTACTTTGATTATTTTTCCAGTACAAGCGTCTCCATCTGATGCTTAAATCGTTTCTGATTAATTTTTTCTATTGCAAAAAGAACCACATGTACAACCAGCACTCCTAGCGCAAAATATTCAAGAGCAAAATCGATATAATACCACGACAGGGTGGCTGTAATATCATAAATAGAGTGGATGATGACCACTAGCCATAGACTCCGTGTCCATAAGAGGATAAGACCTAACAATAAACCCATATTACTGTACGTGACGATTGCCCCCAGTTTAACAGACCAAGGCTCCTCTGTATCAAGCGTATGGTCAATACCGAATAAAATGGAGGTCAAGAACAAGGCCATCATCAGGAATAGGTCTCTTGATCCGCCTTCCCACCTTCGCCGGAACATTTTTTTAAAAATCATTAGCAGCAAAATGATGTAGGCAAGTCGCCAAACCTCTTCCAAACCGGCAAGAGCATCGGTATATAAATCAGAGCCAATCGTATCCACTTTATCAAAAAAGGCCAAAACCGGACCACCCGCTGCAATCTTCTCATCTTCCTCAGCGGCGAAGACCTGCGAATCTGTATAGTTTTGAATATATTGATCATAGTTATCGTTGAAATCTGTAAAGGCCATACTAGCATAAAGATTGATGACGGTACTGCCTAAATAGAAAATAAGAAAGGCACCCGTAAATTGCAGGATCCGTTGCCGGCTTGTCTTCGTAATGCTTCCTTCTTGGCCAAGGCGCCGGTAAAGCTTCCATCCAATAAAAAAGGAGGACACCATAACCGCATCATAAAGGGTACTAGCAAAATAGCTGTATCGAGATATATAAAGAAGGACTTCGGCGCCAATAGTTACAATAAGTATCGCGAAAAGTAACTTTTTTGAAATCGGTTTCGTTAAATTCGTTGTCATTAGCGTTACTCCTTTCCTTGTTATTTGATAAAAAATTTCCCGCTCATTTCCCAAGAATATTCGCTGCCAAAATTCCAAATCCGTTTAAAAACAGCAGGAATAAACAACAGGCAATGACCCACTTCCATTTTCTTGTCATGGCATGAACCCCTAACCGTTTTGGATTTACTAACTTTATTTTCACAAGATTATAATAGTTTTAATTTATCATACTGATAGGCAATAATCACCAAAATATTGTATCTATTTTAAATGTCGGTTTTTGCTCTATAGGATTCCATATTTCTTAGTGATTTTTCCACCCCAACTAACATATGAATGTACAAGCAGTTAGAGTTTATTTTTCAAAGCATTTCTACCATTTTACACTATATTTAACATTTTATTACGAATAGGGGTCTTTAAAAAATGAACCGGTTTGTCTCAATCATTCTTTTAGTTGTGGTGATTTTTGTGCTGAATTCCACCAATCCAGACCGCGCAGAATATATTGACTGGATCAATCACAAAACGATGGACAAGTCCTCGAACCTCCTTCAAAAAGGGATTCTCTCAGTTGCTGGGAAATCGATATTCGATGCAGGTACCACAAAATCTGATTATTTTATCTTCTCGATCTACGAAACCGATTTTACCGACGTAGGAATGGGAAAAGTTAAATCCATTGGGGTTTTCCATCAATTTATTCCGCTATCAAGCACTGAAGAAAAATAGTAAAAGGCCGAATGGATTTACTTTTCGGCCTTTAGTGATTAAAACTCCGTGGAAAATAATCTAAGAATTATTCAATAAACTCGGAAAACGCTTAACTAAAATAAGAGCATTCCGAAACGGGATGCTCTTTGGTAATTCCTTATTCGCTCTTAAAAACAAAAAAGAACAGCTCGTTCGTTAGCTGTCCCTTTTCGTGCCTGGCAACGTCCTACTC